>NZ_JAQZAA010000092.1:0-89802 GCF_028640875.1 Pseudomonas sp. SBT1-2 | reverse complement strand
TAGTCCACGCCCATGCCGTAGGCGCCGCTGTGCTCGCGCACCAGGTCCATCACCGCGTCGTAGGTTTCCTTGTGCGCCCAGTCGCGCTGGAATTCGAGCAGCACTTGCTGCCAGGTCACCGGCACCGCGCCGGCCTGGATCATGCGCTGTACCGACATGTCATGGGCTTCCTGGCTGGTGCCGCCGGAAGCGTCGGTGACGATGTACACCTCGTAGCCTTCGGCCAGGGCTTCCAGGGCCGGGAAGTTCAGGCAGACCTCGGTCCACAGCGCGGCCATGATCAGTTTCTTGCGCCCGGTGGCCTTGACCGCTTCCACCAGCTTCTTGTCTTCCCAGGAGTTCATCGAGGTGCGCTCGATCGGCTGGTGATCCGGGAACACGCTGAGCAGTTCCGGCCAGATGTAGCCGCTGAAGCTCTCGGTTTCCACCGAGGTGAAGATGGTCGGTACGTTGAAGATCTTCGCCGCCTTGGCCAGGCCCACGGTGTTGTTCTTCAGGGTCTGGCGGTCGATCGACTGCACACCGAAGGACATCTGTGGCTGGTGGTCGATCAGGATCAGGGCGGAGTTGCTTGGGTTGAGCAGTTCACGGATAGACATGGCGCGTTCCTTTTGATGTCGAGTAGGTTCAAACGTTGAGTTGCAAAATTCGGGAGCTCGGCGCGGGTTCCGCTGGGGAGGCTTTGCTGCCGGCTTGGTGGCTAATTTAGGGGCTAGATTAAAAAGGGACAATTCCCTAAAATCGAGAATCATTGATTCCAAAATAGGGACAGTCATGGATCGCATCGAATGCATGCGCGCGTTTGTCATCACGGTCGATGCCAACGGCTTCGCCGCTGCGGCCCGGGCCATGGACGTGCCGCGCTCGAAAGTCAGCAAACAGATTCAGGCACTGGAAGAAGCCATCGGCGTGCAACTGCTGCACCGCACTACTCGCAGCCTGCACCTGACCGAAGCCGGCGCCGAGTACTACGAGTCGGCGCGGGAAGTCCTGGCCGCCGTGGACGAGGCCGAACAGCGGGCGCGGGACGGCATCGGCGAATTGCGCGGGGTGCTGCGGGTCAACGCGCCGATGTCCTTCGGCCTGCGCCGCCTCGGGCCGCTGGTGCCGCTGTTCCATGAGCAGCACCCGAACATCGAATTGCAACTGGTGCTCAGCGACCAGCAGGTGGACCCGGTGCGCGGCGGTTTCGATGTGACCATCCGCATCGCCAGCCTGGCCGACTCCTCGATGGTCGCCAAGCTGCTGGCCCCGGCGCCGCGGATCATGGTGGCCTCGCCGGACTACCTGAAGCGCGCCGGCATCCCGCAGACGCCCCGCGACCTGACCGCCCACCAGTGCCTGAACTATGGCTACCTGCAAAGCGGAGTCAGCCTGCAATTGAGCAACGGCAAAGACACCCAGCGCGTCCACGTCACCGGCCCGCTGCACGCCAACAACGGCGACCTGCTGGCCCAGGCCGCCGAGGCCGGCATGGGCATCGCCCTGCTGCCCGATTTCATCGTCGCCGACGCCCTGGCCGCCGGCCGCCTGGTGCCGGTGCTGTGCGAATGGCAGGCGCCACCGATCAGCATCCATGCGGTGTACCCGTCGGCCCGGCGCGTGCCGCAAAAGACCCGGGCCTTTATCGAATTCCTGGTCGCCCAGTTGGCGGAGAAACCGCCTGTGCATCCGTAGGTGATCCAGGCGAGATGGGGTGTCAGATACACCACCTCGCGGGCAAGCCTCGCTCCTACAGAAGCCGGGAACACCATGGCGTCCCTGTAGCCGCTGCCGAGCCCGCGAGGCTGCGATCGGCACCGCAGGGGCCGCAAAACCGGGCACCGCGTTCCTACAGACAAACCGCATGCGCAGGTTTTGCGAGGACTTCGTCCTCGAGCGCAGCCTCGTGCTACTCGGCAGCGGCTACAGACATGCGTGAACACCTCCTCTTCTGTAGGAGCCAGGCTTGCCGGCGATGCAGGCGACGCGGTGCCGCGGGCGACCTGGGCTGTCTCGACGATGGACCTACACTGAATGCATACACCTCGGCATTCGTGAGGGGCCATCATGCGTAACTCTCCCAGACTCGCGGCGCTCAGCCTGGTCGCCTGCCTCGTCTACCTTGGCCTGGCCATCCTCGGCATGGGCGGGCTGGTGGCGTTCTTCTCCCACCCCGCGTTGTGGGTCATCGCCCTGTCCTTGCTGGCGATGGCCGGCGTGGCCCAGTTCAGCGAAGGCAACCTGAGCCCCGGCAAACAGGAAGACCGGGAAAACCGCTGGGTCCTCGCCGCCTTCGGCATCCTCGGGCTGTTGCTGGCCTTTCTTCCCGCCTACACCGACCGCCTGAATTTCTGGACCTTTGGCGGCACCGACACGCGCTGGTTCGGCGTGGTGTTCTTTATCGCCGGCGGCATCTTGCGGCTGTGGCCGGTGTTCGTGCTGGGCAATCGCTTCAGCGGCCTGGTGGCGATCCAGCCCGGCCATCAGCTGGTGACCACCGGCATCTACGGCACCCTGCGCAACCCGAGTTACCTGGGGTTGCTGATCAATTGCGCGGGCTGGGCCCTGGCCTTCCGCTCCGGGGTCGGCCTGCTGCTGACCGCCTTGATGCTGATCCCGCTGATCGCCCGCATCCACGCCGAAGAAGCCTTGCTGCGCAAAGAGTTCGGCAAGCAATACGACACTTACTGCGCCTACACCTGGCGCCTGGTGCCCTGGATCTACTGAGGACTTTTTCCGTTACGTTGCCGGGGGCGGTGTTAAATATTTTGTGACGCGCCCCTTGGCAGCGAGGACCAGTCCCGGTAAAACGGTGAGCCTCACTTGCACGAAATGTCCGTGAATTCTTGACGAGATCCGCCGGCCGATGAACCCCTTGTGTTGCCGCCCGCCCTGCCAGACATGCGCTGCTGCCCCGTGCAGCCGTATCGGCATTGGCATGGCGACAACACAACGCACCCACGGCGATCTCCACGGCAACCCCGGGGACCTGCGATGAAACTGCTGGTCAACCTGCCCATGGCCCTGTGCCGCTCCCGCCTGCGTCATTCCTCGCGCCCTCCGGATCTCTCGCTTTCGCTCTGAACGCGCGCCTTTGCGCGTCGAGCCCTGCCGCCTTGCTATCTGCCATTGCAACCGGGCCATGCCGGCGCCGCTGCATGAACCGAACCTGCGCGCCGTCATGGCGCAAGCGAGAGAACCATGAAATTTGCAGCCCTTGACGAGGCCCGTAGCTTCCTGGCCGCCAACCCCGATATCGACATGATCGAGCTGTTCATCCTCGACGCCAACGGCGTGCCGCGCGGCAAGCTGCTGCACCGCGAAGAACTGCTGGCGGTCTATGAAAGCGGCCGCCCGCTGCCCAGCACCATCCTCGGCCTGACCCTGCAGGGCGACGACGTGGAAAACTCCGGGCTGGTCTGGGACGTCGGCGATATCGACTGCCGCGCCTACCCGCTGGCCGGCAGCCTGGTGCGCCTGCCGTGGCGACAGATCCCCACCGCCGCGGTGCAGGTCAGCATGCACCCGCAGGAAGGCCTGCCGGCCAGCATCGCCGATCCGCGTCACCTGCTGATCAAGGTCATCGACCAGCTCAAGGCCGAGGGATATCACCCGGTGATGGCCTGCGAGCTGGAGTTCTACCTGCTGGATACCAAGCGCGACAGCAACGGCCGCCCGCAACCGGCGCTGGACGCCGACGGCGGCCGGCCACGGCACACCCAGGTCTATGGCCTGCGCGAGCTGGAGCAGATCGAACCCTTCCTCGCCGACCTCTACGCCGCCTGCAAGCTGCAAGGCATTCCGGCGCGTACGGCGATTTCCGAATACGCCCCGGGCCAGGTGGAAATCACCCTGGAGCACGGTGATGCCCTGGAGGCCATGGACCAGGCGGTGCGCTACAAGCGCCTGGTCAAGGCCGTGGCCCACCAGCACGGGATGCAGGCGACCTTCATGGCCAAGCCCTTCGATGACCTGGCGGGCACCGGCATGCACATGCATGTGAGCCTCGCCGACGCCGCGGGCCACAACCTGTTCGCCGCCGCAGACCCGGCCGGCACCCCGCTGCTGCGCCAGGCGGTGGGTGGCATGCTCGCGTCGCTGCTCGACTCGCTGCTGCTGTTCTGCCCCAACGCCAATTCCTATCGCCGCTTCCAGGCCAACAGCTACGCGCCGCTGGCACCGACCTGGGGCGTCGACAACCGCACGGTGAGCCTGCGAGTGCCGGGCGGTCCGGCCAACAGCCGGCATATCGAGCACCGCATCTGCGGCGCCGACGCCAACCCCTACCTGGCGGCCGCGGCGATTCTCGCCGGGATCCATCGCGGCCTGCGCGGACAACTCGATCCGGGCGACCCGGTGCAAGGCAACGGCTATGCCCAGGCCAGCGAACTGCTGCCCACCGACTGGCTGACCTCGCTGACCGCCCTGGAGAACTCCAGCTGGGCCCGCAATGCCCTGGGCAGCGAATTCCTCGGGGTCTACCTGGCGGTCAAGCGCGCCGAATACCGCCAGTTCATGGCCGAAGTCGGCGAACAGGACTGGCGCTGGTACCTGACCCAGGCGTGACGCGCTGGCCGGCGTCACGGCGCCGGCCCGGCCCCCTCCCAGCATTCGAGAACGACCCATGACAGCCGCATTCAACCCGGTAACACCAGCAGCCGAACGCTGCCCTTCCTACTACAGCGCCACCCTGAATGACGAAACCGCCTACCCGCCCCTGCAAGGCCAGGTGAGCGTCGACGTGGTGATCATCGGCGGCGGTTTTACTGGCGTCGCCAGCGCCGTGGAACTGGCGGAAAAAGGCCTGAAAGTGGCCCTGGTCGAAAGCCACAAGATCGGCTGGGGCGCCACCGGGCGCAACGGCGGCCAGGTCACCGGCAGCCTGTCCGGCGACGAGGCCATGCGCAAGCAGATGCGCCGCACCCTGGGCGACGAGGTCGACGATTTCATCTGGCAACTGCGCTGGCGCGGGCACCGGATCATCCGCCAGCGCGTGGACAAATACGCCATCGCCTGCGACCTCAAGCACGGCCACCTGCATGCCGCCTACAAGCCCAGCCACCTCGCCGGCCTGCGCGCCGACTACGAAGAAGCGGTGCGCCGCGGCATGGGCGACGAGGTCAGCCTGCTGGACAAGCAACAGCTGCGCGAGGTGCTGGACAGCCCGCTGTACCACGGCGCGATCAAGAACACCCGCAACCTGCACCTGCATCCGCTGAACCTGTGCATCGGCGAAGCCCGCGCCGCCGAGAGCCTCGGCGCGCTGATCTTCGAGCACAGCGAAGTGCTGCAGATCGTCCACGGCGAGCGCCCGGCGGTGATCACCGCCCAGGGCCGCATCGACGCCAGACAGGTGCTGCTGGCCGGCGACGTGTACCACAAGCTGGAGCCGAAACAACTCAAGGGCAAGATCTTCCCGGCCATGGGCGGCATCGTCACCACCGCGCCCCTGGGCGACCTGGCCAAGCGCCTCAACCCCCAGGACCTGGCGGTCTACGACTGCCGCTTCGTGCTCGACTATTACCGCATGACCGCCGACGGCCGCCTGCTGTTCGGTGGCGGCGCCAACTACAGCGGCAAGGACTCGCGGGACATCGCCGGCGAACTGCGCCCGTGCATCGAACGCACCTTCCCGGCGCTCAAGGGCGCGGCCATCGACTTCCAGTGGAGCTGCGCCATGGGCATCGTGATCAACCGCATCCCGCAACTGGGCAAGCTCTCGGACAACGTCTGGTATTGCCAGGGCTACTCCGGCCACGGCATCGCCACCAGCCACATCATGGGCGAGATCATGGCCCAGGCCATCACCGGGCACTTGGGCGACTACGACACCTTCGCCGCCTGCCAGCACATCCGCGTGCCCTTCGGCGACCATCTGGGCAACCCGATGCTGGCGGCGGGCATGTGGTACTACCAGATGCTTGAACGGTTGCGTTGAGCCCCGTACTCCTCGCTTCTGTAGGAGCGAAGCTTGCTCGCGATAGCGCCCTCAAGACCGCCATCGCCAGCAAGCCTTTCGCCGCGAAGCCTGCCTGGTAGCGATCTGTAACCATTGAAAATCATCGTCCCTGGAATCGGGTAGTACGCTTGCGCGGCACCCTGAATGCTCAGTGCCCAAACCGACCGGGCACTCCTACTCATGCGCACGCCCAAGCGGGTGCCAGGGCGACACATAAACCGGCCTTCGTGGCCCTCCAGTTTCAATGAACAAGGATCGCTCAAGCATGAAATTCGCCTACACCATTTTCTATGTCCCGGATGTCAGCGCCTCGCTGGCTTTCTTCAATCGCGCCTTCGGCCTGCCCACCCGTTTTCTCCATGAGTCCGGCACCTACGGCGAACTGGAAACCGGCGCCACCGCCCTCGCCTTCGCCGCCCATGAACTGGGCGCAATGAACTTCAACGGCGGCCACGTCGAGGCCCACAGCTCGGCCAGGCCGCTGGGCATGGAAATCAGCCTGGTCTGCGCAGACGTGCACGCCGCCCATCAAAAGGCGCTGGATGCCGGCGCCAGCGAACTCAGCGCGCCCGGCGAAAAGCCCTGGGGACAGACGGTGTCCTACGTGCGTTGCCCCGACGGCCTGCTGGTGGAGTTGTGCACGGCGGTGCAGTCCTAGTTCCTTCGGCTCGTGCGGGCACAAAACCCGCGCGAACCTATACAACCCGGGAATCTGCTCTAGGCTGAAGCCTCGGCGACTATGGATATAGAGCCATCGAGCAAGTGGAAACACATGGAAATGACTTTCAAGGAGAAACCCCATGTCTGCGATTCCTTCAAGAACCAACCGCTCTCCCCTGCGCATGAACAAGGATGTCACTGCGCTGATTCCGGACTTCCCCTTTCACTACGCCAACTATTTGCAGAGCGCGGCTAATCGAAAGCTTCCCCCCTGCCAGGTAGACCCGGCGAACTATGGGCAGAAAGTGTTGATCGTCGGCGCTGGCGTCGCCGGCCTGGTCGCCGCCTATGAAGCCATGCGCATGGGCCTGCACCCGGTGGTGGTCGAGGCCTCCGAGCGCATCGGCGGGCGGCTCTACTCCAAGGTCCAGGGCGACCCCGAAAACCCGGGCAGCCAGGTGCTCTGTGAACTGGGCGCGATGCGTTTCCCGGTGTCGGGCAAGGCGCTGTTCCACTACTTCCGCAAAGTCGGCATGACCGAAAACTCGGCGGACTTTCCCAACCCGGGGACTGCCGCGGCGATCAGTACGGTGGTCGATTACCGCGGGGAGAAGGTCTATTACGAAGTGGACGGCAACCCGGCCTTTCCAAAGCCACAGGAATACGTCGAGCTGGAAAACCAGTTCTTCGATGACTTCCTGGAAAACTACCACTTCAAAGATCTGGAAAAGGCCATGACCGAGGGCTCCATCGATCAACAGAAGATCAAGCAGCTCTGGAATGCCATCGTCAAACCTCAGTCGGGAACCAGCGGCGACGACGTCAGCTTCTACGCCGCGCTCCTGGAAAATTCCGGCTGGAGCAAGGCCGATATCGACCTGTTCGGCCAGATCGGCTTCGGCACCGGCGGCTGGAACACCGACTACCCCAACAGCATCCTCGAGTTGCTGCGCGTGCTGTACACCGGCCTGGACGCCGACCACCAACTGATGTTCGACGGCTCCTCGAGCCTGCCGCAACGGCTCTGGTCCAAGGCGCCGAAGGAACTGGGGGACGTGATGCTGCACTGGGGCGAGGACACCACGGTCGAAGCGCTGTCGCGCGAGGTGTTCGACGACCCGTTCCACAAGGAGGTGCGACACATCGAGCGCCAACCGGACGGTTCCTTCCGCGTCGCCATCACCGACACCCGCACCCGAAAGACCCAGCAGTGCCACTTCCCCAGCGTCATCTACACCCCGCATGTGCGGATCCTCGACAAACTGCGCTACTCGGGGAACCCGCAAAGCCTTCCCGCCATGAACAGCCTGCTGCCCATCGATACCTGGGAAGCCATCATGTACACCCACTACATGCAGTCGGCGAAGATTTTCGCCGCCACCCAGCGCCCGTTCTGGAACGACCTTGTGGTGGGCGACGAGCAACGCAAGATGAGCATCACCCTCTCCGACCGCCTGACTCGCGGCACTTACCTGGTCGACTACTCGGCCAGCAAGGGCGACTACAAAGGCAGCGGGATCTTCCTGTCCTACACCTGGAACGACGATGCGCTGAAATTCCTCGGCGACCGCCCCGCGCCGTTGCCGCAGCATGTCGAGCTGTGCACCAACCTGCTGGACAACATCTATCCGGGGATCAACCTCAACGAGCAATACAGCACCGTCAATGCGTTCGTGGAGCACAACTGGGAGGATCAGCCGCTGTACCTGGGCGCCTTCAAGATGAACCTGCCAGGGCAGTACGAATATCAGCGGCGGATCTTTTCCCAGTTCATGAGCGGCATCGACACGGGCAATCCCGACCGCTTCATCCTGGCGGGCGATGACGTGTCCTGGACGGCCGGCTGGGCCGAAGGCGCGGTCACCACCGCGATCAATGCGCTGAACAAGCTGGCGGTGTGTTTTGGCGGCGGCAGCCAGCCGGCCAACCCGGGCCCGGTGGAATCCTGGGAGCAGTTGAAACCGGTCGAGTTGAACTGACCGGCAAATAGCGTCACTCCAGACCCCGTCGCTGCCAGGTCGGCACGGCGGGGTCTTTGTTTCATGACCTGGCGCTTGCTTAGCGCCCCCATTTCTCCAAGGCGAACTCGACGAAACTGCGCAGCTTGGGCAGGCGGTAACGGTCCTGGGCATAGAGCAGGTGCATCGCCCGCCGGGGCAATTGATAGTCCTGCAGCACGGGCACCAGCCGCCCCTGTTGCAGGTCTTCTTCCACCAGGGCATCGGGCATCATCACCACCCCCAAGCCACCCCGCGCCGCGCGGTGCAGGCCGGACGAGGTGTTGGTCAGCAGCGAGCCGGACACCGGGATCAGCACGTCGCCCTCGGGCCCGCGCAACGGCCATTGGGTGGCGGTGGAGCTCCACTCGTCACCGGCCGGATAGGCGAACGCCAGGCAGTTGTGGTGCTGCAGGTCCTCCGGGACTCGTGGCGTGCCGCAGCGCTGTAGATAGTCCGGCGCCGCGCAGATGGTCAGGGTGTAGTCCTCCAGGGGCCGGGCGATCAGCGACGAGGCGTCCAGGTTGCCCAGGCGAAAAGCCACGTCGAAGGCACCGTCGATCAAGTCGAAGCGCTGGTTGGCCAGCGTCAGCTCCACCTTGACCTGCGGGCAGCGCAGCTGGAATTCGCTCAGGGCCGGCGCCAGGCGCTCGGTGCCGAAGGTCAGCGGCGCGGTGATGCGCAGGGTGCCCGACGGCTCGCCCTGGACCTGTTCCGCCATGCGCTCGGAGTCCGCCACCAACCCCAGCACCGCCAGGCAACGCTGGTAATACTCGGCGCCGAACTCAGTCAGGCGCTGGCGCCTGGTGGTGCGGCTGAGCAGGCTGACCCCGAGGCGCTGCTCCAGGGCCCGCAGGTGATTGCCGACCATGGTGGTGGACAGGCCGCACTCGCGGGCGGCGGCAGTCATGTTCCCCGCCTCCACCACCTTCACGTACACCGTCATCGCCTGGAACAGATCCATTATCAACCCTGACTTGAAGATGATTAAAGAATTGACGAGTTTATCTAGCTCAGGTGGCTAACGATACTGCCAGCACACCCCTTGGATGGAGCTACCCGTCATGACCGCCACCTGCCTGATGAACACCTATCAGCCGCTGCCGCTGAGCTTCACCCGCGGCCTGGGCACGCGCCTCTGGGACCAGGCCGGCCGCGAATACCTGGACGCGGTGGCCGGCGTGGCGGTGACGGGCGTCGGCCATTCCCATCCCAGACTGGTCAGCGTCATCAGCGAACAGGCCGGCCTGCTGCTGCACACCTCCAACCTCTACGGCATCGACTGGCAACAGCAACTGGCGCAGCGGCTGACCCGCCTGGCCGGGATGGACCGGGCGTTCTTCAACAACTCCGGCGCCGAAGCCAACGAGACCGCGTTGAAGCTGGCGCGGCTGCACGGCTGGCACAAAGGCATCGAGCGGCCGTTGGTGATTGTCATGGAGAACGCCTTCCACGGCCGCACCCTGGGCACCCTGGCGGCCAGCGACGGGCCAGCGGTACGCCTGGGCCTGAATTCGCTGCCGGGGGATTTTCTCAAGGTGCCCTTCGGTGACCTGGCCGCCCTGGAGCAAGCCGCGCAGGCCCACGGCCCGCGTATCGCCGCGGTGCTGATGGAGCCGATCCAGGGCGAAAGCGGTATCCGCCTGGCCCCGCCCGGCTACCTCAAGGGCGTGCGCGAGCTGTGCAGCCGGCGCAACTGGCTGCTGATGCTCGACGAGATCCAGACCGGCATCGGCCGCACCGGCCAGTGGTTCGCCTGCCAGCATGAAGGCGTAGTCCCGGACGTGATGACCCTGGCCAAGGGCCTGGGCAACGGCATCCCCATCGGTGCCTGCCTGGCCCGGGGCAAGGCCGCGCACCTGTTCACCCCCGGCAGCCACGGCAGCACCTTCGGAGGCAACCCGCTGGCCTGCCGGGTGGCCTGCACCGTGCTGGAGATCATCGAGCAACAAGGCCTGCTGGCCAACGCCAGGCGCCAGGGCGAGCACCTGCTGCAACGCCTGCGGACGGAACTGGCCGATCACCCGCAGGTCCTGCAGGTGCGCGGCCTGGGGTTGATGATCGGCATCGAGCTGAAAGCCCCACAACGCGAGCTGGCGCTCCGGGCGGCCCAGGATCACGGACTGCTGATCAACGTGACCCGGGGCAGCACCATCCGCCTGCTGCCAGCGCTGATCATCGACGAGCGGGAAGTCGAGATGATCGTGCGCGGGGTCAGCCGGACATTGCAAAGCGCCGAGGTCGATGGCGATGCAACAAAAGAGGCAGGAATGCTGGCGGTGTCGTGACCGATGCCTGATGGCCGGGTGAGGTTAATCAGAACGCTTCGCGAGCAAGCTCGCTCCTACAGGGGGCATGCGCGTTTCTGTAGGAGCGAGCTTGCTCGCGATGGGATGGATCAGCAAACGGTGTGGGCCGGGCTCAGTCGTCCAGCGGTTTCGGTGGCGCCGCAGGCTTGCCCGATTTGGCGGCTTTGCCGGCGTGGGCTGCCTTGACTTCCGAGACCGGCGCTAACGTCGGCGCAATGGCTTCCTTCTCCGCGGCCGGCAGCTGGTCGACGGTGCTGAAGACTTCCTTGAGTTCGATGGCCCCGGAATGTTCGAGCTTCTTCTCGCCGTCCTTGCCCACCAGGATCACCTTGGTCTGCGCCCCGGCGCCAAGCTTCAGGCTGCGGATCAGCGCCATGGTCGATTGCGGGTCCAGGTCCTTGCCGTCGCGTTGGCCGATGGTGTTGATCACCGTGTAGAGCACCATGTTGCGTTCGCTGAAGGCCTGGCGGTTGGCCGGCTCGTCGAGGGATTTCTTCAGCGCCACCAGGGTCGGGTCCACGGAGCTGGGTGCAATCACGATCAATGGGCGCGCCTTGCCCTGATCCTGGGCCAGAGGGCCTTCGTTGTCGGCCGCCATTGCGGGGCCGACGACAGCGAGCAGCGTTGCGAGGGTCAATGACCGAATGAACATGCGTCTCTCCTTTGGGTATCCACGTCCTAATGATTGCGCATCAGGGGAAAAGGTCCAGACCTGGACTCAAATTCTGACATTTTATTGAGCCATGCCCGTGATCCGCGGTGCGGGAACCGTCGCTGCGCGTGCTCGTTTTCGTCGCGAGCGATCGACGCTCCCATAAATACCAGTGATGAGCGAACCCTCTCAATCGGCATGATCGACCCGCCCTGGCGCCCATGACAACCGGCATGGCCTATGCCGTTCTGGCATGGGCCCATACGAATTCGTCATCATTTTCGCCGCGGCGGCGTGATAGCCTTCACCCCGGCCATAACAAGAGCGCCCGCCTGGCTTTTTCCATCCGGTGCGGCGTCACCCGCCGTTTCATACCTGCTTGCTTCGTCTTCATCTGCCCAGGTTTTCGCAGCGACCCTTCTACACAGGCTCGCTGGACGACCGATTGCATTTTTGACTCGACGCTATCGTCGGCATCTCTTTTACCTCCTTCCGGGAGTTCGTATGTCCAGGCTGTCTCATCAAGATTTACGCCGTAGTTTTCGCGAGTTGATCGCTTCAGACTCCTGCTTCCACACTGCCTCCGTCTTCGACCCGATGTCAGCGCGGATCGCCGCCGACCTGGGGTTCGAAGTGGGCATTCTCGGCGGCTCCGTCGCCTCGCTGCAGGTGCTGGCCGCGCCTGACTTCGCCCTGATCACCCTGAGCGAATTCGCCGAGCAGGCCACCCGCATCGGCCGCGTCGCCCAACTGCCGGTGATCGCCGACGCCGACCACGGCTACGGCAACGCCCTCAATGTGATGCGCACCGTGGTCGAGCTGGAGCGCGCCGGCGTCGCCGCCCTGACCATCGAAGACACCCTGCTGCCGGCCCAGTTCGGACGCAAGTCCACCGACCTGATCTCGGTCGCCGAAGGCGTGGGCAAGATCCGCGCGGCGCTGGAAGCCCGGGTCGACCCGGAACTGGCGATCATCGCCCGGACCAACGCGGCGATCCTGCCGATCCAGGAAATCATCAGCCGCACCCAGCAATACGAGCGCGCCGGCGCCGACGGCATCTGCATGGTCGGGGTCAAGGATTTCGAGCAACTGGAACAGATCTCCGAGCACCTGTCGGTGCCCCTGATGCTGGTGACCTACGGCAACCCGGCGCTGCGCGACGATGCGCGCCTGGCGCAACTGGGCGCGAAGATCATCGTCGACGGCCACGCGGCGTATTTCGCGGCGATCAAGGCCACCTACGACTGCCTGCGCGAACAGCGGCAGATCTTCACCCAGGCCTCGGACCTCAGCGCCACCGAGCTGGCCCACACCTACACCCAGCCCGAGGACTACATCGTCTGGGCCAAAGAGTTCATGAGCGTCAAAGAGTGAGCCGCTAGCTCACCCTCCCTTGCGATCACCGAGGACCCGAGGTCCTGGGTGGTCGAAAGCCGCTTCGCGCCTCACCTTCCGCCCCACTCTTTATTCCCCCGTCCCGTTCAACGCTTCATCGACACAGTCGAGGATCTGCCCGATGGTCCAGGGTTTGCGGATGAACGACACCGGATAGCGAATTCCGGAACTTTGCGGCGTCTCGTAACCGGACATCACCAGCACCGGCATGCCCGGCCAGCGCTCGCGCACCCGGTTGGCCAAGCCCGCGCCGTTCAGGGTGCCCGGCATATTGATATCGGTCAGCAGCAGGCGCACCTGCTCCGGATGGCTTTCCAGGAACCGCAGCGCCGCATCCGCGCTGGGCATGGCCTGGGTGGCGAAACCCTCGTCCTGCAGGATCTCGCAGAGAAACTCCAGGATCATCGGCTCGTCCTCGACCACCAACAGCAGGCGACAAGGCTGGCCTGGATCGACGGATGACACTGGACTCATGAGGATGCCGCTCCCTGACTGCGTACACGATCCTGGCGCGATTACGCCACTTAGAGTTATGAGCAGTGCCGGGCCGATAAATTCATTCAGGCTTCGGACAAGATCGACGGAGCGCCATGGGTGACATGACAGGCAATCACTTCAGCAGCTCTTGTTGACCCCGGACCGCTCGGATGCAGGTGCCATGTTCACGCACTCCCAATGTCGTGACGAGGCTGGCACTGCCGGCGCCCGGTTGCGCTCCCCAGCCCTATGGGTGAATGGGCTGAGCATAGCCAAGGGCGATGCACGCCGCTTTCGCTTCGGACCACCAGCTGTGAGAAAGTAGCGAGGCGCACGGGCCGCACGTTCCGGTGGCCCCGTTTGCCTTTGCGTCGTGAAGCCCGGGAGAATGTTTTTCCCGGCGTCCCGACCGCCGCTCACTATTCTTAAGCCATGGGCCCGCATGGGCCGGTGGTCTCGTTTTCAAGGAATCCAGAATGCAACCAAGACACGTCATCAACGCTTCGGTCAGCCCCAAAGGCAGCCTGGAGACTTTGTCCCAACGTGAAGTGCAACAACTCAGCGAAGCCGGTTCCGGCAGCATCTATGCCCTGTTCCGCCAGTGCGCCCTGGCCATCCTCAACACCGGCGCCCATGTCGATAACGCCAAGACCATCCTCGACGCCTACAAGGATTTCGAAGTCCGCATCCACCAGCAGGACCGTGGCGTGCGCCTGGAACTGCTGAACGCCCCGGCCGATGCCTTCGTCGATGGCGAGATGATCGCCAGCACCCGGGAAATGCTGTTCAGCGCCCTGCGCGACATCGTCTACACCGAAAGCGAGCTGGCCAGCCAGCGCATCGACCTGGAAAGCTCCCAGGGCATCACCGACTACGTCTTCCACCTGCTGCGCAACGCCCGCACCCTGCGCCCGGGCGTGGAGCCGAAGATGGTGGTGTGCTGGGGCGGCCACTCGATCAGCACCGAGGAATACCAGTACACCAAGAAGGTCGGCCATGAGCTGGGCCTGCGTAAACTGGACGTCTGCACCGGTTGCGGCCCGGGCGTGATGAAGGGCCCGATGAAGGGCGCGACCATTGCCCATGCCAAGCAGCGCATGAGCGGCAGCCGTTACCTGGGCCTCACCGAGCCGGGCATCATCGCCGCCGAGGCGCCGAACCCGATCGTCAACGAGCTGGTGATCCTGCCGGACATCGAGAAGCGCCTGGAAGCCTTCGTCCGCGTCGGCCACGGCATCATCATTTTCCCGGGCGGCGCCGGCACCGCCGAGGAGTTCCTGTACCTGCTGGGCATCCTCATGCACCCGGACAACCGCGACCTGCCGTTCCCGGTGATCCTCACCGGGCCGAAAAGCGCCGCGCCGTACCTGGAGCAGTTGCATGCCTTCGTCGGCGCGACCCTGGGCGATGCGGCCCACAGCCTGTACCAGATCATCATCGACGACCCGGCCGAGGTCGCCCGGCAGATGACCGAGGGGCTCAAGGAGGTCAAGCAGTTCCGCCGCGAACGCAACGACGCCTTCCACTTCAACTGGCTGCTGAAAATCGACGAAGGCTTCCAGCGCCCGTTCGACCCGACCCACGCCAACATGGCCGGCCTGCAACTGGACCACGCACTGCCGTCCCACGAACTGGCGGCCAACCTGCGCCGCGCGTTCTCCGGCATCGTCGCCGGCAACGTCAAGGACAAGGGCATCCGCCTGATCGAGAAGCACGGCCCGTACGAAATCCACGGCGACACCGCGATCATGCAACCGCTGGATCACCTGCTCAAATCCTTCGTCCAGCAGCACCGGATGAAACTGCCGGGCGGCGCGGCCTATGTGCCGTGCTACCGGGTCGTCAGCTGACAGCCCGTTGACGACGGCCCCCGGTGCAATGCCGGGGGCCGTTTCCTGCCCCACGCAAAACGCCCGGCCAGCGGGTACAGCCGGCGCCCAGGGAACTCCCGGGCAGTACCGCGCATCCTAGATGGTGTAGTACTTCCTTTTTGCTTCACGCTGTCGGAGGACGCCCTCATGCGCCGCCTATTACTCGTTTCTTCGTTGTTGCTCTGTCTGCCCGCAGGTTCAGCCATGGCCCGTGTCGATGCGGGTGATGTCGCCACCTCGGCAGGGGTTTCCGCCTCGCTGTACTCGACCTTCAAGGACGACAAAATGGTGATTCCCGCCCGTGACGACGCCTCCAGTTTCGTCGCCAGCGGTGGTGCCATCCGTGGTGTCTACCTGGAGTCGGTGCTGCAGAAAATCCGCCAGGAAAACCCAGGCCTCAACGCCAGCGATGAAGAACTGGCCAGGGCCATCCTCACTCAACAGGCGCAGCCCGCCGGGCACTAACGGCCTGTGCCGTCCTGCGCTCCGCGACCGGGACGTCGCGGAGCCGCACGGTGCATCCTCCCCTCACCCCACCTGGACCGCCGCGGCGGTTTCGGCGCGGGTGAACAGACCACGACCGATGGCCCGGGCCGTGCGCAAATGCAGCGCCGGGTCCTGGCTTTCCGATTCCAGCAGCAGCTGCGAGGTCAGCACCCGCGCGCCGCAGTAATCGAAGATCCCGTGATCGATCTGGGTCTTCATCGCCACCTCGTAGCCGTGGCGCCCGTATGTGCCGGCATCGGCCCCACCGATGCCGAGCAGGTGCACCCGCAGGTGTCCGAGTTTCTTCTCAAAGCGATTGGCTTCGAGGTTGAAATCGAACGCCCAACCGTTGGCGAACACCCGGTCGATCCAGCCCTTGAGCAGCGCCGGCATCGACCACCAGTACACCGGATAGACCAGCACCAGCGCATCGGCACGGTCGATGCGCGCCTGCTCGGCCAGCACGTCGGCCGGAGGCTGTTCCTGCCGGCGGTGGACCGCGTGGTCGGCGACGTTGAAGCGTGGGTCGAATGCCTCGGCGAACAGGTCCGCGATCTCGAACGAGTGGGACGGCCCAAGGCCCTCGGCGACCTGCGCCGCCAGGCTGTGGCTGAGCGAGCGGGGATCATGGTGGGCGACAACGATAAGCGCATGCATGGCAAAGGCTCCTGCAAATGAATTGAGGGCGGCAACCAGGCCCTATATACTTTTGGTAAGTTACGAACAGTAAGTTACTTTTGGTATATAAGCATGTCAAGCACCCCCTCCGAGGCTTCACCCCCTCGTCGCCGCCTGTCCCGGGAAGAGCGCCTGCAACAGCTGCTGGAAGTGGCCTGGCAATTGATCGGCGCCGAAGGCACCGAGGCCCTGACCCTGGGCCGCCTCGCCGAGCAGGCCGGGGTGACCAAGCCGGTGGTCTATGACCATTTCGTCACCCGCGCCGGGCTGCTGGCAGCGCTGTACCAGGACTTCGATGCACGCCAGACGCTGCTGATGGACGCCGCCCTGGAGCGCAGCGAAGCGACCCTGGACAGCCGTGCGGCGGTCATCGCCGGCGCTTATGTCGACTGCGTGCTGACCCAGGGACGGGAGATCCCCGGGGTGATCGCCGCGCTGGCCAGTACGCCGGAACTGGCGCGGATCAAGGAGGAGTACGAGCTGATCTTCCTGGAAAAATGCCGCACCGCCCTCGCCCCCTTCGCGGCGCCCGGAACCATAGCCACGGCTGGCCTGCGGGCGATGCTCGGGGCCGCCGAGGCCCTGTCCCATGCCGCGGCCACCGGAGAAATCAGCCGCGAGCAAGCCCGCGACGAGCTGTTCGAGACCATTGTCGCCATGGTCGAACGCAGCGTGCGGCGTGGTGCCGGCCCGGTCTAACCGGCTTCGCCGGCCACCGCCACGGCAGGTTTCATCGAGCCGAACCACCAGGTGACAAGGGCACACAGGGCCATGACGCCGCAGGTGCCGACAAACACCGTGCGCATGCCGAAGTGCCCGCCGAGAAAGCCCCCGGCCAGGGGGCCGAGCACCTGCCCGACGTACTGGCTGGAGGTCGAGTAGCCAAGCATCCGCCCGGCGATGTTTTCCGGCACCGAATGGCGAATGATGCTGGAGATGCAAGGCAACAGCCCGCCCAACGCCAGGCCCATGAGAAAACGCAGCAGCACCAGTTGCCAGGGCGCGCTGACCAGCGCCTGGGGAATCAACAACAGCGCCGCCGCGGCCAGGCACACAGTGAGCACCCGCCAATGGCCGATACGGTCGGCCAGCTTGCCCAGTTGAGAAGCGGAAATGATGCTGCCCAGGGCCGCCGCGGACATCACCAGCCCCGCCATCAGGGTGACGTTTTCCGCCCGCAGCTCCTGCAGATACACGGTGATGATCGGCTCGATGGACATGGTCGCGAACATCAGCAGGCAAGCCACCGCGAACATGCTCAGCAGCGGTTTCTTGTCCGTCACCGACGCCCAGGAATGCTCCGGCGCCTGGCCCTTTTGCGTTGCCTGGCGTGGCTCGCGCGGCGCCTCTTTCAACAAAAAAGTGGTAGCCAGGAAGGTCACGAAGATCACCGCGCCGGCGATGAAGAAGGTGTTGCGGATGCCGATCAGCGGCGGCAGCAGGCCACCTATCAGAGGCCCGGCCAGGCTGCCGGCCATGATCCCCGAAGACAGCACGCCCAACGCCCAGCCGGAGCGCGCCTTGGGGGTCTGCGTGGCGACCAGGATGGTCGCCCCCGAGGCATAACCGCCGAGCAAGCCCGCCAGCAGGCGCAGCAACACCAGTTGCCAGACGTTCTCCGCCAGGCCGATCAGCGACATGGCCAGCGCCATGCCGAGGCTGGCGCGGATCAGCATCAGCTTGCGCCCGTAGCGATCGCCCAGACGGCCCCACAAGGGCGCGGTGATCGCCGCCGACAGGAAGGTCGCGCCAAAGGCCACGCCGGACCACTGGACGATGGCCGCCGGATCGCTGACGCCCAGTTGCTCGACGTACAACGGCAGGAACGGCAACAGCAGGGTCATCGCGACAATGGTGGTGAACGCCCCCAGGGCGCACACCGCGAGGTTGCGCTGCCAGTAGCGTTCGGCGGAAGACAACGGCTGCGGGGTGGACATGAGGGCGCTCCATCGGTCAGGGACGGGGCCACGCTACAGGCTCGAATTCGATAAATAAAATTCATGTTTTTTATAGAGTGGATTCCTTTCAGGAATCCGCACAACGCCTGCTGTGATGTCGCGCGCGTGCTGGATTCAGTCGCGCTTCCAGCGTTTGCGGGCATGCAGGTACGCCGCGAGGTCGCTGTAACCCAGCTGGGCCGCCATCTGGGCGCGGCTCTCGCCGAGAAACTCCAACTGCTGCTCCAGCTCGGCGCGGACCTGATCGAGCAACTGGCGAAAGGTCATGCCCTGCTCTTCCAGGCGCCGGCGCAGGGTCCGCGGGCTCTGGTACAGCGCCTCGGCCTGGTTCTCCAGGCTCGGCACCACGCCACGGGCCAGGCTGTCGCGCATGCTGGCCGCGACCTTGCCGGTCCAGCCAGCCAGTTGCAGGCGCTGGGCCAGGCGCCGGTCCAGTTCGCTGCGCAGCAACGCCTGCATGCCGGCGTGGCGCGTCAACAGCGGCAGGCGCAGGGTGGCCTGGTCGTAGTACAGGCAGTTGCGCGGGCAATCGAATTGGAGGTTATCGCCGAACCACTGGCGATATTCCTCGTGGTAAGCCGGTCGCGAATGGCTGAAGCAGGCGCGCACCGGGCGCACAGCTTGCCCGGTGCCGTGGCGGATCTGGGTCAGGGCCATGACGCAGTAATGCTCCACCACGTAGCGGGTCAGCCTGGCGGGCGCGTCGATGCACAGTTCGACGCCGAGCAGATCGCCGTCGCTGACCAGCCTCAGGCTGTCCATGTCCGAGGCCAGCGCGGCGTAGTCGGCCCAGCATCGCATGGCGCCGCGCACGTCCGGGCAGTACAGGCAGATGTAGGCCAGTACGTGCAGGTCCTGGGGGGTGAATTCGCCGAACAAGTGCAGGCCGATGGCCGGGTCGCGCTCTGCCGCCAGGCGCCACAGTTGTTCGAGCTCGAGCAGGTTGTAATCCTGGCGGTCGCCGCGGGTCTGGCGTTGCAGCACCCGTTCCAGCACCCGGCCGAGCTGGCCCCGGTGAAAACGGCGGACCGGTTGATTGGCCTCTTCGCCAGTGTTTTTGTCCAGTTCGCGCATAGGGTCCGGGCGGCTCTTGGTTTCTTATTGTTCGGGCAATGCCCATGTCGGGCCTGACTCGAGATTGCCATGAATACAACAATGCTCGCCAACAATCCAATCCTGGTCGTGGCCGGGATTTTCCTCGGTTTCATCCTCCTGGAAATCGCCTGTACCTGCTTTCGCCAGCCCAAGGGTCAGCGCCGCGATGTGCTGATCGAGATCATCGGTTCCTCGCTGTTGCTGGGCCTCACCTTCCCCCTGGTGATGTTCCTCAGCACCCTGCTGCTGGACACCTTCGCGCCGTCCTTGAAGAACAGCCTGGGCGACCTGCACTGGGTGGCGGGCGCGGCGCTGTTCCTGCTGCTCGATGACATGACCCAGTACTGGTGGCATCGCCTGACCCACCGCCTGCCGTTCCTCTACGCGCTGCACCGCGCGCACCATTCGGCGCCGTACATGAGCATCCGCATCGTCTACCGCAACAACAGTTTCTATTACCTGCTGATGCCGGGCATCTGGCTCTCTGGCCTGCTGATCTACATGGGCCTGGCGCCGGTCTACTACGGCTACCTGATCGTCAAGATGACGGTGATCTTCGCCGCCCACAGCAGCGTCGCCTGGGACGACAGGCTCTATCGCATCCCGGCCCTGCGCCCACTGATGTGGTTGCTGGAGCGGACCATTTCGACCCCTTCGACCCACTCCGCCCACCACGGCCTCAGCGCCCATGACGGGGTGACCCACTACAAGGGCAATTTCGGCAATCTGCTGTTCTTCTGGGACGTGCTGTTCGGCACCGCGAAAATCACCCGCCGCCGGCCCAGCGCCTATGGCATCGAGGATCTGCGCCCCATCAGTTGGCAGCAGGAACTGTTCTGGCCGCTGGTGCGCTCGCCCAAACCCGTGGCGCGGCCCGAAGCCAAGCAGGAGGTGACGCAATGAGCCTGCATATCGCGCTGCTCGCCGGCTCCAGCCAGCTCGACAGCCAGTCGGCCAAGGTCGCCCATTACCTGGGCCAACGCCTGCAACAGCTGAAACTCTGCGAGCAGGTCACGCTGCTCGACCTCGGGCGCTCGCCCTTGCCGCTCTGGCCAAGCCCGGACTCGAACGACGCCTGGAGCCAATACTCGGCCACCTTGCGCCAGGCCGACGCGCTGGTGGTGGTGACGCCGGAGTGGAACGGCATGGCCTGCCCGGCCATCAAGAACTTCTTCGTGTATGCCGGCCACACCGAGTTGGGGCACAAGCCGGCGTTGCTGGTCGGGGTCTCGGCCGGCCTCGGTGGTGCCTATCCGCTCGCCGAGCTGCGCGTCTCCAGCTACAAGAACTGCCGGATCTGCTACTTGCCGGAGCAGCTGATCGTTCGCCAGGTGGAAGGCGTATTCAATGCGCATGCCGAGCCCACGCCCGAAGAACGCCACCTGCGCGCTCGTGCCGACTGGACCCTGGAGGTCCTGGCCGAGTACGCCGGTGCGATGAAGCACCTGCGCTCGCGCATCGATATCCGGGCCGTGCCCTTCGCCAACGGGATGTAGCACCGCGACACCGGAAGTGAATGCCACGGTGGGCGCCCTGCCTCCCCCAGCGCCGTGAAGAAATTCGCGTTCGCCAGGGCCCGTCCCCGCCAAACTGTGGCTACAGTCTTAGGAGCCGCCACGGGCTTGGGCGCCATGCTGCACGCCGACAAGTCCATGAGTGGCCTGACAAAGACGCGGGCAGCGGTGAACCTTATCGCCGCCGGCCCGGTCGATAGATGCAGTCTGGCCAGGTTTGGCGATAAGCCCCCGTTTCTTCCAATGGGGCGTCGTACGGCTGGTTTCATTTCCTGGAGAACACCCGTGATAACGACCCGACACATCGCCAGTCTCAAAGCCTGGGGCGCCCATGGTTTCACCGCGACCGGGGTGGTCACGGCCTTTCTCGCCACCCTGGCGCTGTTCGACAACCAGCCCAAGGCCTGCCTGCTGTGGCTGGGCGTGGCGCTGATTGTCGATGGGGTCGACGGCTCGCTGGCGCGCAAGGTCAATGTGCAGTCGGTGCTGCCGCATTTCGATGGCTCGGTGCTGGACCTGGTGATCGACTACCTGACCTATGTGTTCATCCCGGCGCTGTTCATCTATCGCTACATCCCGCTGCCGGACTACAGCGCGCTGCTGGCGACCTCGGTGATCCTGGTGTCGTCGCTGTTCTGCTTCTGCAACGTCAACATGAAGAGCAAGGACAACTATTTCGTCGGTTTTCCCGCAGCCTGGAACGTGGTGGCGCTGACGCTGTACATCCTTGCCCCGACACCCTGGCTGAGCCTTTCGAGCATCGTGGTCCTGGCGCTGCTGACCCTGACCCGGATGAAATTCCTCCACCCCTTCCGCGTGCGCCGCTTCATGCCGGTGAACATCGCGGTGACCGCCATCTGGCTGCTGTGCAGCCTGTCATTGGTGGTCAACCATCCCTACAATGGCCCCTGGGTGATGGGCTTGTGGCTGGCGATGTCGGCGTACTTTCTCGGCATCTGCATCTGGCGCACCGCGCTGGGCTGGTTCGACCGCGCGCGAACCTGAACCCCTGCCGTACCCCTGACCGCAACGAGACTCGACATGCTCTACCGCTTCGCCGCCGACACCCTGGTATCGCTGCACCTGACCTTCATCCTGTTCGTACTCTTCGGCGGCCTGCTGGTGCTCAAGTGGCCGCGCCTGGCCTGGCTGCACCTGCCTGCCGCGACCTGGGGCGTGGCGGTCGAAATCTTCCACCTGCCCTGCCCGCTGACCGACTGGGAAAACCGCCTGCGCCACGGCGCCGGCCAGCAGGGTTATGGCGACGGTTTCATCGAGCACTACCTGATCCCGCTGATCTACCCGGCCGGGCTGACGCCGCAGATCCAGCTGGTCCTGGGCGCGCTGGTGCTGCTGATCAACGCCCTGGTCTACGGGCGGCTGTGGTGGCGGCGCCGACAGCCTTGAAAAAACCGACGGCGTGGCTGGCGATTCCCGCGCCACAGCCTGCCCCGTCTGTGTATATTTCCAGGCAACCCCGTGGGCAACGGCGATCCGCGATCGCTTCGAGTGGAGTCCATAGATGCCCGATTTCCAAATCCGCCAGCCTTGCCCACCCGGCGCCTGTGACTGCGACCGCGAGCGCCTGCTGCAAACCCCTGGCACCGACCTGCGCATCCTCGGCCTGACCCGCCAGGAGGAAAAGCGCCTGCTCGACCGGCTGGAGAACCTGCAAAGCCTGAGCGACCTCGAACACATGCAGCGGCGGATGTACGAATTGCTGGGCATCCGCGTGCAGATTGCCCCCAGCTTCAACGAAGTGCGCAGCATGCGCGGCATCGCCATCCAGCTCGACGAGCTGCCGGGCCTGTGCCGCAAGACCCGCCAATCGATCCCCGCCGCGATCCGCCGTGGCCTGGAGAAGAACCCGGAAATCGCCTACCGCCTGCTCGACGCCCACGACCTGTTGCGCGACGCCTGAACTGGAATGCCCCCTATGAAACCCGCCGTCACGGCCAGCCCCTCGATCGTCATCAGCGATACCCTCGACAGCAGCTTCGAAACCCTGCTCGGCAACGGCCTCGCCACCTTCAATGCGCAGATGACCGGCTACCACGACCGGCAGCCCCTGGCCGTGGAACTCCAGGACCCGGAGACCGGCCAGGTCCTGGGCGGCATCAGCGGCCGCACCTCCCTGGGCCTGCTGTTCATCGACCTGTTCTACCTGCCCGACAGCCTGCGCGGCGCGGGCCTCGGCGCCCAGCTGCTGCAGGCGTGCGAAGACGAAGGCCGGCGCCGCGGCTGCCGCTCGGCCGTGCTCTACACCCTGAGCTTCCAGGCGCCGTCCTTCTACGAAAAACACGGCTGGCAACGCTTCGGCGAAATCCCCTGCGACCCCGAAGGCAGCAGCCGGGTCTTTATGAGCAAGGCCTTGTAGGAGCGAACTTGCTCGCGATGGCCGTGCCGCGGAGTACCTGATCCACTGCGTTATCGTTCATCGCGAGCAAGCTCGCTCCTACAGAGGAAGGGGTTGGCTCACCAGTTATGGCTGTTGATCCGCTTTTGCCCCAGCAACTGGTCGACCATGGTCACGGCGGCCTCCTTCGAAGCGCAGTGCAGCAAGGGGTAGCCCCAGAACTTGCGGTAGGTGTCGGCGAAGGCTTCCACCCGGGCCTGGGTCGCGCCGTCGGGGGCGATGACGATACTGGCCCGGATCCAGCGGCGGATCGCCTCCTTGTTGCGCTTCATCCACAAGGAGGCCTGCTTGAGGCTGGCCTGGGCGTCCTCGCCCGGCTGCGGTTGTTCGCCGGGCGCGTCGGCGGTCACCAGCACAAAGGGCTTCTGGCGTTGCAGCAACTGGTCGAGCTGGCTGAAAGGATCGGCCTGGCCGGCCGCGCCGCGGTAGTGCATCCAGACCAGGGGAAACTGATGATGGTCGATGTTCATAAGTCTTCCTCGACAAGAGACAAACAAGAATGCCTATCATCTGCAAAGGAAACCTTGTCTGCATCAGTCAACCTGGACAAGTGATTGACCGATTCAGCCAAATGAAGATTCAGCGTCCCGGCCCGCCGCATGGTCGCCCAGCAGCATCCTGCGCTCGGCGAGGAAACGCGCCGGCGGCTGGCCCACGGCCTTCTTGAACATGCGGATAAAGGCACTGGCGCTTTCATACCCCAGGCCCAGCGCCACGCTCTCCACCGACTCGCCCCGGGCCAGGCGCTTGATCCCCAGCAGGATGTGCAACTGGCGTTGCCACTGGCCGAAACTCAGGCCGGTCTCGGCCAGGATCAGCCGGCTCAGGTTGCGTTCGCTCATGCCGATCTGCTCGCCCCAGCCGCCCAGGCTGCGACGCTCGGCCGGCTGCTCGATGATCGACGCGGCCATGGCGCGCAGCTGCGGGTGCCGGGGCATCGGCAGGTGGATCTGTTCCTGGGGCGCGGCGGCCAGTTCATCCAGGGCCACCGCCATCAAGCGCCCCTGCGGGCCGTCGAGGTCATAGAGCTCGGGCACCTCCACGCACCGCTTGAGCAACGCCTGCAACAACGGCGAAACCGCCAGGGTGCAACAGGCCCCGGGCAGGCCGCGGACCTGTTCCGGTTCGACGAACAGGCAGTAACTCTCGGTGCGCTCCAGGCCCCGCACGTTGTGCCGCATATCCCCGGGAATCCACACCGCGCAGTGCGGCGGCGCCATCCACAGGCCTTCGTCGGTCTCGCAGGTGATCACCCCGGCCAGCGGGAACAGCAGCTGCGCCTTGCGATGGCTGTGCCAGGGCCGCTCCCAGCGCGTGGCCTGCATGGAGATCCGCAGCGCATACAGCGGCCGGTCGATCCGGTCCGGGTCCTGGGGTTGATATTGGTCGTGCAGTACCGGCATGGCGAAACCCGTGGAGGATGAGACTTGGGCCACTGACCGGCCCGACTCCCTGACGCAGGGGATTGTGCTGGCCGCGGGGCATTTCGCCAAGCAGCGCCGGCATTCAGCCGGCGGCCTGGAACTTCTTGCGGTAAGCCGCCGGCAGCAGGCCGACCCGTTGCTGGAACAGCCGGCGAAACGAGTTGCTGTCTTCGTAGCCCACCTTGTAGGTGATGCTGTCCAGGGTCATGCGCGTGGACTCCAGCAGCTCCTTGGCCTTTTCCAGGCGCAGGGTCTGCAGATAGGCCAGCGGCGTGTAGCCGGTGGCCTCCTTGAAGCGCCGCTTGAAGTTCCTCACGCCGAAGCCGAAGCGCCGGGCCGTGTCGTCGATCAGCAGCGGCTGGTCGAAGTGTTCCTCCAGCCAGTCCTGCACCCGCAGGATCTCGCCATCGCCATGGCTCTTGGGCAATGACCACATGACATACACCGACTGCTCGCTGCGCACCTTGTCGATCAGCAGGTACTTGCCGCATTTCTGCGCCAGCTCCAGGGACGCGAAGCGCCGCACCAGGTGCAGCAGCAAGTCCATGGCGGCGCTCGCGCCGCCGCTGGTGATCAGGCCCCGGTCCTCGCAGAGAAGCTGCCCCTCGTCCAGCTCGACCCCGGCATAACGCCGCCGGAACAGCTCGGCGAAAGCCCAGTGGGTGGTGACGCGGGCGCCCTTCAGCAGGCCGGCTTCGGCCAGCAGGAAGGTGGCCGTGCACATCGAGGCCAGCACCGCGCCCCGGGCGTGCTGTTGTCGCAGCCAGGGCCCATAGCCGGCAAATGCCGGCAAGGCCTCCTTCAAGGTGAAGAGAAAACCGGGGATCAGCACCAGGTCGGTCCGGGCGATCTCGGCCACGGACTGTTGCACCCGCAGCGCTTGCCCGCCCCAGGCGCTGATATCGGCGCCATCCAGCGAGGCGACCACCACCTCGAACGGCGCGTTGGCGGTGTCGGCGAACAGGTTGGCGGCGCTCAGTACTTCCAGGGCCAGGGTGGCGCTGGCGGCGGAACAGTGATCGGCCAGGAGCAAGGTGACGTGCATTGTGGATTCCGTTGCGCTTTTCGCATGAAAAAAGTCATTTGCGCACCTAGCTTAGCCGATCCCCCTTGCCTAAAGTGCGGCCATCCTTTCAATCATCGGTGTATTCATGAATCTCTGGTTCCGCATGCTGCTCATGCTGTTTCGTCGTCCGTGGCGCAAGCCGGTCGAAGGCCTGGCCACCACCGTCGTGCACATGCGCGTCTGGCCGCTCGACCTCGACCTCAACCTGCACGTCACCAACGGCCGCTACTTCACCCTGGCCGACCTCGGGCGCATGGACTTCGTCCTGCGCAGCGGCGCCTACCGCGTGGCCCTGCGCCACAGGGCGGTGCCGATCGTCGGTGATGTGTGGGGCAAGTTCCGCCGTGAACTGAAGCTGTTCGAAGCCTTCGAGGTCCACAGCCGGATCCTCGGCTGGGACGAAAAATGGAGCTTTATGGAACACCGCTTCGTCAGCAAGGGCCGGGTCACCGGCGTGGTGGTGATGCGCGGGCTGTTCCGCTCGGCCAAAGGCACGATCGCCCCCGGTGAGTTCGTCCATGAACTGGGCCTGGAGCTGTCGCCCGAGTTGCCACAGTGGCTGAAAGACTGGTCGCAAAGCTGCGATGACATGAGCGTGCAACTGCGCGCAGAAGAAAACCCGGCGCGTTGAGGCAGGTCGCTGAGACAACAACGCCATTGCCGACCCAGGTCGACAATGGCGTTGATGCGCGACAGCCAGCGTTTGACCGAGTGAGCGAGCGACGCGCCCGCCCACTCACTCAGTGCGGAGCGCGGGGGATGGTCTTGAGCAGGTCTTCGGGGCTGATATGGCCGACCACGCTGCCCGGTTGCGGCATGTTGAGGATGTGGCCTTTCATCTTGCCGATGATGTGCATCTCGCACGGCTTGCAGTCGAACTTCAGGGTCAGCACTTCGTCACCGTGAATCAGCTGCATCGGCGCCACCTTGGTACGCACGCCGGTCACACCCTTGGCCTGTTTCGGGCACAGGTTGAAGGAGAAACGCAGGCAGTGCTTGGTGATCATCACCGGCACTTCGCCGGCCTCTTCGTGGGCCTCGTAGGCCGCATCGATCAGCTTCACGCCATGGCGGTGATAGAAGTCGCGGGCCTTCTGGTTGTAGACGTTGGCCAGGAACGACAGGTGCGATTCCGGGTACACCGGTGGCGGCGTGGTCTCGGCCTTGCGGCTGCCACGCGGGTGGGCGGCGATCCGCGCGGCGGTCAAGGCTTCGATCACTTCCCGGCGCAGCGCCTTGAGCTGCGAGTTGGGGATGAAGTAAGCCTGCGGCGCATCGAGCTTGATGTCGATGGCGTGGTACTGCGTGGTACCGAGCTGGCCGAGCAGGTCCTGCAGTTGCTCCAGCGCCTGTTCCGGCTTGTTGGCGACGCCGAACGGGCCGTTCAGGGTCACGCTGGCGCTGATCCCCTCTTCACTGGTCGCGGTCACTTCCAGCTGTTCTTCACACAGGCGCGCGACCCAGCTCAGGGCCACGCGACGTTCGGCGGAAGTCTTCTGCAGGGCCTGTTGCCAGTTGTGATCGAGGTTGCGGTTCAGCGGGTGGTTCGGCCGCAGCTTGTAAAGGCCTTCCGGCATCTCGTTGGGCTCGACGCGATAGCGATAGCGTTTCTCGCCGTCCTCTTCGAATTCGCCCTTGGGTTCGGCGATGTTGGCGCGGAACCCCACCACTTCGCGCTTGACCAGCACGTTGAGGCCGTCACCGTTGGACAGCGGCTCATGGGTCACCACTTGCAGGTCGCGCTTGGCGACTTTCTCCACCACGCCCACCGGCAGGCCGGTGAAGGTCGGCGAGTCGAAGGCGCCGATGTCGATCTTGCGATCGGTGACGAAATAATCGGTGCTGCCGCGGTGGAAGGTCTTTTCCGGATCGGGCAGGAAGAAATGCGCGGTGCGGCCGCTGGAGGCGCGGGCCAGGTCGATACGGTCTTCGAGCACGTCGTCCAGGCGCTGGCGGTAGTAGGCGGTGATGTTCTTCACATAGCCCATGTCCTTGTAGCGCCCTTCGATCTTGAACGAGCGCACGCCGGCTTCCACCAGGGCGCGGATGTTGGCGCTCTGGTTGTTGTCCTTCATCGACAGCAGGTGCTTCTCGTAGGCGATCACGCCGCCCTTTTCATCCTTGAGGGTGTACGGCAGGCGGCAGGCCTGGGAGCAGTCGCCACGGTTGGCGCTGCGGCCGGTCTGCGCGTGGGAAATGTTGCACTGGCCAGAGAAGGCCACGCACAGCGCGCCGTGGATGAAGAACTCGATCGCCGCGTCGGTTTCGTCGGCGATGGCGCGGATTTCCTGCAAGTTCAGCTCGCGGGCCAGGACCAGTTGCGAGAAACCGGCCTGGTCGAGGAACTTGGCCCGCGCCAGGGTGCGGATGTCGGTCTGGGTGCTGGCGTGCAGCTCGATCGGCGGAATGTCCAGCTCCATCACGCCCAGGTCCTGGACGATCAACGCATCGACGCCGGCGTCGTACAGCTGGTGGATCAGCTTGCGCGCCGGCTCCAGCTCGTTGTCGTGGAGGATGGTGTTGAGGGTGGTGAAAATCCGCGCATGGTAGCGCCGGGCGAACTCCACCAGCTCGGCGATTTCACTCACCTCGTTGCAGGCGTTGTGGCGCGCGCCGAAGCTCGGGCCGCCGATGTACACGGCGTCGGCGCCATGCAGGATGGCCTCGCGGGCGATGGCTACATCGCGGGCAGGGCTGAGCAATTCCAGGTGATGCTTGGGCAAGGACATATTTTTTTAGTCAGGCTTGTCACGGTCGAGGCGCGCATTGTAGCGGTGAAACGCCTGACCGGCACCCGTGTACTGCCCGATGGCGCGCACTCGCCGAGCGGCGCCACCGGCCAAAGGCTGGAACTCAGGCCTTGGCCGCCATCGCGGTGACTTCCACGCGCATGCCTTCGACCGCCAGGGACGCCACGCCAACGGCGGCGCGCACCGGCCAGGGCTTGGCGAAGAAGCGCTGGTAGACCTCGTTGAACGCGGCGCGGTCGGCCATGTCGGTGAGGTAGATGGTCAGGTGCATAACCCGGTCCATGGAACTGCCGGCCTTTTCCAGCGCCACCTTGAGTGCCTGCAGGGTGCACTCGCTCTGCGCGGTGATGCCGCCCAGTTCCAGGCTGCCGTCGGCGCGGGTGGGAATCTGGGTGGAAACCAGGATGCCAGCGAAACCGGCAACGTCGGAGGAGATGGAGTCCGCGTCGGGATCGGGAATGAAGTCGATATCGTGGTTGGCCATGGGGCTCTCTTGTTCGGGGGTCATAAAGGATGGCCGGCGCCTTGCTGGGCAACGGCTTTGGCGCGCCAGTTTACAGCCCCGGCGCCGGGTCGTGCGGGAATCGGCTGGAAAACCCGGCCTTCCCTCCTCGCCCGGTGGCAGTCTGTAACACTCCAGGGCGCGGGCGACGCTGCCGCCCGACTATTATCCCTGCCAGGCATTTATCGCCGACAGGCCCTCGATATCCTGCTGGCCATTCGCGCATCAATACGAAGAACCAACCCATGAAGATCGTGATCACCAGCGTGGTCGTCGACGACCAGGCCAAGGCCCTGGCCTTCTACCGGGATGTGCTGGGTTTTCAGCTCAAGCACGACATCGCCATGGGCGAGCATCGCTGGCTGACGCTGACCTCACCCGGCGACCCCGACGGCGTCGAGTTGCTGCTGGAGCCCGACGCCCACCCGGCCGCCAAGCCGTTCACCTCGGCGCTGAAACGCGATGGCATTCCCTTCACCTTCTTCGGGGTCGAGGATGTGCATGCCGAATATGCCCGGTTGAGTGCCCTGGGTGTGCAGTTCACCCGGCCACCGACGGTCGCCGGCCCGGTGACCCTGGCGGTCTTCGACGACACCTGCGGCAACCTTATCCAGATCGTCCAGCAGAACTGAACAGCCATGGCATGGCGAACTGGAGGCAGGCCCTCGACGATCTCATTGGATTGCGCGAAGCCTGAATAATCAGCTTCGCGCAGATATCCACTCGCTCCCCGTTTTACGGCCTGTCGGGCACGACGCCGCCAATCATCACTGCCGTCGATCATTCAAATCATGAAAGCGGATTTTTTATTTTCCGCCGATGCCTTCAGAATGGCGCCACCTTCAATACCGTCGGACAAGTACGTCATGAATATCAATTTTGCAGTCGCCTGCATGATCGTGGTTTCCTTTGCCATCGCCCTGTTCCACACCTGATCGGTAGCCCCGCTCGACATGGCACCCGGCCATCGGCACGGGTGCAGGCCACTGACTTGCCGCGTTCCCCACGTGGCATTTGTTGAACATCAAGAACCTGTCCTCACCCTCGGGAACTCCCAAAGTTAAATGCTGCAGGGTGCCGCCAAGCTTCTTCGTGGCTCAGCCATGACAGCTAAGGAACAAGTCCAGGTCTTTTGGCAGAGTGATCGCCGCGAGATGCTCTATTGCATCAGTTTGTTCGGGGGTTAGAAAATAGCTGCTCACGGCCTCCGCCTCGCTCTGCCAGCCCATCACAGGCATCAGGCATTCTGTGGTGAGCGTTGGTAACTCCATCTCGAATACCGCTTCATCGCCATCTGGAGGTATGCCGTATATCTCGAATTTCAGTTCGTACTTCATGGTTCAATTTCCCTGGATCTGTCTGCCGGCTTGGTTTGCCGCCCCGTTATCGGGTCGAACTCACCTAGATGTTTCCCGCGCTTGTTGTATTTCTCCAATGCCCCATGCTGAGAGTCCCACTCATAGAGTGTGCCGTCTTTATCTTTCCAGCGGTCACGTAAGCCGCCACCCTTTTTCCGAGTCTTAGGTCTCGCCAGCTTGAGGCCAGGGAATGCAGGGAAGCTTTTAGGTTTGGGGTAGTAGCTGTGATCTCCTGGCAGGATTAGCGAGATGTAAATCGGCTGGATACCGGTGTTCGGAAACCAGATGATTGCATCTTGGTAGTCGGGCGGATGCACTGGATTGACCAATATCTTATCGGCCTGCTCAGTGGGTGGAAAAACCCAGGCCCCGGGCTTCAACGAGGCGCCTTCCAGCGTGGGGATGCCTAGCACGGCGTTTGGATCGGCTGCCGGAGTCCATATGAGCTCAGTTCCGTTCCCCAAATCCGCTACCAGTTGATCGCCAAGGCTCTTCGCTTCGATGACAGGCACCTTCTGCCACTCTGACTTGGTCCCGGTATAGAACCCGTAAACACTCACAGAACCATCCGGCAGGTGTTTTACGTTGACCCGTACACGGGTGTTCCCTTGGTTCAACTGCGCGTATTGCTCGGAGGTATAGAACGCACTGTCAGCCGACGTATCGTCAGGCAGCAGTAATGCCGCGAAACCCACAGCGGCGGAACCCGCCAAGGCCAAGGTGCCACCAAGACGAGCTACCAGCCCCCAAGCACTCCCCGAACCACCCACCCATTGCAGTGGAGTACCGCCTGCGGATATCACTGGGCCGGTGCCCAGCACCGCATAAGTACCGTATTGCTTCAGCAACTCGACGGGCACAAAACCACTGGGGTTGCTATGGTTTATCACCCCATTGGGCAAGGTGCAGGACTTGGCGAAGACACAGCCAACAGGACCAGGCTTTGCCTCTGGCTTGGCTGGCAGGTCCTTGTATTCGGCCCAGCGTTGTTCACCGAGATCGACAGGCTCCACGCCTCTATCGCGATAGCCCTTCGGGGCGTTGGGTACATAGCCGCTCATCCGTGTCCGCTTCCGCATTACCCATAAAAAAGCCTCCGGGAGGAGGCGAATAGTTGCAGTTGGCGGCTGGACGTTACCCTGAAGGGCGGCAGTTGGTAGTTAGGACAATTCTGAAGATTCGTCGTTAAACATCTCTTTAAAATCGGGTAGACATTGGTTTTGTAAGTCATCACGGTCAGTTGTGTTTAAAATGCCCGCCCTTTTATTGTCGGCCCTCCTTCGATGAACTCCGAAGCCCTCTCCATCCTGCACCATCACCTGCTGACAGCCCTGGCGTCCGCTCCCGCGGAAACCCGGCGCCTGTTCCATGGCCGCGGTCGTTGCTGGCCGGGGCTGGAGCAATTGACCGTCGACTGGCTGCAGGGCGTGGTGCTGGTGGCGCTGTTCAAGGAGCCGGAGCCGGAACAGCTGGAGGCGCTCAAGCAGTCGCTGCTGGCGATCAGCACCTCGCCGCAGTGGCAGGCCTGTGGCGCCCATACCCTGCTGCTGCAACACCGCTATCAGCTGCAAAGCCCGGTGGACTGGCTGGTGGGCGAACCTATCGAGGAATGGACCCTGGTCGAGGAAGGCCTGCGGTATCGGGTGGACCTGGGCAAGAAGCAGAACAACGGCCTGTTTCTCGACATGCGCTACGGTCGCAACTGGGTGCGCGCCAATGCCCGGGGCAAGCGCGTGCTGAACCTGTTCGCCTACACCTGCGGCTTCTCGGTGGCGGCCATCGAAGGCGGCGCGACCCATGTGGTCAACCTCGACATGTCGCGCCCGGCCCTGAGCCGCGGCCGCGACAATCACCGGCTCAATAGCCACGACCTGAGCCAGGTGACCTTTCTCGGCCACGACCTGTTCAAGTCCTGGAGCAAGGTGAAAAACGCCGGCCCCTACGACCTGGTGATCATCGACCCGCCTTCGTTCCAGAAAGGCAGTTTCCTGCTGACCAAGGACTACGCCCGGGTACTGCGGCGCCTGCCGGAATTGCTCACCGCCGACGGCTGCGTGCTGGCCTGCATGAACGACCCGGCCGTCGCCTCGGACTTCCTGATCGACGGCGTTACCCGCGAAGCCCCGGGACTGCGCTTCGAGCAACGCCTGGACAACCCGCCGGAGTTTCCCGATACCGATATCGAAAGCGGCCTGAAGGCCCTGGTGTTCCGCCGGGTCGAATAAGCGCGCAGCATCTCAGGTCTGACTTGCCGTAAGTCCGCACTCGCAATCCACCGCCCCAGGCCTGGGCCGCGTCGTGATGAATGCGCGGATGCCAGGCCGTAAAGCCCGGCACCTCACGCCGCCGTCACACCGGCGCCTGCACCACCTCGATGCCCAGGCGCCGGTAGTCGTCGATGCTGCCCGAGGCCAGGTGCTGCTCGGTGATCAGCGTATGCAGGCGATTGCACGGCGCCACGGCAAAGGGTTCCACCGCGCCGAGCTTGTCGGCGGTGGTCACCGCGACCACCTGGGATGCGCTGTCGAGCAGGGCCTGTTTCACCGGCACCTCGTCGAAGTGCAGCGAGGTGATGCCGACTTCCGGATGAATCGCGCACACTCCGGTGAACAGCAGATCGGCGCGGATGCCCTGGATCAGGCGTACCGCCTCATGGCCACCGGAAGACAGGGTCGCCGGGTTGAGCCGGCCACCGGCGAGGATCACCTGGCTGCGCGGGTACTCGGCCAGGGCGATGGCGATCAGCGGCGAAGCGGTGACCGCGGTGATGCCGATATCGGCAGGTAGCGACTGGGCGATCAGCAGCGTGGTCGAGCCCGAGTCGAACATCACGATCTGCCCTTCCTGCACCCGCTGCGCGCCGAGCCTGGCCAGGTGGCGCTTGACCTCGCTGCTTTCGCCCAGGCGGGTGAACACATCCTTGCCGGTGTCCTTGGGTCGTGGCAGCGCGCCGCCATGCACCCGCTGCAGCAGCCCGGCATCGGCCAGCTCCGCCAGGTCGCGGCGGATGGTGTCCTCCGAGACCGCGAAATGCTGGCCAAGCTCGGAGGCCATGACCTTGCCGTCGCGCTCGAGCAGCAACAGGATCTTCTGCCGGCGCACATGGGGCAGCTCGGCGACTGAATGCTGGTTTTGCATGCTTATGCCTGCTTTTGCGTGTTTATGCGAGATTAGCCAAGGCCCCGCCCAAACACAATGCTCACCCTGCGCATTGGCCGCCGGGGCCCAGGCTTGCTTTACTGATTCAATCCCAGGTCGAACCTGTCCCGCCTACAAGCCGTGCGGCACCAGGACGTCCCCCATGATTGAAGAGGTAGCGCGCGATGGAACGTCTCAGTGCCAAAGACTTCGCCCCCGAGTTGCTCGAACTCTACGACTACTACGCCCACGGCAAGATCAGCCGCCGCGAGTTCCTCGACCGGGCGGCGGCCTTCACCCTGGTCGGGCTGACCGCCAGCGCCACCCTCGCCGCCCTGACGCCGAACTACGCCCTGGCCGAACAGGTGTCGTTCACCGACCCGCAGATCGTCGCCGAATACATCACCTACCCCTCGCCCAAGGGCCACGAACAGGTCCGGGGTTACCTGGTGCGCCCGGCAAATGCCGAAGGCAAGTTGCCGGCGGTGGTGGTGGCCCATGAAAACCGCGGGCTCAACCCCTATATCGAGGACGTCGCGCGGCGCCTGGCCAAGGCCGGTTTCATCGCCCTGGCCCCCGACGGCCTGACGTCGGTCGGCGGCTACCCGGGCAACGACGACAAGGGCCGCGAACTGCAACAGAAGGTCAATCCGGAAAAGCTGATGAACGACTTTTTCGCCGCCATCCAGTGGCTGCTCGAGCACGACGCCAGCACCGGCAAGGTCGGCATCACCGGCTTCTGCTATGGCGGCGGGGTGGCCAATGCCGCGGCCGTGGCCTATCCCGAACTGGCGGCAGCCGTGCCCTTTTACGGACGCCAGCCGGACAGCGCGGAGGTCGAACGAATCCAGGCGCCACTGCTGCTGCACTACGCCGAACTGGACACGCGCATCAACGAAGGCTGGCCGACCTACGAGCAGGCGCTGAAAGCCGCGGGCAAGACTTACGAGGCTTATATCTATCCCGGGGTGAACCACGGTTTTCACAACGACTCGACCCCGCGCTACGACGAGGCAGCCGCCACCCTGGCCTGGGACCGGACGCTGGCGTGGTTTCGCAAATACCTGGTTTAGGCCAACGGCTGACAGCATTTAAAGACGACGGCGCGAGCGCGCCGTCGCCTGCACTCAGCAGCTCACTCCTTCAGCAACGCCGTGGCGATCACCGTGCCCATGGGCGTCGGTTGCGGATCGTTCTGGTGCTGCACCGCATTCAACGCCCAGGCTTCCAGCTGCACCCGGTCCTTCTGGAAGATCATCATGTGGGTCGAACCGCCGAACTCGAAATGCCCGATCTCGGTGCCGCGGGTGATGTTCACCGGGGCGGCGCCTTGGTCAACGATGAACTGGGGTTCGATCACGCAGGTCGAGACCTCGACCATGCCGATGCAGATCAGCGCGACATACCCGCAGGTCGGGTGCTCAAAGACAAAGATCGCCCGGGCGGCGACATGCCCCAGGTACGGCTGCGACTCGGTGCCCTCCCAGGTGCCCTCGCCTTCGCCCTGGGCCGGACGCTGGGCGAAATAGGTGCCCGGCTGTACCCAGGAGCGCACCAGCTTGCCGTCGAGCGGCGCGTTCCAGCGGTGATAATGGGTCGCCGAGAGGAAGCCCTGGTACGCCTGCCCACCCTGGAACGGAGCGGCCCACTGCTCCTGGCCGCCGAACAGGTCGAGCAGCGAATAATTGACGTCCTTGATCCAGAATTCGGTCTCGAACGCCACGTTGTTTTCGTACTGCCAGGGCGTGGTCTCGCAGCCGATATTGACCTGGGTGAGCGCGTTGCCCTGGAACGGCCGCGCACCGGGCACGAACTTGCGGATGAAGAACGCATTCCAGGAATCGAAGCCGTAGCCGGGCAGGTTCGGATCATGCTCCATCTGCGTCCAGACCCCGGCCTCGTGGGCCGCCTTGGAGATCCACGAGCCTTCTTTTTCCGGGTCGTTGATATCCAGCTTGTCGAGGGACGCGCTGCTCTTGAGGAAGCTGTTCCAGGCGTTGAGCACCTTCTTGAACTGCTGGTTGAAGGTCGTGTCATGGAACAGCGCGACGCCCGCCTCGGTGCCCATCGACACCGCCAGGAAGGCGTTCATCGGCGTGCCGACCTGGGCCGTGGCGTTGAACGACGATGAGGTGCTGATGATCTCGTTGAGGATCTCGAAGAAGCTGTCATAGCCGGCGATCCACAGCGCATCGCCGTCCGAGTCCTTGATCTGCTCCTTGGTCGCCTCGTCCAGGGTCGCCACGTAGTCGTTCGACTGTTCGATCATCGAGTTGATCCACATGCGGTACACGCTGTTGTGGGTAACCCAGGTCTTGAACTCGATGATTTCCTTGCGCATCGGCGTCAGGGTGCCGGCCTTTTTCTTCTCGGCGATCAGGTTGCGCAGCGGCACCAGGAACCTGGCCGTGGCCCATACCCGGTTGGGCACCCAGAAGCCCATCTGGATCGGTCCGGCGTTGGCCAGCGTGAGGCGCTCGGCGCCGGTGCTTTCCAGGCGCGCCTGCCGCGAAGGCTGTTTGGGGTTGTTGAGCTGTTTGTCGTACTGAGTCATTTCTTTACTCCTTTAAAGAGGCGGCGCCCGGGCGGCGATGGCGCGGGCGCGACCAGACTGCGGTGAGGTACTGGCCAGCAAACGACGGCTCCAGCAGGCGTTCATGTCAGGGGGGCGACAAGGGTTGTGTACGGGGTTGAACGACACTCCGTGTCCTTCTCGCAATGCCGGTCCCGGGCAGAATGCGGCGGCCGAACGGCCATCTACAGGCGCGACTTGCCTGGACAAGTAAAGCTGCTCCGGCGGGTTTCGGGGGGCCGGCAGAAATTTATAGAGCCGACCGCCTCACACCCCCACTCGGCTGGCGACCGGCGAGTGCCGGGCCATCAGCTCGGCGACCCAGTCGATAAACACCCGCAGCTTGATGCTGATATGCCGGTTGGGCGGGAACGCCACGTAGATCGGCATCGGATCGAGCTGCCAGTCCTCGAACAGACGCACCAGCTCGCCCCGTTCCTGGTGCGCCCTGGCCATGTAGTCCGGCAGCCAAAGTATGCCCAGGCCCGCCAGGCCGGCGGCGAGGTAGGCATTGCCATCGTCGACCGCCAGCACGTAGCGGCCCTTGATCTGCAGACTCTCGCCGTGGCCGCGCATGGCATACGGCAAGGCCTTGCCGGTGCGCGCCCACAGAAAACCAACGATACGATGCAAGGAATCCTCCAGCTCGCGCGGATGCACGGGGGTGCCGAGACGCTCCAGGTAGCTGGGCGCCGCATACACCCCCAGCTGGAGATCGCCGATCCGTCGCGCCATCAGCGACTGGTCCGTCAGCTCGCCGCCGCGCACCACGCAATCCACATTCTCGCCGAGCACATCGACGATGCGGTCGCTGACACCCAGGTCGATCTGGATGTCCGGGTAGCGGGCGTGAAACCCGGGCAGCGCCGGCACCAGGATCATGCTCGCCAGCGGGCTGGGCACATCCACCCGCAAGCGTCCCCTGGGTAGCGCCGAGGCGCTGGACAGGCTGGTCTCGGCATCGTCGAGGTCGGCCAGCAGGCGCACCACGCGTTCGTAATACACCGCGCCGTCGGCCGTCAGGTGGACCCGGCGCGTGGTGCGGTTGAGCAACTTGACCCGCAAGCGTGCCTCCAGCTGCTGCACCAGTTGCGTCACGCTGGTCTTGCTCATGTGCAGCGTGTCGGCGGCCTTGGTGAAGCTGCCCGCCTCCACCACCCGGGCAAAGGCCTGCATCGCATCAAAACGGTCCATTTCCACCCCGGCTAACCATTGGATTGTTTGGATTCCACAAACAGTGATGGCTACGGTTGCTCGTTTATCGGCCAGGCGCAAGTGCCTAGAGTCGGCTTCATCGTTCATTCCAGGTCGGCTTCGACCCTTATCGATGGAGGCAACACATGACTCAGCGCGACGTGGTTTTTCCGCCCGGACGCCAGGCGCTTTACCAGCGCAACCGCTACTCACCGGCGATCCGCGCCAATGGCTTTCTGTTCGTTTCGGGCCAGGTCGGCAGCAGTGCCGATGGCTCGCCCGAGCCGGACCTTGAGGCCCAGGTGCGCCTCGCGTTCACTAACCTCAACGCGATCCTGGCCGCCGCCGGCAGCTCCTTCGACGACGTGATCGACGTCACCGTGTTTATCGTCGATCCCGAAACCCGCTTCGAAACCATCTGGAAGGTGGTGCCGGAGTTCTGGGGGAAAGCACCGCACCCGACGCTGACCGCCGTGGGCGTGACCTGGCTGTATGGCTTCGACTTCGAGATCAAGGTCATCGCCAAATTGCCGGAAAGCACCGCCGGCTGATTCACAACCCTCGACCGGGTCGCGTCCGTGACCCGGGCTTCCACGGCCGGACAGATCGGCCATGCCCCTCCCATTCCCACACCCGTGCCCACGCCTGACCCAGCATCACCCATCTGCTGACCAATGATCTTTTGTCAGCCCCGCGCGCCCGATAGTTAACTCTCGCCCCGCGAAGTCCTTTGACGGACCCCGTCACAAAATCAATAAGAGGGTTGGCCGATGCAAAGCAGTGGCGCGTTGCTGTGGGTGTTGTTGGCCGCGATCGTGATGATCGTGGTGTTGATTGTCAGGTTCAGGGTGCATGCCTTTCTGGCGCTGATCGCCGCCTGCGGCCTGGTCGGAGTGGGCTCGGGGATGCCCTTGAACGGCATGCTCGAATCCTTCCAGAAGGGCCTGGGCGATACCCTGGGGTTTCTCGCCGCGATCATCGGGCTGGGCAGCATCCTGGGCAAGATGCTCGAGGAATCGGGCGGCGCCGAACGCATCGCCCAGACCCTGCTCAACACCCTGGGCGAGCAGCGCGCGTCCTGGGTGATGATGCTGGTGGGGTTCATCGCCGGTATCCCGGTGTTCTTCGAGGTCGGCTATATCCTGCTGATTCCGCTGGTGTACGTGGTGGCCAAGGAAACCCGGCTCAACCTGCTGTACCTCGGCGTGCCGCTGGCGGTGTCGCTGATGTGCGTGCACTGCATGCTGCCGCCCCACCCCGCGGCCATGGCCATTACCCACTTGCTGGGGGCCGACGTCGGCAAGGTGATCCTCTACGGCCTGATCGTCGGCCTGCCCACCGCCATGATCGCCGGGCCGCTATGGATCCGCCTGGTGGCGCGCCGCCAGGCCGAACCCTGGCAAGCAGCCTTCCTCGAGGAGCGTTGCCAGGCCCGTGGCGCGCGAGTGCTGCCGGGCTTCTGGCTGACCCTGCTGACCATTTTGCTGCCGCTGCTGCTGATGATCGGCAAGACCTTCGCCAGCGCCCTGCCCGCCGGCTCGACCCTGTCCGTGCTGCTGTCGTTCTTCGGCAACCCGCTGGTGGCGCTGGTGATCGCCGTGGTCTTCGCCTACTGGTCCCTGGGCCTGCGCCGTGGCCTGTCGATGTTGGACCTGCTGGGGCACACCCAGAAAAGCCTGCCGCCACTGGCCAGCATCCTGCTGATCATCGGTGCCGGCGGCGCCTTCAACGGCATCCTGATCGACAGTGGCGTGGGCAAGGTGCTGGCCGACTCCCTGACCCGGCTGGACATCAACCCGGTGGTGCTGGCCTGGCTGGTGGCGGGCCTGATGCACTTCGCGGTGGGCTCGGCGACCGTGGCCATGATGAGCGCCGCCGCCATCGTGCTGCCGACCCTGGGCGTCGACTCCGGCTACAGCAAGGAGATCATCGTGGTCGCCATCGGCGCCGGGGCCATCGGCTGGACCCACGTCACCGACTCGGCCTTCTGGGTGGTCAAGGAATACCTCGGGGTGTCGCTGGCCGACGCGCTCAAGACCTTCACCAGCGCCACGGTCCTGGCCTCAGTGGTGGCCCTGCTGCTGACCCTGAGCCTCGCTCATTTCATTTAAAACCTTTGTCACAGGAGTCATCCCCATGATCGCAGGCCAGCCACTCGCTACCTGGACCCGCCGCTACCCGCTGCTCGAAGAGCTGATGGCGTTGCGCGAAACCACCTGGTTCACCCCCACCCGCGCGCCCCTGGCCGATGGCCTGAGCGACCTGGCGCTGAGCACCGCCGACGTGGCCGATGCCAGCGCGCGCCTCGAGCGTTTCGCCGCCTATTTTCGCGTGGCCTTTCCCGAGACCCTGGCCAACAACGGCATTCTCGAATCGCCGATCCAGCCACTGCCAGCCTTGCAGGCGGTGCTGGCCGGCCGCTATGGCCAGGCCCTGCCCGGCGCGCTATGGATCAAGCAGGACAGCCACCTGCCGATCTCCGGGTCGATCAAGGCGCGCGGCGGTATCTATGAAGTACTCAAGCACGCCGAACACCTGGCCCTGGAGGCCGGCCTGCTGCGCATGGACCAGGACTACAGCGTGCTCGACTCGCCCGAGGCCCGGGCGCTCTTCAGCCACTACCGGATCGCCGTGGGCTCCACCGGCAACCTGGGCTTGTCCATCGGCCTGATGGGCGCCCGGCTGGGGTTCCAGGTCACGGTGCACATGTCCGCCGACGCCCGCCAATGGAAGAAGGACAAGCTGCGCGCCCACGGGGTGAGTGTCATGGAGTACGAAAGCGACTACAGCATCGCCGTGGCCCAGGGGCGCCAGCAGGCCAGCGCCGATCCGGCCTGCCATTTCGTCGATGACGAGAACTCCACCGACCTGTTCCTCGGCTACGCCGTGGCCGCCGAGCGCCTGAGCCGGCAACTGCAACAGGCCGGGGTCCGGGTCGATGCCCAGCATCCGCTGTTCGTCTACCTGCCCTGCGGTGTCGGTGGCGGCCCTGGCGGCGTGGCGTTCGGCTTGAAGCTGGCGTTCGGCGACGCCGTTCACTGTATATTTGCCGAGCCCACCCATTCGCCGTGCATGCTGCTCGGGGTGCACACCGGGCTGCATGACGAGGTGTCGGTGCAGGACTTCGGCATCGACAACCTCACCGCCGCCGACGGCCTGGCCGTTGGGCGCGCCTCGGGGTTTGTCGGCCGCGCGATGCAGCGGCTGATCGAGGGTTACTACACGGTCAGCGACGACGAACTGCATGCCCTGGTCTGGCTGATGGCCAAGCACCAACAGCTGCACCTGGAGCCCTCGGCGGTGGCCGGTGTCCCGGGCATCGCCCGCGTGCAGGCGCAGCGCGAGCAGTACCTGCGGCGCAGCGGCATGAGCGCCGAGGCGTACACCCGGGCCACTCACCTGGTCTGGGCCACGGGCGGCAGCATGGTCCCGGACACCGAGATGCAGGCTTATCTGGCGCAAGGTGCCCGGGTGCTGCAAGGCTCATAACAGACCGACAGGAGAAGCGCCGGCTTGTACAACCTACCGCCCCGACTGGACGCCAAGCTCAACAGCAGCCAGTTCTCGAACCTGTTCACCTTCCAGGTCGCGGCCCGTCACCTGAGCTTCAGCAAGGCCGCCGATGAGTTGTGCCTGACCGCCAGCGCGGTCAGCCATCGCATCGCCCGGCTGGAGGCGGAGCTGTCGATCCAGCTGTTCCGCCGGCTGACCCGGCGGGTTGAACTGACCGAGGCCGGCGAGCGTATTTTTGCGATTCTCCAGCAGACCCTGGGCGACCTGTCCGAAGTCCTGGCCCAGCCGGTCGACGCCGACCTGGCCGGGCCGCTGACCCTCTACGCCCATCCGTCCATCGCCCATTCCTGGCTGGTGCCGCGCCTGGCCGAGTTCGGCCTGCGCTTTCCCGGGGTCCGGCTTGACCTGCGCGTAGGCAACGACCGCATCGACTTCCGCACCCGGCAGATCGACCTGGCGCTGTATTACGGCAATGGCGAGTTCCATGGGCTGGTGGCGCACAAGCTGATGCAGGAACGGGTCGCGCCGGTGTGCAGCCCGCAATACGCCGAACGCCATGGATTGACCGGGGCAGTCGAACAATTGCAGCAGTGCACCCTGCTGCATGATTCGCTGGCCTGGGACCACGCCACCTTCGACTCCGAATGGGCGCTGTGGATTCGCCAGCACGGCGCTGGCGTGCCGATGCCGAAACGCGGGGTGACTTTCGATCGCTCGGACCTGTGCGTCACCGCCGCTATCCACCATGCCGGCGTGGCGATCGGGCGCGAGCACCTGGTCAGCGAGGCCATCGGGCAAGGCCGGCTGGTGCTGCCGTTCACCGGGTTTACCCGCAGCGGCGAATACGACTACTACATCGTCCATCCGACCCTGGAGGCCCTGCCGCGCCGGGTCTCGGCCTGTATCGCCTGGTTGCAGGAGTGTGCGGCGCAAACGCCGGGAATCTGAACGCCGGCACGCAATGGCCGGCTGGGGAAAATCAGCGGCTGGCACCGCCGCCTTTCTTGCGCAGCGCCTTCAAGCGCTGGCTCGCCCGCTGCACCGCCGCCATCTTTTCCGGGCGCTTCATGCGCTTCCATTGGCGGATGTCGTCCTTGCTGCGCCCGCAACTCAGGCACAGGTCGCCGCTCAACTGGCAAACGGCGATGCAGGGGTTGTCGATTTCCTTGGCCATGCTTCAGCCTGGCTGCCGGTCGTCGCAGGTGCCGCGAACCATCAATGCTGCATCTTGCTGTGGTCGGCCATGTTCAGCGCGCGGGCCTGGGCCTCGACCTTGATCGACTGTTTCTCGCCCTTGGCGTTTTCCACCACCAGGGTCAGCGGCACCTTGTCGCCTTCCTTCACCTGGGCCACCAGGTCGATCAGCATCACGTGATAACCATGGGGATCCAGGGCCACGGCCTTGCCGGCCGGCAAGGCGACGAAGTCCGCCGGGCGCATGCTCATCACATCGTTGTGCATGCTCGACTGGTGAATCTGCACGATCTTGGCCACCGGCGACTCGACGCTGAGCAGCTTGCTGTCGTCGCTGGCGGTCAGGGTCATGAAGGCCCCGGTCGCCTGTTGCCCGGCGACGGTGGCGCGTACCCAGGCGTCGTCGACCTGGGTCTGGGCCGCGGCCTGGCCAGCCAGGCCCAGCAGGGACAGGCCGATCAGCATGCGTTTGGCGCGTTGGGCGATAGCGGTTTTATTCAGGGCCGGGTACATCAGCAGACCTCCATGACGGTCAGTAGATCTTCCGCGCACTCTTGCGCGGTAAGCGATTGGGACAAGCCAAGGCGCAACGTGCCCCGGGAGTCGTAGACAAAACTGGTCGCGGTATGGGACAGGGTGTAGGTCGAACCGCTGGGGATCTTCTCGTAGAACACGTCGAATTCCTTGGCCGTGGCCGCGGTCTGCTCCAGCGTGCCGTACAGCGCGACGAACGACGGGTCGAAGGCCTTGACGTAGGCGTCGAGAACCTGCGGGGTATCCCGCTCGGGGTCCAGGGTGATGAAGATCACCTGCAGACGGTCGCCATCGCGGCCCATCAGTTTCTTGGCCTGGGCCGCGCGCGCCAGCGTCGTGGGGCAGATGGCCGGGCACTGGGTGAAACCGAAGAACACCATCGGCATCAGGCCGCTATAGCTTGAGAGCGTCCTGACGTTGCCCTCGGTGTCCTTCAGCTTGAAGGTACGGCCCATGATCTTGTCGCTCAGATCCTTGCCATATTTGTACGACAGCTGGCCCCGGGTATCGCAGCCGGCCAACATACCGAGGCCGAGCAGCCCCATACCTGCAATCACCTCGCGGCGACTCAACAAAACACTCATTCGTTACCGCCCTTTGAGGAGCCGAAAATCCAGACGACCCGCCGGGCGGCTCATCCGTAAAAGCCACGCATGGTAGCAAAACGCGGCGCCCCGCTTCCTGCCAAATGGATGACAGGTTGTGTGCGACCATGGTCGGGTGCGGCGTTTAGCCGCGCTTTCCAGCGGCTCTCAGCCGAGCCGTGCCAGGCGCTTTTTCCAGTTGCCGCCGTTGATGCGCTGGCATTGTTCTTCGCTGTCGTACCGCACGTGGGCCGCCAGCGCCTGCAACTCCAGGCCGGCGTCATGCAGGGCCATGGCTGTCAGTTCGAGCATGCGTTCGCCCTGCCCGCAGGCCAGGGCCTGGGCCTTGCTGGCCTGGGTGTCGAAGACCCAGACCACCCTCAGGCTGGCGGGAAAGGCCGCGTGATCGGCCACATGGGTCAGCCAGGAGAACCCGACGATTTCCGCCTTGGCGGTTTCGCAGGCGTCGGTGAGGCTGGCGACCAGGCGGCGTTCGAGACGCGCCTGCTCGCGTTTGCTTGATGGCATGGAGGCTCCTTGGCGGCCCGGCATCGATCGCCGGGCTGTGCGGCTGCGCAGTCTTGCCGCCAGCGCCCGGCAATACAAGCCCCGGGTGGCCGGCGCAGAGGTTATTCCGTAACATTCGCCGCCTTTCGACATTCCCTCGCAACCCCGGCCGCTCTCCTGGCCGCCCTCTCAGGTAAACCATGAAACCCGCTCGCCTTCGCGCCGACGTCCTGGCCGGACTCACCACCTCTTTCGCGCTGGTGCCCGAGTGCATCGCCTTCGCCCTGGTCGCCCACCTCAATCCGCTGATGGGCCTGTATGGCGCCTTTATCATCTGCACCCTGACCGCGCTGTTCGGCGGCCGCCCAGGGATGATTTCCGGCGCCGCCGGGTCGATGGCGGTGGTGATCGTCGCGCTGGTGGTGCAACACGGCGTGCAGTACCTGCTGGCCACGGTGCTGCTGGGCGGCCTGGTCATGATCGCCTTCGGCCTGCTGCGCCTGGGCAAGCTGGTGCGGATCGTGCCGTATCCGGTGATGCTCGGCTTCGTCAACGGCCTGGCGATCATCATCGCCCTGGCCCAACTGGAACACTTCAAGGCCGACGAGCGCTGGCTCAGCGGTACGCCCCTGTGGCTGATGCTCGGGCTGGTGGCGCTGACCATGGCCATCGTCTACCTGCTGCCGCGCCTGAGCCGCGCGGTGCCGCCGGCGCTGGTGGCGATCCTCGGGGTCGGCCTGCTGGTCTACCTGCTGGGCCTGCCGACCCGCACCCTGGGCGACATGGCCCATATCGCCGGCGGCCTGCCGCGCCTGGTGCTGCCGGATATCCAGTGGAACCTGGAGACCTTGGGCATCATTGCCCCCTACGCCTTCCTGATGGCCATGGTCGGCCTGCTGGAAACCCTGCTGACCCTCAATCTCACCGACGAAATCACCGAGAGCCGCAGCTTCCCGGACCGCGAATGCGTGGCCCTGGGCGCGGCCAACATCGCCTCCGGCCTGTTCGGCGGCATGGGCGGTTGCGCGATGATCGGCCAGACCGTGATCAACCTCAGCTCCGGCGGCCGTGGCCGGCTGTCCGGGGTGGTCGCCGGGACGATGATCCTGCTGTTCGTGCTGTTCCTCTCGCCCTTGATCGAGCGCATTCCGCTGGCGGCGCTGGTCGGGGTGATGTTCGTGGTGGCCCAGCAGACCTTCGCCTGGGGCTCGCTGCGGGTGCTGCACAAAGTGCCGCTGAACGACATGCTGGTGATAGTTGCGGTGACCATCATCACCGTGTTCACCGACCTCGCCATCGCGGTGCTGTGCGGCATCGTCATCGCCGCCCTCAACTTCGCCTGGCAGCACTCGCGCGAGCTCTACGCCGACAGCCACGAGGAAGCCGACGGCAGCAAGCTGTACCGGGTCCACGGCACCCTGTTCTTCGCCTCGACCACCTCCTTTCTCAGCCACTTCGACCCGGCGGGCGACCCGGCCCAGGTGACCCTCGACTGCCGCCACCTGAGCTTCGTCGACTACTCGGCCATCGCCGCCCTGAAAACCCTGCGCGAACGCTACGGCAAGGCCGGCAAGCACCTGCGGGTGACGCACCTGTCCGAGCGCTGCAAGCAGTTGCTCAAACGCGCGGGCATCCAGCACGGCTGAGATCGGGCCTACGGAGCCGCCTGCAGGGGCCTTGCGGCGCTCCACAAACGCCTTTACACCCCCGCCCCGTTTCCTTACTGTCGGGCAGCCTCGGCCTCAAGCGGGGCTGTTTGCCCCATACATTGCATAGACGGAGTGAGTCATGTCAGGGAAAGACCTGTTGCTCAACAGCATCGAGACACTGAAAGAAAACTTGATGCTTGGGCACAAGCAATCGCAAAAGTACCCTTCGACGGTCATCGGCAACGAAAGGGAACTCATCATCGAAAGCCTGCTGGCTCGGGTTCTGCCGCACAACATCCGCTATGGCTCCGGCGTCATCATGGACGGCTACGGAAAAACCACGGGCCAGATCGATATCGTCCTCGAGTGCGAGCAAAGCTTCAGCCTGCCCATCACCTCCGGCAAGCAACGGCTGTACTTTGCCGATACCGTGGCGGCCGCCATCGAAGTGAAGTCGGACCTGCGGAAGCAGAAGGTCGAGGCATTCGCACAAAGCCATGCGGTCCAACAGCTACAACGGAAAAAGTCGAAAGAGAAGTTCATTTTCAGAAATGAATACCTGGTCCCGTCCTACATCATTGCTTTCAAAGGACCGGACAAAGACACCATTGCCAAGTGGCTGTTTGAAGAATGCAGAGAGAAAAATCAGCATTACCCCACAGGAATCCTCTGCCTGGAACCCGCTTACTTTTTCAGCTTTGAACCCTCTGGAAACTTCGAGGCATCCGGGGACAGCGCGGTTTTCGCGTTTCTGTGCAGCCTCTCCAATTGGCTTTCCTTCAACAGAGACAGCCGCTTCGACATCAAGAGCTACGTCTCGCTCCTGGATGAAGCCGAGGACGACTGACGACAGCCGACGGCCCCCGCAAATACCTGAAAAACAGAAGGCGAGCCGCAGCTCGCCTTTTTTCATCGGCCGAGCACGGGGGGCTCCGGTCAAAACAGCGACATCATTGTGATATCATCGCCACCTTTCCGGCCAGGGCCCGTGCAACCCCGTCCATACCGGAAGCCCCCATAAAGAAGGCGCCACGATGCGCCTCCCGCCTGCCTTGCCTGCAAGAACCGACGACGCCCCGGAGCCTTTCCGAGCGCGCGCCGCTTTGCTGCGAACCTGCCGGATGCCGCGCAGGTTGTGCCTTTTGCCGCCACAAGGAACACAGTCATGCTTTTACGATCGATGAACATTTCCCGCCGTGCAGGCCTCAGTTTTGCCCTGATCGCGCTGCTGGCGGTTGCGCTCGGAACCTTCTCCCTGCTGGAAATGCGCCGCATGAACGAGCAGTCGCTCGAGGTCGACAGGAACTGGCTGCCCTCGATCGTCGCAGCCAACGCCATGGCCCTGACCAGCACCCAGATCCGTACCCTGACCCTGCGCCAGCTGGTGGTACGCGACAGAAGCGACGTCGAGGCCCTGCTGGACCGGATCAATCAGCTCGAGGAGCAATTGTCGGCCCAGCAGCTGGTCTACGAAAAACTCAGTATCGCCCCCGAGGAAAAGGCCGCGTACGCGCGCTACCTGGGCGTCAAGGCGCTGTACCTCAAGGACCAGCAGCGCGTCCTCGACCTGGCGCGCCAGGGCCGCAAGGACGAAGCGATCGCGATCGTCGACGGCGGCCCTTTCCTGGCCAATGCCGACGCCATGCTCAAGGAATTGCTGACCGTGGTCGAGGTGAATACCCACGGCGGTGAAGCGGCGGCCGCGCGCAGCAACGAGGTGTTCCACAGCGCCGTCGGCCTGGTGCTGGCGATCCTGGCCATCGTGCTGGTGCTGACTGTCGGCCTGGCCATCGTACTGACCCGCAGCATCGTGCGGCCGCTGGGCCAGGCCGTGGAAGTCGCCGAGACCATCGCCAGCGGCGACCTGTGCCATGCCATCAGCGTGACCGGCAACGACGAGCCGGCGCGCCTGCTGCACGCCCTGCAACGCATGCAGAACAGCCTGCGCGGCACCCTGCAGAAGATCGCCGATTCCTCCAGCCAGCTGGCTTCGGCCGCCGAGGAGCTGCATGCGGTGACCGAAGACTCCAGCAAGACCCTGCACCAGCAGAGCAACGAACTGGAACAGGCCGCCACCGCGGTCAACGAGATGACCGCGGCCGTGGAAGAAGTGGCGCGCAACGCCGTCAGCACCTCCGAGGCGTCCCGGGAAACCGACGCCACCGCCCACCACGGTCGGCAGCAGGTGCAGCACACCGTCGACTCCATCGGCGACCTGGCCGACGAGGTGACCCGCACCTGCGAGCAGGTCGAACACCTGGCGGTGGATGTGCGCAATATCGGCCAGGTCCTGGAGGTGATCCGCTCGATCGCCGAGCAGACCAACCTGCTGGCCCTCAACGCGGCCATCGAGGCGGCCCGGGCCGGCGATGCCGGACGCGGTTTCGCCGTGGTCGCCGACGAGGTGCGGGCCCTGGCCCATCGCACCCAGCAGTCGACCCAGGAAATCGAAAGCATGATCAACACCATCGAAGAAGGCACCGAAGGTGCGGTGAGCGCCATGCGCCACAGCAACGAACGCGCCCACCTGACCCTGGAAGCCGCCCGCGCCTCGGGCCTGGCCCTGGACCAGATCACCCAGGCCATCACCTCGATCAACGAACGCAACCTGGTGATCGCCAGCGCCAGCGAAGAGCAGGCCCAGGTCGCCCGCGAGGTCGACCGCAACCTGGTGAACATCCGCGACCTGGCGACCCAGACCTCGGCCGGGGCCAACCAGAGCAACGCCGCCAGCCAGGACCTGTCACGCCTGGCGGTGGAACTCAACGGCCTGGTGACTCAGTTCAAGGTCTGACGGCCGCAGGCTCCCGCGCCTTGCCGCGCGGGAGCCTTCAATAGGCGTATTGGCCAATCACCTGCCGCACCCTTTCCAATGCCACCCGCAACTGATCCAGCTCCACTGAGCCCAGGGCCAGGCGGATGGCGTGGGGCACCGGCGCGACGCTGACAAAGGGCTCGGCGGTGGACACCGAGACCTTCTCCCGCAGCAAGGCCATCGCCACCTGATCGGCGCGCACCTCCTCGGGCAATGGCAGCCAGAGAAAATAGGACGCCGGATGCCCGATGTACGCCAGGCCGGCCAGCACCTCCCTGGCCAGGGCCTGGCGGGCGGTCGCGTCCTGGCGTTTCTCGGCTTCCAGGCGCTGCACCGTGCCGTCGTCGATCCAGTTGCAGACCAGCGCTGTCATCACCCCGGGAGTGTTCCAGGTAGTCGCGCGGATCACCCGCTCGATCAGCGGCACCCAGGCCGGCGGCGCGACCACAAAGCCGACCCGCAGCCCGGTGGCGACATTCTTGGAAAACCCCGACACATACACCGTCAGCTCCGGCGCCAGGGCCGCCAGAGGCGCGGGTGGATTCTCGGCGAGGAAGGCATAAGCGGCGTCCTCGATAATCAGCAGCCGATGCTGCCGGGCGATCCGTACCAAATGCTCCCGCCACGCCAGGTCCAGCACCCAGCCCATGGGGTTGTGCAGGGTCGGCATGGCATACACCGCCCGCACCCGCCGGCTGCGGCACAACCGCTCGAAAGCCTGCAGGTCGGGGCCGTGCTCGGTCAGGGCAATCGACACCAGTTCCACGCCGTGGGCCTCGGCCACCACCTTGAACCCCGGGTAGGTCAAGGCATCGGTGGCCACCACATCGCCGGGCTTGAGCAGCGCCATCACCGTGGTCGCCAGGCCATGCTGGGCGCCGCTGACGATCGACACCTGGTCCGCTTCCACCTGCAACCCGCGACACGCCAGATGCCGGGCCACGGTGGCCCGCTCGTGGCTGCGGCCACTGTGGGGCTGGTAGCGCAGCAGCGCCTCCAGGTCACCGGCAGCCGCCAACTGGCGCAGGCCACCGCGCAACACTTCGGCCTGCCCGGGCAACGCCGGATAGTTGAAATTGAGATCCAGGGTGCCCGCCGCAGTGTCCTGCTGGTCGACGCCCTGCCCCGGCGGCAACGCGGTCTCGCGGACAAAAGTGCCGCGCCCGGTTTCGCCACTGATCAGGCCCATGGCCTCCAGCTCGGCATACACCCGTGAGGCGGTCACCAGGGCCAGCCCTTCCCTGGCGGCCAGTTCGCGGTGGGTCGGCAGGCGGGTGCCCGGCGGCAATGCACCGCCACGAATATCGGCGGCAAAACCATCGACCAGTTGTTTGTAGCGGGCACGGGCCATAGGGCAATGTATCCATGACAATATTTTGATTGTATTGCTTGGCACTCCTAGGATGGGGCCTGAGCAGCCCAGGCGCAATCTCGCCCTGAAGCGCGGCGCTTACCCTTGAACAGAGCTGAGCCCCTGAATGGAACGGACATCGCCCCTGCCACACCCCAGCACACAAAAAGCCGCGAGCGGCTGGCTCAACGGCTTTATCGGCGTGCTGATTTTCAGCGGCTCGCTGCCGGCCACCCGGGTGGCCGTGCTGGAGTTCGACCCGCTGTTCCTGACCGTGGCCCGCGCCAGCATCGCCGGCGTCCTGGCCTTGTGCCTGTTGCTGCTGTTCAAGGAAAAGCGCCCGAGTAGAAGCCAGCTGTGGCCCCTGGCGATAGTCGCCCTCGGCGTGGTGGTCGGCTTTCCGCTGCTGACCGCGCTGGCCTTGCAGTACGTGACCTCGGCCCACTCCATCGTCTTCCTCGGCCTGCTGCCCCTGGCCACCGCGGTGTTCGGCGTGCTGCGCGGCGGCGAGCGGCCGCGGCCGGTGTTCTGGCTGTTCTCGGTGCTGGGCAGCCTGCTGGTGGTGGGGTTTGCCGTGTCCCAGGGGCTGAGCGCCGCGCCGGCCGGAGACATTCTCATGCTATTGGCGATTCTGGTCTGCGGCCTGGGTTACGCGGAAGGCGCCAAGCTCTCCCGCACCCTGGGCGGCTGGCAGGTGATCTCCTGGGCTTTGGTGCTGGCGCTGCCGGTGATGGCGGTGCTGAGCCTGCTTCGTGCCCCGTCTTCGTTTAGCGGCATCACCCTGCCCGCCTGGCTGAGCCTGACGTACGTCGCGCTGTTCAGCATGCTGATCGGCTTTGTCTTCTGGTACCGCGGGCTGGCCCAGGGAGGGATCGCCGCCGTCGGCCAGTTGCAATTGCTGCAACCCTTCTTTGGCCTGGCCCTGGCCGCCACCCTGCTGCATGAACAGGTCAGCCTGGGCATGCTGGGAGTGACCGTGGCAGTGATTTTGTGTGTGGCCGGGGCGAGGAAGTTTTCGAAATAGCGGTTCGGCCCGCCTCGGCGAGACTGGGCTGGCCTGAGGTGTCCCCTCAGACCGGAGAGATGGTCGCCAGCAGACCAATCGCAATGGTCAGCGCCAAGAATCCAAACAAGAAAATCGCCATCTTCGCCATAAAGGCCTCCTGAACAATAGGTTTTCGCCAACGCGAAAAGCAGAACGCCGCCTCAGGCTCCAGCCGGCAGGCCGGTGCGCCTGAGGGGTGCGTCATTGTCAGGCCGGATCTGATCCCGATACAGACGCAGGTGACGAAGAAAAATACGGATCAGATGGCGGCGGGTTCTGTCGGCCCATGGGCCAAAGCTCCGGGGGCATGAGACAAGGCCGACGTGCCTCGCCCCAGGATCGCCGGCGCCCGTACCAGCATGGCAGCCCGGGCAACCGGCCACCCCGCACGCCTTCCCCTCGGGTTATTTGCGCGCCAGCTTGTAGCGCACGCAGTCGTCGTAAAAGCTCTGCCGCACCGTCGCCGGCTTGGCCCGCGAGGGGCTGTCGTAGGTCTGTTCGGTAATGCCCAGGGCCAGCATGCGCATCCAGCCCTTGCTGAACTTGTAGGTCTGCAGCTTCTGCCGCGCGGCATACAGCGAAACCCCCGACAGTTTCAGCTCCTGCGCCCGCGCCGCCGTCCCCGCGCCCCAACTGCACACATACCGGTCATTGGCCGGCAACTCCTTGCCCTCGGCCGCGACAGCCATGCTGACCAAGGCGAACGAGGTCAGCGTCATCCACACATTGCGCATTTTTCGATCTACCTAACCACCTGAAATTAAAGTGATTTTGGCGGTGATTCGGCGCTTGCGGGGCCAGCACGACGCCGTGTCGGAGAAGGCAATGTGCCGCTCTTTTAATGGCCACTTGTTCACGGCTCACGCCGCGGCCGGCCTCGGGCAGCAACCACTGGCGCAGCGCCGCGATATTCGGTCGACAGTTTTCTCGGCAGGGATATCTAGGCCGGTAGCCGACGCTAGCCCTGCGGCTGGCGCAGATAGGCAAACATATGCTGCGCGTACTCGGCCTTGCCCAGCGGCACACCGTTATGCCGCAGGATGTCGTAGGCCGTGACCAGGTGGAAATAGAACTGCGGCGTCGCCCAGTTGCGGGCGTATTCTTCGCCGGTCATGTCGAAGGCGATGGCGTTGGGCAGCTCGATGGCCACGGCGCGCTGGCCGCTGCTCTCGATCAGTGCTCGATCCGCCTCGGCGAGGAACGCCAGGGTCTGCTCGATCAGTGCCTTGGCCTCGGCCATGCTGGCCGGCGCCGGCAACCCGGTCACCGGCAGGCCGCTGAGACGCTGGACCGCTTCCCGGGCCTGGGTGCAGGTAAAGCGTACCTGCGCCGCCAGGTCATACATGTCCGGCGCCAGGCGCGCCTGCAGCAGGACCTGCGGGTCGAAGTGCCGTTCGCGGGCATGTTCCTCGCCCTTGTTCAAGAAGCTGTTCAACGCCCGCAGCATCTGGGCGAAACAGGGGACGGTCATGGCATAAATCGACATACTTTCTCCTCGCAGGAATCAGCGGTGGACAAGGTGCAGGCAGCGCGCCCGGGGCAGCGCGCTGAGAATCCTAGCAGATGGCAATCCGGCCCCGATGGCGGCAGAAAAGTACCCGTCCGCCGATCTGGCTGTTAAGGTGCGCCCCTGACGTAATACACCGCCTGAACATGAGGAAAATGACCTTGAGCAGTGAAGCAAAAATGACCGGGGATCTGTTCGAAGTCGACAAGCGCCTGGGGCTCAAGCCCGTGGTGGACTTCAACACCTACCTGCGCACGGCCTTCGGCGACGGCGCATGCACCTGCGGTCGTTGTGTCGCCAGCGCGGGCGACGAGCGCGGTTATGCCTACCAGCACAGCTTCGACTTCGACGGCCGGGTGACCCACCGCCGCTTCGCCACCACCGCCGGCAGCGACGTGCTGCTGGTGCTGAAGAAGGCCTGGTTGTCCTACACCAAGGCCGAGCTGGAAGCCAGCGGCAACCTGGCGCTGGACACCGTCAAGGAGTTCGTCGAGCCGCAGTTGCACAAGCGCCTGCTACCGCTGCTGCTGGCCAGCGGGCTGGTCAAGGAGGTCGATGGCGACCTGCAGATACAGGCACAAGCGGCGGCCTGAGAGCTTCGCCAGGGCCCTCTCCAACAATAAAAAAGGTAAAGACACATGCACCCACTCTCCCTGCAAGACAGCACCGCGCCGGACGGCGTTTGTTTTGGTTGCGGCAGCAGCAACCCCCATGGCCTGCACATCAAGAGCCACTGGCATGAGGATGGGGTGCATGTGATGGCCGAGCACCTGCCGGACAGCCAATACTGCGGCTGGCCCGAGCTGGTGTACGGCGGCCTGATCGCCATGCTGGTGGACTGCCACTCGAACTGGACCGCCATGGCCTACCACTACCGCGCCGAAAGACGCGCCCTGGACAGCCTGCCGCGGATCAACTGCGTGACCGGCAACCTCGGCATCAAATTCATCAAGCCGACGCCGATGGGCGTGCCCCTGACCTTGCGCGCCAAGGTCGAAGGCGAACTCGGCCGCAAGAGCCGGGTGATCTGCGAGGTCTACGCTGGCGATGTGCTGACGGCGGTTGGCGACTCGATCTTTGTGCGGGTCGATACCGAGCAACTGGCCGCAACAGCCCACGGACGCGAAGCCTGAGCCGGCTCAGGCCAGCCGGGCATCCGCGTCCAGGCCGCGCTGCACGAACCAGGACAGTGGCAACGTCAGCAGTAAGGTAGCCGCCAGCACCATCACCGCGACGGGGACGCCAGTGACGTCCCCCAGGCTGCCGAACAGCACCGGCGCCAGCGCCCCGCCGCCGATGGTGCCGGTATAGAAGATTGCGAATGCCTGCTCGCGCTTGCCCGCCCCCGCCAGGTCCGGCACCGCGCCATAAAGCACCGACGAGGTGCCGTTCAACGCCAGCCCCAGCAGCGGCAAGACCACCATCAGGCCCAGATAGGGCAAGTACACCGCCAGCACGATCAACAGCGCCGTGGTGAACTCCGTGAGCCACACGGTTTTCATCATGCCGATGCGCGCGCCCAGGTAACCGCACAGCAACTTGCCGAAGGCCCCGCCGACAAACAGCATCGTCAACGCCAGGCCGATGCCCGCCGTGCCGGCGCCCTTGGCTTTCAGCAGAAACGGCAGGAAGGTCAGGAAACCCATGCGCACCGCGCTGTCCAGCGTGCCGGTGACAATCAGTGCCCGCAGGCCGCTGGCCGAGCCTTTTCCGCTGACTACCTTGGCGCTCTTCTCGGGCTTGGACGACTCCGCCGCCTGCGCCGGAATCAACCACCACAGCAACCCGGCGGCCGCCAGCCCCAACAGCCCCATCAGGGTGACGCTGGCACGCCAGCTGAGCAGCGTCAGCAACAGGCCCACCAGCCCCGGAATCAGGGTCTTGCCGATATCGCCGGAAAAGTTGTACTGCGCCAACGCCTGCTTGACGCCGCCACCGGCCTCGTGAGTGTCGGTGATCATCGACGACGCCAGCGGATGCTGGGTACTCGCCCCCAGCCCACCCAACAGCAGGGCCAACAGCAATACCGTCAGGCCCCCGGCCTGCCCCGCCAGCAGATAGGCCATCCCCGCCAGTGCTGTGCCGCCCACCAGCAGACGCTCACGCCCCCAGCGCCTGGCCGCACGGCTGGCCAACAGCTGAAAGCCGGCCATCATCCCTGAATAGGCCCCACGCAACAGCCCGACCTGGGCAAAGCTCAGGCCGAACTGGCTTTGCCAGATGGGCAGCAAGACATAGATCAGGTCGGTCAGGCCATCATGGATGGCATGGGCCCCACAGCCGGCAAACAACGACCGACGACGGATCGAGGCTGCTTCGGCTGGCGGCTCGGTGAGAGCAAGTTCGTCCTTGAAGGTATTCATGGTGTCAGGCGCGCTGAGTGGATAGGCGCTGGCATTTAAGCAGGAACCCGGTGCGGCAGCATAGATGGGCTGGAGCGGCACCCAGCGCCCGGGCATTCACTGGCTGGCCAGAATCGCCTGACCACCAGCCCGCAAGAATAAAGACTCGCCCTTCAAACCTTTCAGATTCCTCTCACAGTAATGCCCCGCCCGACTCAATAGGGTTGATGCCATCCCGCCTCTGGCCGGAAAACCGCAACGGATGGACAGGCAGAGCCCTCGATGGCCCGCAACAGACTCCCCCCGATCAAGAATCCCCCTTCCGGCGACGGGCACCACGTCACCTATAGAGACATGACGCCCAGCGAACGGGCGGAGCAAGAGGCCAGGCAACATGCCTATGAGCGGATGCTGGCCCGCCAACAAGCCTATGCGGACAGCCTCGCCAGCCCACCCCGCAAGCAACAGGCGATGGCCGGCTGCACCTTTACCAAATCCTGCAAGCTGCCCGATGGGGTCATGGACTACCTCAGCCCATCCGGGGTGATCCCCACCGACGCCATCAAGGACTATGGCGAGCTTGTCGTGCTGGGTGGTCGTGGAGCCGACGCGACGGGGAATATCCCGCTCAAGAAAATCAGCGGCGGCGCCCTTCCCGCCGCGCTGGGCAGCCTTGCACTGGGTGGCGAGGGATTGGCGTCCGTCGGGGTTGGCGCGGCAACCGGCGGAGTTGTCGCGGGTGCCCTGGCTGGCGTGGTGGCCATGCTCTGGCCGTCGAGCCTGGGCGATAGCGCCTTGTACACGCCCGAGCAACTCGACACCCTGAAAGAAGGCCGCACCCGCGTGCGCCTGCATATCGAACAACGGCCCGACGGCACGCTGAAGGGCTACGGCTACAACACGCAAAAGCAGCGTGGCTGGGAAATGGTCCCGGTGGTGCGCTTCGTTGCCAAAGGCCAGCAACAGGTGGCCGACTTCGGCGACGGCGTCACCCTGATCTGGACCCCAGCGGTGGACCCATCCAGCACCTCCGGCATCCCCCCACTGGAGGCCGCGCCCCAGGCGCCGCACATCTGGATCTTTCCGCCCACCGAACAGGCGGACACCATCATCGTCGACCCGATCTACCCGCCGGAATACAAGGACTTCATCCTGGTGTTCCCGCCGGGGTCAGGGGTTCTGCCGCTCTATATCGTACTGAGCGTGCGCAAGACGCCCGGTGTGGTTACGGGTCAGGGGCAGGATATAAATGGAGTCTGGCTTGCTGGGGCCGGCTCCGGGTTGGGCTCTCCGATACCCACGGAGATTGCTGATCAGTTGCGCGGGAAGGAGTTCAGAAGCTTTGATGCTTTTCGGAGAGCATTTTGGAGGACCGTTGGTGAAAACCCTACACTGTTCGGCCAGTTTAATCAGCGTGCCCAAAAGCGCCTAAGTACAGGTAATGCACCAGCTGTTCGCGATAGAGACGCAGTAGGAAAAAGAGGTACTTTCGAGTTGCACCATATTGAGCAAATTGCGGATGGTGGTGAGGTTTATAACGTAGACAATTTACGGGTAACCACACCTAAAAATCACATCAACATTCACAGAAATCGGTAGGCGCCACATGAAAAAAATCTCCGATTACACCGAGACCGAATTCGTTAACTTCATCCACAAGATACTCGTCATCAACGAAGGTGGTTCCGATAAAGACCTTGGCGAACTACTGATGCAATTCAGACAGCTTACCGAGCACCCAAACGGTACTGACCTTATCTTCTATCCAGAAGATGGGGCTGATGACTCCCCCGAAGGCATAACCAAGACCGTTAAAGAGTGGCGCAAGGCAAATGGGCTACCAGGATTCAAGTCGTGACGGTATTTCGCGCTGGGAAAGCCCCACTGAAATTCGAGATACACGGCGCACCTACAAACAGTGACGACGCTGTATTCGAGACAAAACTACCGACTCTCACTACAGAAATACTGATGCCGATCATGGATTGGCAGAGCGAAGCAGACGCCGTACATAGCTACCTCCTCACCCAAGAGCAAGCCAGCGCCATAGAACGACTTACAGCCATCCCACTCCCCAAAGATCTGGAGCTGTACATCAGCTGCCACTGCTGACCAACGCTATATGAACGGCCTGACACACCCTCCATGAAGGAAAAACCATGTCCATCCTGGATACCCGAATCGTCAAAGAGTGGCGCAAGGCAAACGGCTTGCCTGGGTTCAAGGAGCCATAAAAGCAATGGCCGCCAAAAGTCGCCTGGATGAATACACCGAAGCTGAATTCATAGAATTCATGCAGGAATTATTCGCTGCAAACAAAGGGGCTCCTGATGAAGTCCTCGACCCGTTACTCGATGAGTTCGAGCGAATCACCGAGCACCCCGCCGGCTCCGACCTGATCTATTACCCCGAAAACGGCGCCGACAGCTCCGCCGAGGGCATTATCAAGACCGTGAAAGAGTGGCGCTCGGCCAACCACCTGCCGGGTTTCAAGGAGGCTTAAGGTGATGACCTCAAGGGGCAGTATTTCTGATTACACAGAGCAAGAGTTCCTTCAACTTCTGACAGATATCTGTGAGGTTAGCTGTCAGAGTGAGGACGACCACTCTGTTTTAGTCCGACACTTTCAGGAAATCTCAGAACACCCCGAAGGCTCAGATCTGATTTTCTATCCTGCTGACGATGCTGATGACTCGCCAGAAGGGATCTTGAAAACAGTCAAGGAGTGGCGCAGAGCAAACGGTTTGCCAGGTTTCAAGGAACCCTAAATCAATGGCCTTGAAGCGCCACTCCATAAGCCCACCAAAGCTGAATCAAGGACGATATGAATTTTTTCAGCCGTATCGCAGCTCTTTTTGACCGAGCCCCCAAAGAGCAAATTGCTGGCTATTCCCTGTCAGAACTCCAAGCGGTTTTCACCGAACCTCTGCCACACACCACTCCCGCACTGCCCCTTCCACTGCGCGCGGTTTCTTTGGAAGGCACAGGCGTACCGGCTTACTACTGGACCTTACTGATCGATGGAAGCGATAGGGATTCTTTCCAAGCCCTTATCGAATCCAGCTTCATCCTGACCCACGAGCGTAGCTTCAACGAGCTTCCCGTCAGGCAGTATGAAAACGCCCAGAACAACCAGCGCCTGATTTGCTTTATATCCAGCCGGGAATTCAACGCCGTCACGGTGCGCCTGGTAACCAACAGCACTGACTTCCTCGAGGCCATTCAGCATCAGCGTTTCGCCGTCCCTCCGCCCTGGATAGCCTTCGAGGGCTACAACCCGGCATGGTGGGGAGCGCAGTTGCAAGGTGCCCAGGGCTACTACAACGACCAGTACTTCCTGCCGTTCTTTACCGGCTTGAGCGAGGCAGAGAAGCGGGCTTATTACGCCCGCTACACTGCCACGCAAGAGTGGGCTGCCAGCCTGGCGTTAATAGGCGATGAGTGAGAGAAGCTTGCAGACTGGGTATTGAGAACCCAGCTTTGTAGTGAGGTGCACGACGAGAGGACGGGGTGGCGTCCTCTCTTTTGGTAAGTTCGCGTGCTTACGCCAGTTCTGCTGTTTCAGTTTGCCTCTGATTGGCATGACTGATCTTGAACCAGATGGAGTACATCGCCGGCAGGAACACCAGCGTCATGATGGTTCCGACGAACGTACCTCCGATCAAGGTGTAAGCCAGGGTCCCCCAGAAGACGGAGTGTGTCAGGGGGATGAACGCCAGGATGGCCGCCAGCGCTGTCAGCAGCACCGGGCGAGCACGCTGTACTGTGGCTTCGATCACCGCGAGGAACGGATCCAGTCCTTCTCGTGCGTTGTGATGGATTTGCCCAATAAGAATCAGCGTATTACGCATCAGGATGCCCGAAAGTGCGATCAGGCCGACCAGGGCGTTGATACCAAACGGTTGCTGGAAGATGAGCAATGTCGGGACCACGCCGATCAATCCCAGCGGCGCGGTGAGAAACACCATGATCATCGCCGAGGTCGAGCGTACCTGCAGGATGATGATCAGCAGCGTGATGGCAATCATGATCGGGAGCAGCGGCAATATCGCCTGGCCGGCCTTGCCCGACTCCTCAATGGCCCCCGACTGCTCGATACGATACCCATCAGGCAGCTTGTCGATGACCGGCTGCAGCGCCTTCATGATCACGCTCGAGACATCCGGTGGCTGCAAGCCTTCGGCAATGTCGCCGCGCACGGTAATGGTCGGGGTGCGGTCACGACGCCGAAGGATCGGATCCTCCATACGCACGTCGACTTCCCCTACCTGGGACAACGGAATCCGCTGGCCCGCCGTGCCCACGAGCGTAAAGCCTTCTATTTTTGCAGGGTCGAGCCGGATATCACCCGCAGCACGCCCGATCACCTGCACCGAACGAATGTCCTCACGAACGGCCGTGATCGGTACTCCCGCGAGCAGGAACTGCAGCTGCTGCGCGACAGCGCTGGACGTCAGCCCCACCGCCTGCAAGCGGTCCTGATCCAGGGTGAAATGCAGCGTCGGCGTTAGCGGGCCCCAGTCGGTGTTGACGGTTCTCATCAGGGGACTCGCCTGCATCACGTTCTGTACCTGGTCGGCGATCTCACGCAATGTTGATGGGTCAGGCCCCATCACCCGATATGCCACAGGAAAGGGTGAATACGGACCAAACACCAGCTGCGTAACCCTGACACGCGCTTCTGGTGCAAGCCCTTGAGCAATGGCCTCACGCATACGGAACTTGAGGGTCTCACGTGCCTCCTGACTATCCGTCAGCACCACAACCTTGGCGAATGATGGATCCGGGAGCTCCGGCGCCATCGCCAGGTAGAAGCGCGGCGCGCCTTGCCCGATATAGGCCGTGACGATTTTGGCTTCAGCCTGCTTTTGCAGCCAGGCCTCGATCTTGGCGGTGGTGGCGCTGGTCTGCTCGATGGAGGTTCCATAGGGCATTTGCACTTCGACCAACACTTCTGGACGGTCCGAGGTGGGGAAGAACTGCTTCTTGACCAGGCCCATGCCGAGAATCGCCACGACAAAGGTAGCGATAACAGTACCGGCCACCAGCCATTTACGGGCGATGACGCGCGTCAAGATCCGGCGGAAGCGGTTGTAGCCAGGGGTGTTGTAGATGGCCGCGTGCCCCCCTTCGACCGTCTTGATCTTCGGCAACAGCTTCACACCCAGATAGGGGGTGAAGGCCACCGCCACTACCCATGATGCAATCAGGGCAATGCCCACGATCCAGAACATGTTGCTGGTGTACTCGCCGGCTGTCGACTGGGCGAAGCCATTGGGCAAAAAACCGATAGCGGTCACCAGCGTACCGGAAAGCATCGGTGCGGCCGTATGACTCCAGGCATAGGCGGAAGCCTTGATGCGGTCGTAGCCCTCCTCCATTTTCACCACCATCATCTCGATAGCAATGATGGCGTCGTCCACCAGCAGTCCGAGCGCCAGAATCAGCGACCCGAGGGTAATGCGGTCAAAGTTCTTTCCGGTAGCCGCCATCACCACAAACACCACGGCCAGCGTCAGCGGCACAGCCGCCGCCACCACAATACCTACATGCCAGCCCATGCTGAGAAAGCAGACAAGCATGACCACCAGCAGGGCGACGAAGAACTTGACCATGAACTCGTCGACGGCCGAACTGATATTCACAGACTGATCGGTGACCTTGGTGAGCGTCATGCCCAGCGGCATGCCGTCATTGATCTTCGTCGTCTCCGCGTCCAATGCCTTGCCCAGGTCAAGACCGTTCCAGCCCTCACGCATCACCACGCCCAGTAACAGGGCCTCCTCACCGTTGTTACGCACGAGGAAGGTTGCCGGATCCTCATAACCCCGCTCGACCGTCGCCACGTCCGAGAGCTTCAGTGTTCGACCTTGGACCGCAAGAGGCGTGTCACGAATCTTCTGCACCTTATCGAAGGCACCGTCGAGGCGGAGGAAGACTTGCGGCCCATCGGTTTCAATTGAGCCGGCAGGCGTGAGCACGTTCTGATTGTTCAGCGCGGCAAAAATGTCCTGGGGGGATACGCCCAGCGTGGCCAACCGATCATGGGAGAAGGAAACAAAGATGCGTTCGGCCTGCTCACCAATGATGTTGACCTTCTTCACGCCCGGCACGTGCAACAGGCGCTGGCGCAACGATTCCGCATCACGCACCAACAGTCGCTGCGGCTCGCCTTTGGCTTTCAAGGCGAACAGCGCAAATGTCACATCTGCAAACTCGTCGTTGACCATCGGGCCAATCACCCCCGCCGGTAACTTGATGGCCTCATCGTCGAGTTTTTTACGCGCCTGATAGAACTCCTCCTGCACCTGGGAAGGCGGTGTGCGATCGAGCAGTGTCACCATGGTGAAGGCGAGACCCGGACGGGTGTAGGTTTCCGTGCGGTCGTACCATTTCAGTTCTTGCAGGCGTTTTTCAAGTGGCTCTGCAACCTGGTCCTGCATCTCCTGCGCCGTAGCGCCCGGCCACGCGGTAATGACCGTCAGTTGCTTGACCGTAAACGGAGGGTCTTCCGCACGCCCCAGCTGGAAAAACGACAGGATCCCTGCCACAGCGATCAGGAAGATCAGGAATACCGTGATCGAGCGCTCGCGAACAGCGATCGCCGAAAGATTGAAGCGCCCCTGGCTCATGGATGGCTCCCGGCAACCTTGACGTCACCCTGTTGAGCCAGTCTCACCTCCTCACCATCGCGCAGCAGATGTGCACCTAAGGCGACAATCTGCTCGCCGGCCTTGAGATCGCCTGCAACTCGCGCTGCGTCGTCGCTCAAGCCCAGGACCCGGACAGGTCGCCAGGTCACCTTCGCTGGTTCCCCAGCAATGACCCACACGCCAGTGCCTTTGCCCGGGTCATAAACAGCAGCGATCGGCACTTGCAGCACCTGTCCATTGGCGGCGTCTTCGGCGATCCGAAGCGTGACGGTCGAACCTAACGGCGCATTGGCCAACGCGCCCTCAAGCACATACCGCGCCTCAAAGGTGCGCGTCATACGGTCGGCCGAGTCAGACAGCAGCCTCAGCCTCGCTGTAACAGCACCCGCGGTGTTGCCGTAAAGCGTCGCCTGCGCAGTGGATCCTGCTGCCGGGCGTAGCGTCTCGGGCAGGTGCACGATGGCTTCGCGCTGCCCGGCCCGCGCCAGTCGCACCACAGGCTGCCCTGGGCTGACGACTTGCCCGGGCTCGGCGAGCGTCTCCACCACAACGCCGTCGGAATCGGCAAACAGCACCGCATAACCGGAAGCATTGCGAGCCACGTCAGCCTGCGCTTGAGCAGCACTGAGCTGCGCCTTTGCGCTATCAGCCGCGGCTTTGACCTGATCGTACGCCGATGCAGAAATAGCACCTGCGCCGACCAGGTCGCGATATCGGGCCTCATCATCGGCTGTCTGCCTGGCTCGGGCCCGAGCGGCCATGACCGACTCTTGCTGTGCTCGCGCCTGCAACCCCAGATCGATGGGGTCAAGACGCATGAGCGGCTGACCTCGCTTGACGGTCTGACCCGTATCAACCAAGCGCTCAAGTATCTTGCCTGATACCCGAAAGCCCAGGTCGCCCTGGACGCGGGCAGCCACGACGCCAGTGAAGGAGCGTGAAACGTCGGACGCCCCCTGAACCGCAGAAGCCCTCACCAGAGGGGCATGGGTGCGTGGATCTTCAACGGTGGATGAGTCGCCACACGCCGCCAGGACTAGAGGCAACAAGCAAGCGGCAATGGGGACAGGTCGAGGCCGGCGCATAGGTTCCCTTACTGAACAATAGGACATGGCCCACATTCTCAGTACAGTGACCATATCTGTCAATAGTCACAAATTAACATCCATTGAGACTGCCAGCGATTACGCGAAAAACTCCGTATTCATTGAGTGTTTTTTGAAATACTGGTCAATGCTATTGATTGACAGCTTGTGACCATAACGTAATATGGTCACAAATATCCTCGATTGAAGGAACCTCAATGCCTCCCCTTCGCCCCCTTGCTCTTTTGGTGAGCGCCAGCTTGATGGCAGGCTGCGCGGTCGGTCCGGACTATCAACGTCCGGACGCTCCTCTCTCGGATCGTTACCTGGATCAGTCCGCTGTCGAGCTGAGGCCTGTAGCGACGCCGGCCAGTCTCGTGGCCTGGTGGGAAGGTTTTGGTGATCCGGTGCTAACCGACTTCGTCTCCAAGGCTCTTGAACAGAACCTGGATCTGGCGCAGGCGTCGGCGCGAGTTACGCAGGCACGGGCAGGATTGGGTGCCGCAAATGCCGCCTTGCTGCCCTCGGGAAACATCAGTGGCCAGGCCGCGCGCTCCTACCAATCCATCGAGACCCCGCTCGGCCAGGTGCTGAACTCGACGCCTGGCTATGATCGGTACGGAAGCGCCTACGAGGTTAACCTCGGTGCTGGCTGGGAGATTGATGTCTTTGGCGGCCTGCGACGCGGACGCGAAGCCGCACTCGCCGAGTACCAGGCCTCCGAGGCGGGCGCCGCTGCCACACGACTGGCCATCGCCGCGCAAACCGCCGATATCTACATCAGCATCCGCGGATTGCAGGCCCGGCTGGACATTGCCAACCGACAAGTCAAAACCCAGCAGGGGCTGCTGGAGAAAGTCCGCTTGCTCTACGGCAAGGGCCTCGCTGCCCACTATCAGGTTCACCAGACTGAGGGAGCGCTATCGCAGGTCCAAGCGACAGTGCCGGTCCTGCAGACCGGCCTGGATGCTGCCATGAATGCACTGGATGTAATGCTCGGTACACCGCCGGGCACCCATCGCACGCAACTGGCAAATGCAGGGAGTATTCCTCTTGCGCCGCAGATAAAGGCCACGGGAACGCCGGCCGATCTGCTGCGCCGCAGGCCGGATCTCATCGTGGCCGAGCGCCGCCTTGCAGCCTCCAATGCACGCATCGGGGTGGCGATTGCCGAGTACTACCCGAAATTCTCCCTCAGCGCCTTGCTCGGTAGCGCCACGGCTGTATCCGGGGGCAACCTTTTCACTGGCGGCGCCAATCAGTCGGCGGGCGTACTGGGGCTGCGCTGGAGACTTTTCGACTTTGGCCGCATAAACGCTCAAATCGATCAAGCCAAGGGACAAGAAGCCGAAGCCCTGGCCGCTTACCGTCAGTCGGTATTACGCGCCACCGAGGATGTCGAGAATGCCTTCTCCGCCCTGGTGAATCGGGACGCTCAGGCAGCCACCCTGACTGAAGGCGAGGCATCTCTGGCACAGGCTCGCCAATCGTCGTTCATTGCCTACGAAAAAGGCACGGCCAGCCTGATTGATGTCCTGCACGCCGACGAAACGATGCTGCAGGCTTCCGATGCCCGAGCGCAGGCGCGGACGGAATCGGCACGGGCGGCGGTCGCGGCATTCAAGGCGCTCGGTGGTGGCTGGCAACCTCCTGAGACCCGGTCCGTAGCGACTCGATGACTTGACCAGGCGACGTGGCGCTCCGACGAAACCGCTTCCCTCCAAGGGGAAATGCCAGGGATGTGCTTTAAAAGGCCGGGGCGTAACGTACGCTCCCGGCCGGACAATTATCGTAGAACGGCGCTCTGTCTATCAGAAACGATAGCTGACGGAAGTGCCGAGCCCGCTCGCGCTGTTCTTATACTTGGAACTGTATGCGCCCCGGGTCGCGGAAGTATCGTTGACCCGCACGCTCTCTTCCCACAGATAGGAATAAGCAACGTCGATCGTGACATTGTCCACCGGGGTCCAGCCTGCACCGAAGCTGATAACCGTTCGGTCGCCCGTTGGAATGCGTGGTCCACGATTGGTGTTGTTGGCGGGCGACTGGTCGACTGACAAGCCTGCCCGAAGAACCCAATGGTTGTTCAGTTGGTACGACGTACCTATAGCGTGAGCCCACGTATCACGCCAGTTCTGTTCTTCGGTAACAGTGCCCAGCGAGCCGCTCAACAAAGGGGGCAAACCCGTGTTCTCGATGGTCAGTTCCTTGAAGCGACTCCAGCGGGTCCAGGTGCTCCCCAGATACAGGGTCCAGTCATTATTGAGCTGATGAGTCACCGAGAAATCCACTGATTCCGGCGTATTCACATCCAGAGAAGCGTCATAGCTTCGGCCGCTAACCCCCAGCACGCTAAAGATGCCGTCGGTGACCTTGGTCTTGGCATCCAGGTGGTAACTAACCTTGGAGTGGTAGGTCAAGCCGAGGCGAGTTCGATCTGTAGCCTGCACCAGAATGCCGGCGTTGAAACCAAGGGCCGTGTCGTCGCCCGTGCTTTTGAGTTTTCCGTCGTTGCGACCAGGGCTGAGCGGATTGAGCACCATCCCGGACAACTCGCCGCTGATACGGTTGATGGTGGGGCCGAACCCGATCGAAACTGTGTCGTTAAAGGCATAGCTGATGGTGGGCTGGAACGTAAGGGTCGTGACCTCGCTTTTGTTGGCGTAGTAACGCCCCGCAAAGCCGCTGCCATAATCGGTGATCAGGCCAAAAGGCACATAAAACCCAACACCGAACGCCCAATGCTCATCAATGGGTTTGACGTAGTACCCCATGGGTACCGTAGTCGCAGGCACCATGTCGCCGTCTTCCTGGCCTCCGAATGTACTGCGGGTCTGGCTTATGTCGGACTTCGCAAAAAGAGTCGCCGCCCCTACGCTGGCTTGTTCTCTTTTCAGACGAGACATGCCCGCCGGATTGCCGAAGACCGTGCTCGCATCTTCAGCAGAGGAGGAGCGACCGGCAAATCCAGAGCCCATCCCGCTGATGCTCTGTTCATTGAGAGCGAAACCGCTCGCAAACACATGGGAAGATGCGAGCACAACAGCGAGGCCAAGTGGGCTCTTGAGCAATATTTTTTTCATTATTAGAACTCTATGGTTATCGCCGAGATGAAAGGGTAGAAACAACGGACGCCCATATTTATTCATGTGACCATTTCAGTCAACAGTCACATTACGGATAAATAAATGCCCTTCGACGGTGGGAGGAAGGGCAAAGTGAAAAGCTGATTGAGTGATATGTCGCTTAGCCTGGCAGGCGTGCGATCGTTAGCCGAAGGTCAAGGCATGAGGCTACGCAGGATGAGGTTGGAAGTGAGCGTGGGCGCCTCTTCGACGAAATCGAGGTTGTACTGCAGCAGTAGCGGATTGACGAATGGCCGCAGAGCAAGATGTATCGCCTCTACTGTCTCGTCCAGGGGAGTCTTGCGTTCGAACTCACCAACCTCTCGCCCTTCACGCACAATTTGCAAAATGAATTGCTTGATCTGGGCGTCATAAATTTGCGAGCTGGGCCAACGCTCCGACACAGAAAACGCGGCGATGTCATAGAGTTTCCGGTCATTGAAGAACAGGTTCACCCCTGTGGCGATCACCGTTTTGACCAAGCGTCGAAAGCGCTCCGTTGGCGAAAGGGTCTCGACATTGATGGCCTGCTCGACAGCCGCAACGATTTCTGCCAGACAATTTGTACAGATGGCTTCACCGATCGCCTGCTTGGAATCAAAAAACTTGTAGATATAGGCCTTGGAAAAGCCGATGGCTTTAGCCAGGTCGGAGACCGTGGTTTTGCCATAGCCGTACTGGCTGAAGTGTTCGTTGGCCGCCGCGACAATCTGGTTTCGAATGTCGTGATCGGCTGGGCCGCGGGCGCTGGGCGAAGATATCGATGGCTGATTCATGGGAACAGCTTACTCACCCTATGGCGGACTGACAACTTGTGACCGATAAGATATATAGTCACAAATCGACCATTCCGAATGCCCCTCCAGGGCGACTGAGAAAACACCAGCGAACATGCGAACAGGCTGAGGTCGGGGCAATCCACATAGCAAATCCGCTGGCCCGAGGAAGGCGCGGCACCTGAAAGCGCATTCGATGATCGATCCCCACACCCAAGGCCGCGACCTCCTCCCCCGCGCAAGCCAACGCCCTGCCACCCCACGCGCCCCAACGACCTGCCCCGCTTGCCGAAAAGCGCAAGACTTCACGCTGAAAAACCGGATAATGGCCGCCATTTCGTTTTGCTCGTTATTCGGTGTTCCCCATGGAAATCAAGGTCAACTTTCTCGACAACCTCCGACTTGAAGCCAAGTTCGATGACTTCACGGTGGTGGCCGACCAGCCCATCCGCTACAAGGGCGATGGCTCGGCACCGGGTCCGTTCGACTATTTCCTGGCGTCATCGGCGTTGTGCGCGGCGTACTTCGTGAAGTTGTACTGCGACACCCGCAATATCCCCACCGATAACATTCGCCTGTCGCAGAACAACATTGTCGATCCGGAAAACCGCTACAACCAGATCTTCAAGATCCAGGTCGAGTTGCCGGCGGATATCTCCGACAAGGACCGCCAGGGCATCCTGCGCTCCATCGACCGTTGCACCGTCAAGAAAGTGGTACAGGCCGGGCCTGAGTTTGTGATTGAAGAGGTGGAAAACCTCGACGCCGATGCCCAGGCCTTGCTGATGCCGAGCGCGGGTTCGCACAGCACCTATATCGCCGGCAAGGACCTGCCGCTGGAACAGACCATCGCCAACATGTCCGGCATCCTGGCCGGCCTGGGCATGAAGATCGAGATCGCTTCGTGGCGCAATATCGTGCCCAACGTCTGGTCGCTGCATATCCGCGACGCGCAGTCGCCGATGTGCTTCACCAATGGCAAGGGCGCGACCAAGGAAAGCGCGCTGGCCTCGGCGCTGGGTGAGTTCATCGAGCGCCTGAACTGCAACTTCTTCTACAACGATCAGTTCTGGGGCGAGGAAATCGCCAACGCGCCCTTCGTGCATTACCCGGACGAGCGCTGGTTCAAGCCGGGCCCCAAGGATGAGCTGCCCAGCGAAATCCTCGATCCCTACTGCCTGAAAATCTACAACCGCGATGGCGAGCTGCGCGGCTCGCACCTGTTCGACACCAACTCCGGCAATGAAGAGCGCGGCATTGTTTCGCTGCCGTTCGTGCGCCAGTCGGACGGCGAAGTGGTGTACTTCCCATCCAACCTGATCGAAAACCTCTACCTCAGCAACGGCATGAGCGCCGGTAACACCCTGGCCGAAGCCCAGGTGCAGTGCCTGTCGGAGATCTTCGAGCGCGCCGTCAAACGCGAAATCATCGAAGGCGAGTTCGCCCTGCCGGATGTACCCGCAGAAGTCTTGGCCAAATACCCGGGGATTCTCGCTGGCATCCAGGGCCTGGAAGCCCAGGGCTTTCCGGTGCTGGTCAAGGATGCGTCGCTGGGCGGTGAGTTCCCGGTGATGTGCGTGACTCTGATGAACCCGCGTACCGGTGGCGTATTTGCCTCGTTCGGCGCTCACCCCAGCCTGGAAGTGGCGCTGGAGCGCAGCCTCACCGAACTGCTGCAAGGCCGCAGCTTCGAGGGCTTGAACGATTTGCCGCCGCCGACGTTCGAAGGTCAGGCGGTCACCGAGCCGAACAACTTCGTCGAGCACTTCATCGACTCCAGCGGCGTGGTGTCGTGGCGCTTCTTCAGCGCCCAGTCGGATTATGAATTCGTCGAGTGGGACTTCTCCGGCCAGGGCGGCTCCAGTGAAAAAGAAGGGTCTAACGCCCAGGAAGCCGCGACCTTGTTCGGCATTCTCGAAGGCATGGGCAAAGAGTCCTACATGGCCGTGTACGAGCACCTCGGCGCAACCGCCTGCCGCATCCTGGTGCCGGACTACTCGGAAATCTACCCGGTGGAAGACCTGATCTGGGACAACACCAACAAGGCGCTGTTCTTCCGCTCCGACATCCTCAACCTGCACAGCCTCGACGAGGATGAGTTGCAGGCGTTGCTCGAGCGCCTGATAGAAAGCGAGCTGGACGACTACACCGATATCACCACCCTGATCGGCATCGAGTTCGACGACAACACCGCCTGGGGCCAACTGACCATCCTGGAGTTGAAGCTGCTGATCTTCCTGGCCTTGCAGCAATATGAAGAAGCCAAGGAGTGCGTGGAGATGTTCCTGCAGTACAACGACAACACCGCCGAGCGTGGCCTGTTTTACCAGGCGATGAATGCGGTGCTGGAGATGGAACTCGACGAAGATCTGGACCTGGCGGATTACGAAGTCAATTTCCGTCGCATGTTCGGCAACGAGCGGATGGATGCGGTGATTGGCTCGGTGAATGGCGAAGTGCGCTTCTATGGCCTGACGCCGACCAGCATGAAGCTGGAAGGGATCGACCGCCACCTGCGTCTGATCGACAGCTACAAGAAGCTGCACGCGGCGCGGGCCAAGGTGACGGCTCTCTCCAACTGATGGCTGTTGTCGATAGTTGCCCCGTCGCGGCGGGCAACTATCGGTCTGGCCAGCCACAAATGGCTGGCCGCCCCTCCCTCTCCCCTTAGAACTTCGTCAACACCCCCACCCGTAACGTCCGCCCCGGCGCCGGCATGAAGCTCTGTGCCAGCGGGTCCAGGTAGTAGCGATCGGTCAGGTTCTGCAGCGACACGCTGAGTTGAGTGTGTTCCTTCAACTTGTAGTTGAGGAACAGGTCGAACAGCGCCACCTCGCGGTAGACCAGCTGCGGTGTGGTGGCGCCGGTCTGCCAGTTCTCGTCGGCCTTGACCGTCGGGCCGGAGCTGTAGGTGGCGCGCCCGCCAAGGGTCAGGGCTTGGTCGAAGAAGCGCAGGCCCGAGGTCAGGTTCGCCGAGAAGCGTGGCGGGTTCTGGGTGTTGGAGTACGAGCCCATGAAGCTGCCCGGCGTACAGTCCGGCGTGTTGCTCAGGTCCCGATAGCGATTGCTGCTGGCCCGCAGCCGAGCGGCGAAGGCCGAGTCGCAGGTTTCGGTCTTCAGGTAGTAGGTGGACGAAAAGTCCGCGAACACCCGTCCAGCGTCATAGTGCGACTGCAGCTCCAGGCCGCTGGTCTTGTAGCTGTCGGTATTGCTGAAGCGCATCAGGCCCATCAGGCCCGGGCTCGGGTCGTAGTAGCGAGTGATGTAGTTCTTGATGCTGTTGTTGAAGTAAGCCAGCTTGATCGCCGCCGAGTCGTTGTCCAGCAGCAGGCCTTTGTGCAGGGTGCTGGCGCCGATTTCCCAACTGCTGGAACGCTCGGGCTTCAGGCCCTTGCCCGGCATGGTCTGCAACACGCCCTGGCTGGTTTCAAACAGCGAGGGCATGCGCAGGCCCTGGGTGTAGGAGGCATAGACGAAGGTGTCCGGCGCCACTTCGAGATTGATGCCGAATGCCGGGGCGAAGGCGCCGCCGCTGTTGCGGTTCTTTCCAGAATAGTCATAACCGCTGACCACCTCGCCGACCTCGGACGGATAGACCCTCGAGTCGGTCGCACCGAAGTCGTTGTAGCGAATACCCTCGAACGGATAGTTGGTGTTCTTGAACACGATCCCGTTGTTCAACCGCGGGTCGGTGGCGTCGGTGTACTGCCCGTTCGAGTCCGGGAACCACATCATGTTGCCGTAGCTTTGCTCGTTGGAAACGCTCAGGTAACGCAAGTCGCGCTCCTCCCGACGCGCCGTCGCATGGGCGACCTTATCCTGGGTGCGGTAGTAGGTGTAACGACCGCCGCCCCACAGCGTCAGGCTGTCGATCGGTTTGTACTCCAGCTTGCCGTTCAGGCTGAACTCCTGCCGCTCCCCTTCGCGCAGCATGCGGTTGGCATTGATGTCGTGCTGGGTGGTGACCACGCTTTTTTGCGGCCGCAGGTCCTCGACCTGGAACGAGCCGCCCAGGTCCAGCTTGAAATCGCCATAGTCGCTCTGCATGTGCGAGGTGTTGGCCAGGTCGCCACCAATGCGGCGGTCGGCCTGGCGGCTCCAGCGGCGATCCGAGCGATAGGCTTGCGAAGCCGGCGCCGCCACCGAGGTCAGCTGGCTGGTCTGCGCGTCGGTCATCCACAGGCTGGCCGTCAGGTCCACCAGCGGATTGCCGTCGGGCAGGTAGTGGTAGCGCGCGGTGTAGGTGTCGATCTTGGTATGGCCCAGTGGGTACTGATAGATGCCGCCGGTGCCGAAACGGAAAATGTCCGACGGCATGATTTCGCCGATGTGCCCGTCGTAGCGGCGATAGCCCAGGTCGAAAGTGTGGCCGTCCGCCGGGCGCAGGGTGGTCTTGAGCAGGAAGGACTCGGTCTGCGAAGAAGAGTTCAGCACCTCCTCGCCGGCGTTATAGGTGGTGGCCACACTCGTCTCTTCGTCGCCGTAACGGTCATAGGTGCGATAGCGGTCCTGGCCCTTCTTGCCGGCGAAATAGTTGCCCTGGTTGCGGTGGGCGTAGGCCGCCACCAGGTCGAAAAACTCATGGCTATAGGCGAACGCGGCACTGCCGGACTCGGCCTTCGAACCGAACAGGCCGCCACGGCTGCGGTGCGGCTCCGAGAACAGCTCCTCGGTCATCGAGTGGCTATCGCGCGAGGCGGGAGCGACGCCGTTGTTCCACAGGTCACCCTTCAAGCGCAGGCCGATGTTCTTGCCGTCCTGCAGGATGTCCTCGACGCCGAGGGTGCGCATCTTCACCGTGCCGCCGATGGCGCTGGAGGTCAGGCTCGGGCCCTTGTCGATGGCGATGTCGCTGATCAGGTCCGGGTCGATGTAGCTGCGTTGCTGGGTGCCGGCATAACCGCGATAGACATCCAGCGCCTGTTGCGAGCCGTCGACGGTTACCGCCACCCGGCTCTGGCCCTGGATACCGCGGATGTTCACATCCAGGCCGCCACCGTTGCGGCTGTCGCCGACCTGGACCCCTGGCTGGCCCTTGAGCACGTCGCCGACCGAGATCACGCCAAAGCGCTGCAGGTCCTCGCCGGAGATGTACAGCGAGGATCGCGGCGCCGAATACACCTCCTTCTGCTCAAGGTCTTCGCCGACGACCTTCTGCGACGGCAGCACCACCGCCCCGCCCGCCCGATACAACTCGAAGCTGCCGTCCACCTGGCGCTGATAGCCCAGGCCGGTTCCCGCCAGCAACCGCGCCAGGCCCGCCTCCGCGCTGAAATCGCCTTGCAGGCCCTGGCTGCGCTTGCCTTCCGTCAGCGTGGCGCTGCCCGCCATATTGATCCCCGCCTGCACGCCGAAGCGCGACAGCGCCTGGTCCAGCAGGCCGGCGTCGATGCTGTAGTGCTGGCGCTCGCCAGCCGCGAACACGGCCGCGCCACAGAGCGGCTGCAGGCTGAGGAAAAGCAGGCCAAAGGTACGGGTACACAAGGCTCGGGCGGGGAAAATCATGCAAGGCTCCTAGGGGTTGGCACCCACCTGTCCCAGTGGGTCATACCTGAAGGCCAAGCCAGATCGAAAAAACTATCGCCCCGGGGAAAAAAAGTTTCAGGCCGGCACCACGGTCACCCAATAACGGGTTCGTCGCTCGATGCGCACCGGCAACGTACTGGCCACCAGCGCCAACGCGGCATCGGTGTCGTCCAGCTGGAAACTGCCGGTCACGCGCAAGGCCGCGACCTCTGCGCTGCAACGCAAAATGCCCGGGCGGTAGCGCGAGAGTTCAGCCAGCAATGTGTCCAGGCGCATGCGTTCGGCCGGCAAGATGCCGCGCAGCCAGGCCTGGGCCATCAACAGATCAACGCGGCTCGGCGCCCCGACGCCCTGGCTGTCGACCCGGGTTTGCCAACCGGCCTCCAGCGGCACCGGTAGCCAATGGCGCCGCGCACTGAGCTGCACCAGACCGCGCAACACCGTCACCTGGGTGCCCTGCCGATCGTGGCGCACCAGCAGATGGGCGCCACGGCCGTACAGCACCGCGTCCGGGGTCAGCAGTTGCACAGCCGGCGATTCGGCCCGCGCATCCAGCGCCATCTCGCCCTCGATCAACTGCACGGTGCCCTGCTGCGGGGTCAGCTCCAGGTTCACCGCGCTGGCGGTGTTCAGCCACAGCGAGCTGCCGTCCGCCAGGGCCCAGCGCCGACGTTCGCCGATACTCGTGCGGTAAGTGGCCAGGGCCGAACGCACCACGGTCGAATTCGCACCCTGCCAGGAAATCCCGCCGAACAGGCCCAGGGCGAGCAGGCACTTGAGCACCTGCCGACGGCGCTGCGGATCGGCCCCGGCCGACTCCAGTGCCCGACGCGCCGTGGCATCGGCCAACAGATTGGCCCCGGGCTGCAGCAACAGCGGCAAACTGCTGACCCGCTGCCAGGCATATTCATGCTCGGCGCTCGCCTGCCGCCATTGCTGCAAAGCCTGGTGCTCGGCGGCACTCATCAGCCCGGACTGCGCCCGGACCATCCAGTCGATGGCACTGTCCCGCACCCGCGGGTTGACCACGGTGCCACTCATTCAAAACGGCTCGCGTAACAGACACTGAACGCCTTGCCCATGGCCCGCTGCACCTGGGCCACGCTCAGGCTCAACCGCGCGGCGATCTGCGGGTAGGTCAGGCCGTCGAGCTGGGACAAAAAGAAGATCTGCCGCACCCGCGACGACAAGCCCACCAGCAGCGAATCCAGCTGCAACAGGGTTTCGATCATCAAGTGCCGCTCTTCCGGCGAAGGCTCCTCGGCCACCGGTCGTGCCGCCAGGGCTTCCAGGTAAGCCCGCTCGATCGCCTGGCGCCGCCAGCGATTGATCAGCAGACCATTGGCAATGGTCGCGAGAAACGCCATGGGCTGGCGCAACTCGCGCACATCTTCCTGCGAGCGCATCACCCGGACAAAGGTGTCGTGAGCCAGGTCCTCGGCATCGGCACTGTGCCCCAACCGCCGATGCAACCAGCCCCGAAGCCAGCCGTGATGGTTTGCATACAACCGGGCGACGGGCGAGGCAAAGCTGTCGTCGTGCATGTCAGATCCGCATTAATGATAATGCTTCTCATTTTATTATTTGCGGACGAGGATTGTACAGCGCTGGGGAGTGGCGCGGGCTTGGGAAGGCCTGCTGAATAGCACATATGACCTATAGGCGCGCCCCAGGCGCCATGCTGAAATGAGTCACTCTACCGAGTCAGATTCAAGAGGGGGTGGCTGGTCAGAATCCCCTGCTTTACGTCTTCCGACGTGCCCCCTGTCGAGGATCGAGGATAACCAGGGCGAAACACTATTAAGGAAAATATGCCATGAACAAAAACTACATCTTTGCCCCCGCGTTACTGCTTCTGGCGGGCACCTTGGCGGGTTGCTCGACCACTCCCAATGTCTTGCAAATACACAAGGTCACCTCGGAAACCATTGGCCTGGCCTCGACCGACGAACTCACCATGGGGCCCGTCACCAAAAGCAAAGAAGACTTTCTCGGCGGCGCGGAACTGAACTTCAAGGCCACCACCGCCAAGGGCCGCGTGTTCAACTGCTCGACCTTCATGACCCCGGGGATTCTGCTCGATCCGCCGAAATATTCACGGCTTACTTGCACGAACTGAGCTGGCGGCAGCGGCTTAAAGCAAAAGGCCCCGACTTGTCGGGGCTTTTGTTTTGATCGGCCGGTAGATTGCCAGGGTTTCACATAGCCTGATCTCAGGTCCGACTGCGCAGCGATCTATGGGTAGGTGATGTTGTCATCTGGCCGCATTCAAAGGCGGATAAAACGCCCCACACAGCACCGTCTAGACTCCAACACTCCAGGGCCGAAGGTTCCTGGCCCCCAACGGCAGTCATTCCCACCGAGTCGACCCGAGTACACAAAATCATGTGTGAATCATGTGATTCAAACTCCGCCGCAAACACCCACGATCGTCGTCGTTTTCTGCGCTTCGCCGGACTGGGGGCAGGCGCCCTGCTGATAGCCGGCGTACTGCCAGACAGGCTGGCCCATGCCGCCGAAAAAACCGCCGCGCCGCCCAAACCACAGAACGCCATCAGCCCCGACCAGGCGCTGCAAAGGCTGATCGAAGGTAATGAGCGTTATTTCAGCGGAAACTCAAAGACCCACGACTTCAAGGACGAGCGCGAAGCCCTGGTTTCCGGGCAGAACCCGTTCGTGGCGGTGCTCAGTTGCTCCGACTCGCGGATCGCTCCCGAATACGCTTTCGACACAGCCCGAGGCGATCTTTTCGCCATACGCGTTGCGGGCAACTTCGTCACCGGCGAAGGCCTGGCCAGCCTCGAATACGCCGTCGCGGTACTCGGCGCCCCGCTTATTCTGGTACTGGGGCATGAGAGCTGCGGCGCCATCGAGGCCGGCATCAAAGCAGTAAAAGACCACGCCGTTTTTCCTGGGCATATCCAGAAACTGACCGATGCACTCAAGCCCTCTATCGAGAAAGTGCTCAAGCAACCCGGGGCTCTTATGGAAAATGCCACGACGCAAAACGTCAAGGACTCGGTCGCCAGCCTTAAACAGGCCACGCCACTGCTCACCGATGCGCTCGACAAAGGCAGGTTGAAAATCGTAGGCGGCATCTACCGCCTTGCCACCGGTAAAGTCGAGTTGATTGCCTGAACCGGACAATGCGCATCGCCTACCGATAAGCCGAGAAAGAGCCCCGCGCGCCGGCTGGGCTCTGCTGGTTTTCGCCGCCTGGATAAACGACCGGGCTTGCACTGCCCAGTCGTGGTTGACGATCAGTGTCGAGCGTTCAGCACCAGGATCCTATCGCCCAGGGTACGCAGCAGATTGCGGGCGGCGCCGATGCGTTGTTGGGCGCAAGTGCCAGCCCCTCTAAAACCTGTCTTTATGCAAGTCTGATACAGTCGGCTCCGGCAAATTTGTTGACAGGGAGTCAAGCATGGTAAAGCCAGCCGCACATATCACAGAACTATTGCGACCACCTTCATCATGAAATCACTGCTTATCATTTTCTCGATCTCACTTGTCGCCGCCCTCTACATCGGCTTCTACGAAAAGATGGAAGACGCCTCCCCGGAAAAAGTATTTTTCATCAAGAAAAGCCCGACACTTCAGATAAAGTTTGAAAATATTTTCGCGTATGAATCAGATGACAAAAATCTGAGTGAACTAAGTGATACGGAACAGCAGTTGGTTATCCAATACTGCAAGTATCGGCTAGGTATAACTACAACATTAAAAAGCCAAGACGAGCTTGAGGAATGCAAAAGAAAGTAAGCTCAACCTCCGCTGCTCCCAATGCCCCTATCCAAATCACGACCGGGCTTGTGCCCGGTTGGGAATATCGTCTTATGGCTTTGCCCAGCCTCCTTTGCACTGATCCAATCGGTCCTCATCAGTACCAACGCCTTTCTCTGTGTCGATGTTCCCATTCAGGTCGAGATAGATATGGGTGTTTGGCCATTTTGGGGTGATGCTGACGCAATGGTGACGGCCCTTTTCGCTCCACCAATCCAACTGCATGAAAAAGTCTTCGTCTGGGAATATAAAGCCGTTATCTGATGTTCCGCCGCCGGGTTGCATCCGTCCTTTATATATCCGGTTCTGCACGTTCCAGATGTACTTCAGCTCTTCCTTGCCGTTCTCGGCGTAGTGAACGGTTACTGTCGGCTCAAGAATGGTCTGCCCTACAAAAAACAATACCGGTAGTAACGGAATGAACAGCAGCCAAGCGCATCCAGATCGCCCCTTACTCACATTAGTGGTCGTCAATCCCTTCTCCCCAGTTTTCTGGCGGGAATGCCCCGAGTGCTGCGAAGTTGATAATGGCTGCCCCTGGTGCAGCTCCCATCACGAACCCGCCGAAGGTATCACCTGATCCAGTGATGATCGTTCCACCGTGGCTGCTAGGGCTGCCCACATGAGCCAAGGGGCGGTCGTTGATCAGGATCGAGGGAAAGCCCGTGGTGATGACTGCCCCGCAACCGCAAGTGTCACCGACACGAGCGGCCCCCATGAAATTGATATGGATGTCAGCACTGGCAGAAGCAATCGAGGTAATGCCGTGACCGGGCATTGGGCAGACATGCTTGTCACCCAATCGTGCAGAAGAAATCATGCTCCGTCCTTATTCCGTGCATAAAAAAGCCCCCGTCATGGGGGCGAATAGCATTTGCAGTTGGCTTCGGGACGTTACTGCATGCAGTTGGAGATGGTCTGTAGGGAACATCTGAAAATTATGAAGGCCGGTTTACTTGTCGATGACTAACGCGCCTCGTCCTGGCTTTCTTCCAACAATGCAGGTTACGACCGGACCAGTACTGCCCGGTCGCTAGTTGTCGGATTAAGAGTTCAGCTCCTGAGACTTATCACCCAGAGTACGCAACAGATCACAGCCATCGCTGAGCAGCAGGCCGATGGCAAAGCGGATCTGAGCGACATCTTGAGCGCTGGAAGCGCAGTCAAGAATTTCCAGCAGATTGCGGGCAGCGCCGATGCGTTGTTGGGCACAGGTGTAGAGATCGGAGAGTGAGGCGTTGGCGTCCAGATAGAGGACGGGGTGGTCGGTGTCGTTGCGGGTGAGTGGGATGGGATTGCAGACGTGCGAACTAGTCATTGAGTCGTACCTTCCTTAGTTTGGTTGACTGCCACATTCGCCGCGAAACGAATAAGGGTGGCAGCTGTGCGCGGGTTCGCGGACCGGAAACTAAGGAACCGGCACACCCGAAGGTGTCCCACACACAGCCGCCATAGCACGATGCCAGGCAGCAAAAAGCGCCTACATGGTGATGGGCGCTTTGTGCGCTTAGTTTTTCCAGACCGCGACGTCCGGTCGCCGATGTGCGGCGACGGGGCGAACTATAGGGGTAATGAATAGTAGGGGCAAGCAGCCAGATAGATGACGCTAACCTTTATGGTTTCAAAAATGTGCTAACTGAATCGCTCCACCGCAGCTTAAGGCAATCGACACAATGATGTCGCTTTGATAGCTTCGTTAGGTCGCAACAAAAATGGGCCATCCATCACAAAACTGAGCCGCAAAAGCTATACCTCTAAGCGAAGCTTACCCAACCAGAAAGGGCCGGTACCATGAGCACTCAGAAAGACAAGAATGAATCCATCAACATCTGAAGTACACGATTAAGCATAAGTGGGTATCAACATATAGATAATTTTCCTATATCGCCTGGAGTTAAGTATGGATGACTTAGTAAAACCATGGATTCTTGAAAAAATCGCTCACGGTAAAGCGATTCTTTTTTTGGGCGCAGGAGCCGCGTTTGGTGCCAAAGGCGATCAGGGAGAATTACCACTTTCAGGACTTGGCCTCCGCGACTTAATATCGGATCGTTTTTTGGGTGGAGAAGAAAAGCATAAAAATCTAGTTCAAATTGCTGACTATGCCAAAAACGAAGGCGGCTTACTTGAAGTTCAGCAATTTATAAAAAAAACCTTTTACCCACTAAAACCCTCAAACTTTCATAAAATCATTCCGACATTTCGCTGGCACTCAATATTTACCACCAACTACGACCTAATAATAGAGCGCTCATATTCGGACACTCCAAATCGAACACAAAATATTGCGCCTATCATTAGAGACGGAGACAACTTCAGTGAAGTGATGAGTGATAGCTCCCTAGTTCCATACTTCAAGCTTCATGGCTGCATTAATACTATAAATGATGTTGAACTCCCGTTAATCCTTGCAAGTGAAGAGTACGCCAAATACAGAAAAGGGCGCACCAGACTTTTTCGTCATCTATCCGATTTCGGACTAGAGCACCCAATAATTTTTTGTGGTTATCAGCTAAGCGACCCCAATATTCAGCAGATACTTTTTGATCTTAACGACATGGGAATCAATAGACCCACATATTTATTGATAGACCCAGGACTGGGAAAATATGACATTAAAATGTGGTCTAGCCAGCGAGTCGAGCCAATTAAAGCAACCTTTGAAGACTTTCTTAATTTCATCGACCAAAAAATAGATAGAAGGCTCCGAATACTAGCCAAGCTATCCTCATCTGAGGCGAGCCCTCTCGACAAATATCTAAAACCAGACTCGGCGCTCTCCGAGCATTTAAAAAGCTACCTAAACACAGAACTAGAACATATATACCCAGGAATGACATATAGCGGTGTAAAACCCATAGACTTTTATAGAGGCCTAGATGCCGAGTGGGGCGGAATCCGGCAAAACCTGGATATAAAAAGAAGAGTCAGCGACCAAATAATAATAGACTCAGTCATAGAATCCAACCTTACAGGGGTAAATACCTTCCTTCTGAAAGGCTACGCGGGAAGCGGAAAGTCCACAGTACTAAAAAGAGTATCTTGGTACGCCGCGAACGACTTAAACTCAATAGTCGTTCGGTTACGTGACGGCGCCATTCTTAGACCCGCCTTGGTCAAAGAGCTCGCATTAAAGTGCGACGGTAGATTGATATTTATTATAGATGACGTAATCTCACATGCTGACGACCTTCTTAAACTGTACAGAGCGTTCGAATATGAACCTGCCGAAATCTCAATCCTCACTTCAGCAAGAAATAATGAATGGAATCAATTCGGCGAAGATCTTGATCAATATATAAGCTCCGAATATGAACTCTCAACGCTCTCAGATAAAGAAGTCAGCGAGCTAATTGAGAAATTAAAACTCCATAATTGCCTCGGAAACTTCAAAAGCAACAAGATCGAGGACATAAAAGATTACTTCTCATTAAGTGCTGACCACCAGTTACTAGTAGCATTGCATGAAGCCACATCTGGAAAGCCTTTCGAAGAGATTGTTTTAGATGAGTACACAAGGATCACCCCTCCAGAAGCACAAATTTTATACATGGACGTATGCACACTGAATCGTCTGGACGTACCGGTTAGAGTTGGCCTGATATCAAGAATATCTGGAATAGGAATCGAGGACTTCAGGAATAGATTCTTCGGTCCACTCGAACATGTCGTCAAGGTCTATATGGATCACGCCTCACGGGACTATGCATTTGTTGCTCGGCATTCGTTGATTGCAAAATTTGTTTTTGAGCATGCGTTGAAATCGCCAGAAGAAAAAGCCGCGCAAATTGTTCGAGTATTAGAGCACCTTAATCTTGAATACAATGCAGACGGAGAAGCATTCAACCATCTTATTAAGGGAAAACAGTTGGCCGAAATCTTCGGAGACAAATCCCTGGTAGGAAAAATATATGAAGCAGCAGAAAAGACTGGCGCAGATCCTCACTATATACTTCATCAAAAAGCAGTATTTGAAATAAACCACCCAGGATGTGATACCCGGGCAGCTCTAAGCACAATCCTCCAAGCAGAGAAAGCTCTTCCAGAAGGGCGAACAGACAAAGCAATTTCACACACCAAAGCAATGATCTACAAGAGACTTGCTAGAGAAACAGTTAATTCATTAGAAATAGAAAAATACAGGGCAGAAGCTCGAATTATTTTCGAGAGACTTGTCCCAGGACAAAAAGACTCTCGAGCAATAAATGGACTAGCAGAACTTCAGCTAGACGAACTAGAAACTAGAATAAACGAAATTAGCGAAGCAGACTTTGACGACTTAACCAAACGAGTATTTCTTGAACAAGTCAAGAAAATCGAAAGCACCATTTATACAGGCCTACAGAAATTCCCTAGCGATGAATATCTACTGACGAGACAACAAGACTTAGCTAAGAAGCTTGACGACAACGACAAGGCAAAAACTATATTAGAAGAGGCTTACAAGAAAAACAGCTCTAGCGAATTTGTATCGATACGACTTACACGACAACGTATAGAGTCAGGAAACTATGAAGGTGCAGAACAAATTCTGCGTGACTGCATAACACAGAATCCAAATAGCAAACCTTTGCATTTAGAGCTCGCAAAACTACTAACAAAACTTAACAAATACCAGAGCAACACAGAAATTGAGCACCATCTAAAAAGAAGCTTCTCCCCATCAGACTCTAACTATGATGCTCAATTTTGGTATGCGCGCCATCAGTATTTACATGGTGATCGCGCAAAATCAAAAGAGATTTTCTCGTACCTTAAAAAAGCCAGGATGTCACCTAGACAAAAGAATGCACTTAACGGAAACTCTATAAACTCAGACGGCCAAGAAATAATTTATCGCGGACATATTTCTCATGAGCATGTGAGCTTTTGCTTTATTAGATGCACTGATTTGAATGATAGTATCTTTGCTCATTCTGATAGATTTGAGAACTTACCAAGCGAAGGAATCAAGGCAAACGTAGATGTCACTTTCAAACTGGCCTTTACGATGAAGGGCCCAACCGCATTCGCTATCAACATATTATTTTGAGACAAGGAAGTCTGACCATTTATCTGACTTATCACTACCAAGTCAGATAAATGGTCAAGAACATTGAAAATCCTATTCAAAAATTCGCCGGCGTATTCGCACTAATAATCTCCGCCTCATCCTGCCCAATATTGCGAAACTTATGCGGCAAGGTGGTCGGAAAATAATACCCGTCCCCCGGGTTCAACACGCTCACCTGCCCGTCCACCGTCAATTCCACGGTGCCGCGGGTGACGAGGCCGCACTCCTCCCCTTCCGCATGCACGATCGGTTCGTCGCCGGAGCTGGCGCCGGGGGCGTATTGTTCGCGCAGGAAACGCATCTGGCGGGTTGGCAGGGCGGCGCCGATCAGCAGCAGGCGGGCGCCGTCGCGGCCGAGGTCGGGTTGTTCGTTGGCGCGGAAGACGTATTGGTGTTCGCGCGGGGGTTGGTCGAAGGTGAAGAAGTCCGCCAGGGACATGGGGATGCCTTCGAGGAGTTTTTTCAGGGAGCTGACCGAGGGGCTGACGCGGTTCTGTTCGATCAGGGAGATGGTGGCGTTGGTCACGCCGCTGCGCCGGGCCAGCTCGCGCTGGGACAGTTTGTAGCTTTCGCGAACGAGTTTGAGTCGAGTGCCCGTGTCCATAGCAGCCTTGTGTGAGGTGTACTTAAGGGTATTTCGGCGCTTGGGTCGCGATTGTCGCGATTTGGGTGCCTCTGGAGCCTGAAAGGCGGCTATTTAAACATGTTTGACGGTTGTGCTGTAAAGACTGGCGATAAGGGGTTGGCGAGGGATTTCTGGGGGTGTTGGTGAGGGCCTTGGAGGTCCTGCGGACCTCTTCGCAGCCTCGCTGGGGCTCGGCAGCGGCTACAGGGCGGTGGTGTTGGTTGGTGTAGCCGCTGTCGAGCGTTAGCGAGGCTGCGATCGACCGCGAAGCGGGCGCCAGGCCTGGCTCCGCGGGGTGGCTGGCATACTGCGTTATCGTTCATCGCGCGCAAGCTGCGCTCCTACAGAAGCGTGCGTAGCCATACGAACGTGTTTTGTCAGGACGGGCGCCCTCTTCTTTCCTGTAGAGGGCGCCATTCCTTCAGATGCCGAAGCGGTCGCGCAGCGCGTAGTACGCGGCGCCCATGGCGGTCAGCGGGGCCTGGAAGGTGCGGCCGCCGATCATCGGCATGTGCGGTAGCGAGGCGAAGGCGTCGAAGCGTTCGGCGTCGCCGCGGATCATCTCGGCGATCAGTTTGCCGGCCAGGTGCGAGCAGGTGACGCCGTGGCCGCTGTAGCCCTGCATGTAGTAGGCGTTCTTTTCGATGCGGCCGAATTGCGGCATGCGCGACATGGTCAGCAGGAAGTTGCCGGTCCAGCGGTAGTCGATTTTCACGTCCTTGAGCTGGGGGAAGGTCTTGAGGATCTTCGGCCGGATCAGTTGCTCGATGTCGTTCGGCTCACGGGCGCCGTAGACCACGCCGCCGCCGTACAGCAGGCGGTTGTCGGCGGTGAGGCGGTAGTAGTCCAGCAGGTAGTTGCAGTCCTCGACGCAATAGTTGTTGCGGATCAGGCTGCGGGCCATTTGTGCAGGCAGCGGTTCGGTGACCACGATCTGCGAGCCGCACGGCATGCTCTTGCGCGTCACCCGGGGGTCGAGGTCTTGCTGCAGGTAGGCGTTGCCGGCGATCAGCAGGTACTTGGCGCGGACCACGCCCTTGGCGGTGCGCACGATATTCGGTTCGCCGTAGGTGATTTCCACCGCCGCCGACTGCTCGAAGATCTTGCCGCCCAGGCCGATGATGGCGCTGGCTTCGCCCAGGGCCAGGTTCAGCGGGTGGATGTGCCCGCCTTGCATGTCCAGCAGGCCGCCGACGTAGGCGTCGGAGCCGACTTCCTGGGCGATCTGCGCCTTGTCCAGCAGCTTCAGGTTGTGGTTGCCGTAGCGCTCCCAGCTGGCCTTCTGTTCGGCCAGGCCCTTGAGCTGCTTCTTGTTCATGGCGGCGAAGATGCCACCCGGGCGGTAGTCGCACTGGATGTCGTAGTGCTGGATGCGCTGGCGAATGATGTCGGCGCCTTCGAAGATCATGCTGCCCAGCACTTCGGCGCTTTTTTCGCCGTAGCGCGACTCGATCACGTCGACGTCGCGGCTGTAGGAGTTGACCAGTTGCCCGCCGTTGCGCCCGCTGGCACCGAAGCCGACCTTGGCCGCTTCGAGCACGGTGACGCTGTAGCCCGCCTCGGCGAGGAACAGCGCCGAGGACAGGCCGGTGTAGCCGGCGCCGATCACGCAGACGTCGCACTCGACCATTTCTTCCAATACCGGAAAGTCAGTGGTCTGGTTGCGGGTCGCGGCGTAGTAGCTGTTTACGTAGGTTTGCATTATCGAATTCTCCAGCAGGTGCCAGCTGCAGCCAGCCCCGCCGTTGTTATAAGAGTCAGAGCTTGATCCAGGTCGCTTTCAGCTCGGTGTACTTGTCGAAGGCATGCAGCGACTTGTCGCGACCATTGCCCGACTGTTTGAAGCCGCCGAACGGCGCGGTCATGTCGCCGCCGTCGTACTGGTTGACCCACACGCTGCCGGCGCGCAGGCCACGGGCGAAGCGGTGGGCGCGGCTGAGGTTGCTGGTCCAGACCCCGGCGGCGAGGCCGAAGATGCTGTCGTTGGCGATCGTCAGCGCCTCTTCCTCGGTGTCGAAGCTGATCACCGACAGCACCGGGCCGAAGATCTCTTCGCGGGCGATGGTCATGGCGTTGGTCACGCCATCGAAAATCGTCGGCTCGACATACAGCCCGCCAGTGCTTTCCAGGGTCCGCGCGCCGCCGGCCAGCAGTTGGCCGCCCTGCTCCTTGCCGATGCCGATGTAGCGCAGCACGTTGTCCAGCTGACGCTGATCCACCAGCGCGCCGACGCGGGTCTCCGGGTCCAAGGCATGCCCGGGGTTCCAGGCCTTGATGGCGTCCACCAGCAGCGGAATGAACTGGTCGCGGATCGAGCGCTCCACCAGCAGGCGCGAGCCGGCGGTGCAGACTTCGCCCTGGTTGAAGGCGATGGCGCTGGCCGCCGCCTCCGCTGCCGCGCGCAGGTCCGGCGCGTCGGCGAACACCACGTTGGGGCTCTTGCCGCCCGCCTCCAGCCAGACGCGCTTCATGTTGCTCTGCCCGGAGTACACCAGCAGTTGCTTGCCCACCGCGGTGGAGCCGGTAAAGGCCAGCACGTCCACGTCCATATGCAGGGCCAGGGCCTTGCCCACGGTGTGGCCGTAGCCCGGCAGCACGTTGAACACGCCTTTGGGGATGCCGGCATCCAGCGCCAGCTGGGCAATGCGGATCGCGGTCAGCGGCGACTTTTCCGAAGGTTTGAGGATGAAGGAGTTACCCGCGGCCAGGGCCGGGGCGAATTTCCAGCTGGCCATGATCAGCGGGAAGTTCCACGGCACGATGGCCGCCACCACGCCCGAAGCCTCGCGCGTCACCAGGCCCAGTTGATCGTGGGGCGTGGCCGCCACTTCGTCATAGATTTTGTCGACGGCCTCGGCGCTCCAGCGGATCGCGTTGGCAGTGGCCGGCACGTCGATGCTCAGGGAATCGCCGATGGGCTTGCCCATGTCCAGGGTTTCCAGGAGCGCCAGTTCTTCCTGGTGCTCGAGGATCAAATCGGCGAAACGAATCAGCACGCGCTTGCGCTCGGCCGGGGCCTTGCGCGACCAGACACCGGACTCGAACGCCTGGCGCGCCACCTGCACCGCCCGGTTGGCGTCGGCTTCGTCGGTGCTGGCGACGTTGGCCAGGAAACGCCCGTCCACCGGGCTGATGCATTCGAAGGTGGCCGCGCTGGCGGCGTGGCAATACTGGCCGTCGATAAAGGCGCGCCCTTCGAGGGTCAAGGACTGGAAGCGCTGCTCCCAGTCGCTGCGGGATTTAGTCATGGCAAATACTCAACGCAGGAAAAGGAACGGCCGTCAGACCGTGTGCAGGTACCAGTTGTATTCGAGGTCGGAGATCGAGTTTTCGAACTCGGCCAGCTCGCTCTCCTTACAGGCGACGAACACGTCGATGTACATCGGGTCGATGTACTTGGCCATCACCTCGCTGTCGTCCAGCACCCGCAGGGCGTCGCGCAGGTTGCTCGGCAGGCTCTGTTCGTTCTGCTCGTAGGAGTTGCCTTCCACCGGCGCGCCGGGCTCGATCTTGTTGGTCAGGCCGTGGTGAATGCCGGCCAGTACCGAAGCCATCAGCAGGTAAGGGTTGGCGTCGGCACCGGCCACGCGGTGCTCGATGCGCACCGCATCCGCGGAACCTGTCGGCACGCGCACGGCCACGGTGCGGTTGTCGATGCCCCAGCTCGGCGAGTTCGGCACGTAGAACTGCGCGCCGAAACGGCGGTAGGAGTTGACGTTCGGGCAGAGGAAGGCCATCTGCGCCGGCAGGGTTTCCAGCACGCCGCCGATGGCGTGGCGCAGGGCGTCGTTGGTTTCCGGGTCGTCGCTGGCGAAGATGTTGTTGCCTTGCTTGTCGAGAATCGAGATGTGCACATGCAGGCCGTTACCAGCCTGTCCCGGGTACGGCTTGGCCATGAAGGTGGTGTCCATCTCATGGTCGTAGGCGATGTTCTTCACCAGGCGCTTGAGCAGCACCGCGTAGTCGCAGGCCTTGATCGGGTCGGAGACGTGGTGCAGGTTGACCTCGAACTGCGCCGGGGCGCTTTCCTTGACGATGGCGTCGGCGGGGATGCCCTGCTCTTTCGCGCCTTCGAGGATGTCTTGCAGGCAGTCGACGTATTCGTCCAGGTCATCGATCAGGTAGACCTGGGTCGACTGCGGACGCTTGCCGGAAATCGGCGAGCGTGGCGACTGCGGACGACCGTTCACGTTGTCCTGGTCGATCAGGTAGAACTCCAGCTCGAAGGCCGCGCAGATGGTCAGGCCCAGGGCGTCGAATTTACTCACCACCTGCCGCAGCACTTCGCGTGGGTCGGCGAAGAACGGCTCGCCTTCGATCTCGTGCATGGTCATCAGCAGTTGCGCGGTCGGGCGCTTCTGCCAGGGCTCGACGCTCAGGGTGCCGGGGATCGGGTAGCAGATGCGGTCGGCATCGCCGATGTCCAGGCCCAGGCCGGTGCTTTCCACGGTGGAGCCATTGATGTCCAGGGCGAACAGCGAGGCCGGCAGGTTGATGCCCTTCTCGTACACCTTGTGCAGGGCGGTGCGTTCGATGCGCTTGCCGCGCACCACGCCGTTCATGTCGGCAATCAGCAGGTCGACGTAGAGGATCTCGGGATGGTTCTTCAGGAAAGCGTTGGCTTCGTTGAGCTGAACGGCACGCAGTGGGACCGACATGATGCACCTATGTGTTAATTATTATGTTCAAAGCGGTTTCGTGGCAGCAGTCAATCCGAAAGGAAAAGTGAAGTCAAGCGCCAGAAATGGCCGCCGATCGTCAATTATTTTGCGCCTCAAGATCTTTATTTACCCCATAACCCGTGCTGCTCGCGGGTTTCAGGCGAAAAACGTTTAGAATTTTTTACACGGAAGTTGTTAATTAAAATCAACGAGGATAAGCTCTCGAAAAACTCGTTCCAGCGTGAATTTCGAGGTGATAAAAATGGCATTCAAGCCATTGATCGGCGTTACTGCGTGCGTCAAAGAGATCGGGCTGCACCCCTACCACGTCAGCGGCGACAAGTACTTGCGTGCTGTCAGCAGCGCGGCCGAGGGCCTGCCCCTGATCATTCCTTCCCTGGCGGACCTCATCGATACCGAGGCTCTGCTGCAGAACCTGGACGGCCTGCTGTTCACCGGCTCGCCATCGAATGTGGAGCCCTTCCACTATCAGGGCCCGGCCAGCGAACCGGGCACCGCCCACGATCCCCAGCGCGATGCCACCACCCTGCCCCTGCTGCGCGCGGCGATTGCCGCCGGCGTGCCGGTGCTGGGCATCTGCCGCGGCTTCCAGGAGATGAACGTGGCCTTCGGCGGCAGCCTGCACCAGAAGGTCCATGAGCTGCCGGGCTATCTCGACCACCGCGAGGCCGACCACCCGGACCTGGCCGTGCAATACGCCCCCGCCCATGCCGTCAGGGTGCAACCGGGCGGCGTGTTCCAGGCCCTGGACCTGCCCCAGGAATTCCAGGTCAACTCGATCCACAGCCAGGGCATCGACCGCCTGGCCCCGGGCCTGCGCGCCGAGGCCCTGGCGCCGGACGGCCTGATCGAAGCAGTGTCGGTCGAACACAGCGCGGCCTTTGCCCTGGGCGTGCAGTGGCATCCGGAATGGCAGGTGCTGTCGAACCCGGTCTACCTGCGGATCTTCCAGGCCTTCGGCGATGCCTGCCGGCAACGGGCGGCGCAGCGCAACGGCCACTGACTAAAAGCTTCACCCGCGAAATTGACTGCCACGCCCCCCGGCCGGCGGCGGTGCGCCCTTGTGCGCCCGCCTTGGCCTCTGGGGCGGTTCAAGCCACACCCAGCAACATGAAAAACAAGAACCAGCGTCAGGCCGCCAGGACGGCAGCGCCGAATAAACCCGCCACCACGGGTTTGTCATCCATCTATTAAGCCGGGCCGTTTTGGCCCGACGACTGACATCTGTTGGGAGTTCCACATGGCAAACGCCTCCAGCACGTACAGAAAGGCTCTGGAAGGTCACCCGCAACCGCAGAAGGTGCTGGTGAGAGTCGACCGCGTGACCAAGAAGTTCGATGAAACCGTGGCCGTGGACGATGTGTCCCTGGACATTCACCAGGGCGAGATCTTCGCCCTGCTCGGTGGCTCGGGCTCCGGCAAGTCCACCCTGCTGCGCATGCTGGCGGGCTTCGAGCGACCGACGGAGGGGCGTATCTACCTGGACGGCGTGGACATCACCGACATGCCGCCCTATGAGCGGCCGATCAACATGATGTTCCAGTCCTATGCGCTGTTCCCGCACATGACCGTGGCCCAGAACATTGCCTTCGGCCTGCAGCAGGACAAGATTCCCAAGGCCGAGATCGATGCCCGCGTGGCCGAGATGCTCAAGCTGGTGCACATGACCCAGTACGCCAAGCGCAAACCGCACCAGCTGTCCGGCGGCCAGCGCCAGCGCGTGGCCCTGGCCCGCTCCCTGGCCAAGCGGCCGAAGCTGCTGTTGCTCGACGAACCCATGGGCGCCCTGGATAAAAAGCTGCGTTCGCAGATGCAGTTGGAACTGGTGGAGATCATCGAGCGCGTCGGCGTGACCTGTGTGATGGTGACCCACGACCAGGAAGAAGCCATGACCATGGCCCAGCGCATCGCCATCATGCACCTGGGCTGGATCGCCCAGATCGGCAGCCCGGTGGACATCTACGAGGCCCCGGTGAGCCGCATGGTCTGCGAGTTCATCGGCAACGTGAACGCCTTCGACGGCACCGTCATCGAAGACCTGGAAGGCCACGCGGTGATCCACTGCCCGGAGCTGGAACAGAAGATCTACGTCGGCCACGGCGTCAGCACCTCGGTGCAGGACAAGTCGGTGACCTACGCCATCCGCCCGGAAAAAATGCTGGTCAGCACCACCCGGCCCGAGCACCGCTACAACTGGTCCCAGGGCAAGGTGCATGACATCGCCTACCTCGGCGGGCATTCGGTGTTCTACGTCGAACTGCCTGGCGGCAAGATCGTCCAGTCGTTCATGGCCAACGCCGAACGCCGTGGCGCGCGGCCGACCTGGGACGACCAGGTGTACGTGTGGTGGGAAGACGACAGCGGCGTGGTACTGCGCACATGAGTACGTCAACCATGAGCACTCTCAATCAGCGTTTGACCCGTGTGCTGCCCAGCGGTCGCAAGCTGGTGATCGGCATTCCATTCCTCTGGCTGTTCCTGTTCTTCATGCTGCCGTTTTTCCTGGTGATGAAGATCAGCTTCTCGGAAGCGGCCCTGGCCATTCCCCCTTACTCGGAGATCTACAGCTTCGCCGAACAGAAATTCCAGCTGCTGCTCAACGTCGGCAACTACGCGTTGCTGGTGGGTGACGAGCTGTATATCTCGGCCTACCTCGGCTCGCTGAAAGTCGCCCTGCTCAGCACCCTGATGTGTCTGGTGATCGGCTTCCCCATGGCCTACGCGATCACCAAGGCCAGCAAGGAGACGCAGAACGTCTTGCTGCTGCTGATCATGATGCCGACCTGGACCGCGATCCTGATCCGCGTCTATGCCTGGATGGGCATCCTCAGCAACAACGGTTTGCTCAACGGCTTCCTGATGTGGAGCGGCCTGACCTCGGCGCCGATCGAAATCCTCAACACCAACACCGCGGTCTATATCGGCGTGGTGTATGCGTACCTGCCATTTATGGTGCTGCCGCTGTACGCCAACCTGGTCAAGCACGACCAGAGCCTGCTGGAAGCCGCCTCGGACCTGGGTTCGAGCAACTTCAACAACTTCTGGAAAATCACCGTGCCCCTGGCCAAGAACGGCATCATTGCCGGTTGCATGCTGGTGTTCATTCCGGTGGTCGGCGAATTCGTGATTCCCGAACTGCTGGGCGGCCCCGAGACCCTGATGATCGGCCGCGTGCTGTGGCAGGAGTTCTTCAACAACCGTGACTGGCCGGTGGCCTCCGCCCTGGCGGTGGTGATGCTGGCGATCCTGATTATTCCGATCCTGCTGTTCAACCGCAGCCAGGCCAAAGAGATGGAGGGACGGGCATGAAACGTTTCGGATTTTCCAGCCTGATGCTGGTGCTCGGCCTGGCGTTCATTTACCTGCCGATGCTGATCCTGGTGATCTACTCGTTCAACGCCTCCAAGCTGGTGACGGTCTGGGGCGGCTGGTCGGTGAAGTGGTATGTCGGCCTGCTGGATAACCAGCAGTTGATGGGCTCGGTGGTGCGTTCCCTGGAGATCGCCTGCTACACCGCGATCGCCGCGGTGGCCCTGGGCACCCTGGCGGCCTTTGTGCTGACCCGGGTCACCCGCTTCAAGGGCCGCACCTTGTTCGGTGGCCTGGTCACCGCGCCGCTGGTGATGCCGGAGGTGATCACCGGCCTGTCGCTGTTGCTGCTGTTCGTGGCCATGGCGCAGATGATCGGCTGGCCGCAGGAGCGTGGCATCGTCACCATCTGGATCGCCCACACCACGTTCTGCGCCGCCTATGTGGCGGTGGTGGTGTCGGCGCGCCTGCGTGAGCTGGACCTGTCCATCGAAGAGGCGGCCATGGACCTGGGGGCACGGCCGTGGAAGGTGTTCTTCCTGATCACCATCCCGATGATCGCGCCCTCGTTGGCGGCGGGCGGCATGATGTCCTTCGCCCTGTCCCTGGACGACCTGGTGCTGGCGAGCTTCGTCTCCGGCCCGGGTTCCACCACCCTGCCGATGGAAGTGTTCTCGGCGGTGCGCCTCGG
>NZ_JAQZAA010000091.1:10749-71762 GCF_028640875.1 Pseudomonas sp. SBT1-2 | reverse complement strand
GGCGCGCGGCTTGCCCGCGATGCTTTTAGAGGAATAACGCAATGCGTGTGTGGATCGATGCCGACGCCTGCCCCAAGGTGGCGAAGGATCAGGTGGTGAGGTTTGCCCTCAAGCGTCAGTTCGAGTTGGTGCTGGTGGCGGGGCAACCGCAGATCAAGCCGGCCTTTGCCTGCGTCAAGCTGATCGTGGTGCCCAGCGGCCCGGATGCGGCCGACGATTACCTGGTGGAACACGCGGTGCCGGGCGATCTGGTGATCTGCAGCGACGTGCCCCTGGCCGACCGCCTGGTGAAGAAAGGCGTCGCCGCCCTCGACCCGCGGGGCAAGGAATTCGATGCGCAGAACATGGGCGAGCGGCTGGCGGTGCGTAACCTGTTTACCGATCTGCGCGAGCAGGGGCAGGTCGGTGGTGGGCCAGGCGCTTATGGGGACCGCGAGAAACAGGCCTTCGCCAACGCCCTGGACCGCATCCTGACGCGGCTGGCGCGCCAGGCCTGACGATTCCCGCGAGGCGAGGGCGCTTGCCGGCTCGCCACGGCTTTTGGGTTACTCGTCGTTTTCGTGGGTCAGTTCCAGCACCCGATCCACCAGCTTATTGATCCCGGCCGCCGCTTCGCTGATGGACTGCGCGAGCATGTAGGCCGGGGTGCTGACCAGCTTGCGCGCCTTGTCCTCGATGATGTCGCCGACGGCGCACTCGGCGTGGGTCGCGCCCATCTTGCTGACGGCAGCCGCGGTGTCGGCGTCGTTGCCAATGGTGCAGGTGACGCCCGGGCCGTAGATCTTCGCCGCCAAGGCCGGCGAGATGCAGATCAGGCCCACCGGCTTGCCGGCTTCGGCGAAGGCTTCGGTCAGCGCCAGGACATCCGGCTGGACCGTGCAGCCGGCCCCTTCCACGGCGAAGTTGGAAAGGTTTTTCGCCGCGCCAAAGCCGCCGGGCACGATCAGTGCGTCGAAGTCTTCGGCGTCGGCCTCACGAATGTCTTTCACCTGGCCACGGGCGATGCGCGCCGATTCCACCAGGACATTGCGCGACTCGGGCATCTCTGCGCCGGTCAGGTGGTTGATCACATGCAGCTGGGCGATGTTCGGGGCGAAGCACTGCACCTGGGCGCCACGCTGGTCCAGGCGCAGCAGGGTGATGACGCTTTCATGGATCTCGGCACCGTCGTAGACGCCACAGCCGGAAAGGATCACTGCAACTTTTTTGCTCATGGTTTTTTCTCCAGATTCATGGCGTTAAATGTCCACTAATTTGTCGCCCGTTGCCATAGGGTTATCCCGCCGCCCGACCTAATCTTCGATCAGGATTCCGATCAGGTCGTGTCATGAATTTCATTCTTTATGCGGTGCCGTTCTTCTTTGTGCTGATCGCCCTCGAGCTGCTGGTCGACCGCTGGCGGGGGGTGAACAACTATCGGGTCGCGGACGCCATCAACAGTCTCAGCACCGGGGCCTTGTCGACCACCACCGGGCTGTTGACCAAGGGGGTCGGCCTGGTGACCTACGCCTTTGCCCTGGAACACCTGGGGCTCTTCAGCCTGTCGGCCGAGAGCGCCTGGGTCTGGGTGTTCGCCTTTGTCCTCTACGACTTCTGCTACTACTGGCTGCACCGCATGGGCCATGAGCGCAACATTCTCTGGGCGGCGCATTCGGTGCATCACCAGAGCGAGGACTACAACCTCTCCACGGCATTGCGCCAGACCAGCACCGGCTTCCTGCTGAGCTGGATCTTCTACCTGCCGATGGCCGTGCTGGGGGTGCCGCTGCTGGTGTTTGTCAGCGTGGGGGCGTTGAACCTGCTGTATCAGTTCTGGGTGCACACCCGGCACATTCCCAAGCTCGGCTGGTTCGAATGGTTTTTCGTCTCGCCGTCCAATCATCGGGCCCACCATGCACAGAACGCTCTCTACATGGATCGCAACTACGGCGGCGTGTTCATTATTTGGGATCGGCTGTTCGGCACCTTCCAGGAAGAAGACGACAACGAACCAGTGATCTTCGGCGTCACCACGCCCCTGGCCAGCTGGAACCCGGTGTGGGCCAACCTGCAGTTCTATGCCCAGTTGCTGGACGATGCGCGGCGTACCGAGCGCGTTTGGGACAAGCTGCGGATTTGGTTCATGCGTACCGGCTGGCGCCCGGCGGATGTGGCGGCCAAATACCCGCTGCGCAAGCCGGACCTGAGCCAGTTCCGCAAGTTCGAGGTGCCGCTGGATGCCCGGCAGCAGGCTTATGTGGTGTTGCAGTTCGCGGTGTACGCCGCCTTTGGCAGCTACCTGATGAACCTGGGCGACAACCTGCCGGTCGCGGCCCTGGTGCTGGGCTGGAGCGCCATGGCCTTCGGTCTGTTCGTGCTGGGGGTGGCGCTGGAGAATCGCCCGTGGGCGCTGAAGATGGAGTTGCTGCGGCTGGCGTCGAACCTGCCGCTGGTGTGGCTGGCGCCCCTGGTCGGGCTGTGGCCGGCCAGCGCCTTGGGCTGGGTCGGCCTGATCAGTTACAGCCTGCTCAGTGGCATTGCGCTTTACTGCTGTCGGGGCCGCCTTACTCGACTGGCGTCTTAGACTTGCAGCAATCGTTCTGCTCGTTCTGCTTGACCTGTTCGGCTTCGTAGATCGCCTTGGCCAGCCGCGCATTCTTGAAGCGGCGGCGCAGCCACAGGGCAAAGCCCAGGACCAGCAAGGCGCCGAGCACCCACAGTTCGTATTTCTTGATGCTGCCCAGCATGCCTTCGAGCACGGCGCCGAAGTGATAGGCCGCGGCGGCCAGGGCGGCGGCCCAGATCGCCGCGCCAATGCCGTTGAGCAACAGATAACGTCCCGGCGGATACCCCGACAGGCCGATGGCCACCGGCATCACGGTGCGCAGGCCGTAGACGAAGCGGAAGCTCAGCACCCAGATGTCCGGATGCTTGCGGATATGCTCCAGCGCCCGATCGCCCATCAATTGCCAGCGCGGCTTGCGCGCCAGGAGCTTGCGCCCGTGCTTGCGTCCCAGGAAGTACCACAGCTGGTCGCCGGCATAGCTGCCGAAGAAGGCCACGACCACCACCAGGTTGATATCCATGTATCCGCGAAACGCGAGAAAGCCGGCCAGAACCAGGATGGTCTCGCCTTCGAAGAATGTGCCGAGAAAGAGGGCGAAGTAGCCGAATTCCTGAAGAAATTGTTGGAGCATTGTCTGGATGCTGGCGAAATGAACGCGCAGCCTAACCCTTCGAGCCCATGGAGGAAAGTATCCAAATGTGTCTCGACGTGAACAAATGCTGGCTGGACAATAGCTGCGACTACCGGTCACAGGGTTAAGCACAACTGTCATCCGTTCGTCATAATGGGCGCTTATAACTGTCACGCTCGCCCGCCTGCGCGGGCTCAGGAGTCTGTCGTGAGCTTTACCCCAGCCAACCGTTTGTTTCCTGCCACCCGCCTGCGTCGCAATCGTCGTGATGATTTTTCTCGTCGCCTGGTTCGTGAAAACGTCCTGACCACCGATGACCTGATCCTGCCGGTATTCGTGCTCGACGGTGAGAATCGCCGGGAAGCGGTGGCCTCGATGCCGGGCGTCGAACGCCTGACCATCGACCTTCTGCTGGAGGAAGCGGCGCAGTGGGTCGAGCTGGGGATTCCCGCGCTGGCGTTGTTCCCGGTGACCCCGGCGGAGCTCAAGTCGCTGGACGCCGCCGAAGCCTGGAACCCGAACGGCATTGCCCAGCGCGCCACCCGCGCGCTGCGTGAACGTTTCCCTGAGCTGGGGGTGATCACCGACGTGGCGCTCGACCCGTTCACCACTCACGGCCAGGACGGCATCCTCGACGAAGAAGGCTATGTGCAGAACGACATCACCGTCGACGCGCTGGTCAAGCAAGCCCTGTCCCATGCCGAAGCCGGCGCCCAGGTGGTCGCGCCTTCGGACATGATGGACGGTCGCATCCAGGCGATCCGCGAAGCCCTGGAGCTGGCCGGGCACGTCAACGTGCGGATCATGGCCTATTCGGCCAAGTACGCCAGCGCCTATTACGGCCCGTTCCGCGACGCGGTCGGCTCGGCGCTGAACCTGGGCAAGGCCAACAAGGCCTCCTACCAGATGGACCCGGCCAACAGCCACGAAGCCCTGCATGAAGTGGCCGCCGACCTCGCCGAAGGCGCAGACATGGTCATGGTCAAGCCGGGCATGCCGTACTTGGACATCCTTTTGCGGGTCAAGGATGAATTCAAGGTGCCGACCTTTGTCTATCAGGTCAGCGGCGAATACGCCATGCACATGGCGGCGATCCAGAATGGCTGGTTGAGCGAAGGGGTTATCCTCGAGTCCTTGACCGCCTTTAAACGCGCGGGTGCCGATGGCATCCTGACTTACTTTGCCGTTCGTGCTGCTCAATTGTTACGAGAGCAAAAATAGCCCTCCCAGGAACACGCGATGAATACCGAAGGACTCACTGAAGTTGCCGTAAAAGAAGCTCAACCCGTGGTCGAGCAGGTTGTTGAAACACCACCGGAGCTGGAAGCCCCGCCGGTGCAAGCGGACGCGCCGCATGTGGCGATGCCGACCCTGGTCATCCCGAGCCTGGATGACAGCAGCCTGTATATCCATCGCGAGCTGTCGCAACTGCAGTTCAACATCCGCGTGCTGGAACAGGCGCTGGACGAGTCCTACCCGTTGCTGGAGCGCCTGAAGTTCCTGCTGATCTTCTCCAGCAACCTGGACGAGTTCTTCGAGATCCGCGTCGCCGGCCTGAAGAAGCAGATTACCTTCGCCCGTGAACAGGCCGGTGCCGATGGCCTGCAACCGCACCAGGCCCTGGCGCGCATCAGCGACCTGGTGCACGGTCACGTCGACCGCCAGTACGCGATCCTCAACGACATTCTGTTGCCGGAGCTGGAGAAACATCAGGTCCGCTTCATCCGTCGCCGTTACTGGACCACCAAGCTCAAGACCTGGGTCCGTCGCTACTTCCGCGACGAGATCGCGCCGATCATCACCCCGATCGGCCTCGACCCGACCCACCCGTTCCCGCTGCTGGTGAACAAGAGCCTGAACTTCATCGTCGAGCTCGAAGGGATCGACGCCTTCGGCCGCGACTCCGGCCTGGCGATCATCCCGGCGCCGCGCCTGCTGCCGCGGATCATCAAGGTGCCGGAAGAAGTCGGCGGCCCTGGCGACAACTATGTATTCCTCTCGTCGATGATCCACGCCCACGCCGATGACCTGTTCCAGGGCATGAAGGTAAAGGGCTGCTATCAGTTCCGCCTGACCCGCAACGCCGACCTGGCGGTGGACACCGAGGACGTCGAAGACCTGGCCCGCGCCCTGCGCGGCGAGCTGTTCTCCCGTCGTTACGGCGATGCGGTGCGTCTGGAAGTGGCCGACACCTGCCCGAAACATCTGTCCGACTACCTGCTCAAGCAGTTCAACCTGAGCGAGACCGAGCTGTACCAGGTCAACGGTCCGGTGAACCTGACGCGCCTGTTCAGCATCACCGGCCTGGACAGCCATCCGGAGCTGCAATACACGCCGTTCACCCCGCAGATTCCCAAGCTGCTGCAGAACAGCGAGAACATCTTCAGCGTGATCAGCAAGCAGGACATCCTGCTGCTGCACCCGTTCGAGTCCTTCACTCCGGTGGTCGACCTGCTGCGCCAGGCGGCCAAGGACCCGCACGTGCTGGCGGTGCGCCAGACCCTGTACCGCAGCGGCGCCAACTCGGAAATCGTCGATGCGCTGGTGGACGCGGCGCGTAACGGCAAGGAAGTCACCGCGGTGATCGAGCTGCGCGCGCGTTTCGACGAAGAGTCCAACCTGCAACTGGCCAGCCGCCTGCAAGCGGCCGGCGCGGTGGTGATCTACGGCGTGGTCGGCTTCAAGACCCACGCCAAGATGATGCTGATCCTGCGTCGCGAATCCGGTGAGATCGTGCGCTATGCCCACCTGGGCACCGGCAACTACCACGCCGGCAACGCCCGCCTGTACACCGACTACAGTCTGCTGACGTCCGACGATGCCTTGTGCGAAGACGTCGGCAAGCTCTTCAGCCAGTTGATCGGCATGGGCAAGACCCTGCGCATGAAGAAGCTGCTGCATGCGCCCTTCACCCTGAAGAAGGGCATGCTCGACATGATCGCCCGGGAGACCCAGTTCGCCCTGGACGGCAAGCCGGCGCACATCATCGCCAAGTTCAACTCGCTGACCGATCCGAAGATCATCCGCGCGCTGTACAAGGCCAGCCAGTCGGGCGTGCGTATCGACCTGGTGGTGCGGGGCATGTGCTGCCTGCGTCCGGGGATCGCCGGCGTGTCGCACAACATCCATGTGCGTTCGATCATCGGTCGCTTCCTGGAGCACACCCGGGTGTTCTATTTCCTCAATGGCGGCGAGGAGCAGATGTTCCTGTCCAGCGCCGACTGGATGGAGCGCAACCTCGACAAGCGTGTCGAGACCTGCTTCCCGGTCGAGGGCAAGAAGCTGATCCTGCGGGTCAAGAAGGAGCTGGAAAGTTATCTCACCGATAACACCCACAGCTGGAGCCTGCAGTCGGACGGTCGCTACATCCGCAACACGCCGACCGGCAACCAGAACCCGCGCAGCGCCCAGGCCACATTGCTGGAGCGCCTGAGCAACCCGGTGCTGGCGGTGCGCTGAGCACCTCAGGTGCCGCCAACAAAAAGGCCAGCCCGAACATCGGGCTGGCCTTTTTGTTGTTATATCGCTTGGCTGGGGATTGTAGGAGCCGGCTTGCCGGCGAGGCGTCCTCAAGGCTGATGCAGGGCTCGAGGGCCTCTTCGCCGGCAAGCCGGCTCCTACGCAGAGATCAGTGCACGTTGAGGGTGATGCCGACCCGGGTCAGCCATTCCGCTTCCAGGGCGAAGTCGGCCTGGGTCAGCTGGTTCTCGTCCAGCCAGTTTGCCGGGAACATCACCTCCAGGCTGTCGCCGGCGGCGTGCAGCTTTACCTGGGGCATTTCCTGGGTGCCGCGGATGTGGTGGAACAGGATGGCGAAACGCAGCAGCACGCACAGGCGAATCAGCTTGCTGCCTTCCTCGCCGAATTCGGCGAACTTGTCCTTGGGAATGTTGCGGCGGTGACCGCGTACCAGTAGCGCGAGCATTTGCTGGTCTTCGCGGGAGAAGCCGGCAAGGTCCGAGTGCTCGATCAGGTAGGCGCCATGCTTGTGGTAATGGTAGTGGGCGATGTCCAGGCCCACTTCATGGACCTTGGCGGCCCAGCCCAACAGTTCGCGCCAGACGCCGTCCTCCAGGTCCCAGTCCTCGGCCACCTGGTCGAAGGCGTGGAGCGCCTTGCGCTCGACCCGGGCAGCCTGTTCCAGGTCGACGTGATAACGCTCCATCAGCGAGCCAAGGGTGCGCTCGCGCACGTCTTCGTGGTGATGGCGGCCCAGCAGGTCGTAGAGCACGCCTTCGCGCAGGGCGCCTTCGCAATGGTCCATGCGCTGCAGTTCGAGGGCGTCGAAGATGGCTTCGAGAATCGCCAGGCCGGCCGGGAAGATCGCCCGGCGATCCGGCTTGATGCCTTCGAAGTCGATTTTCTCTACGTCGCCCAGCTTGAACAGCCGGCGCTTGAGCCAGGCCAGGCCTTCGGCGTTGACTTCACCGCTGCCGTGGCCGCCGGCCTTGAGCGCCAGGCCGATGGCGCGGATGGTGCCCGAGGAGCCGATGGCTTCATCCCAGGTCAGGCGATGCAGGGCGTGTTCGATGCTCATGATTTCCAGGCGCGCCGCGGTGTAGGCCTGGGCGTAGCGCGCCGGGGTGATCTTGCCGTCGCGGAAATAGCGCTGGGTGAAGCTGACGCAGCCCATCTGCAGGCTTTCGCGCAGCAGCGGCTCGAAGCGCTGGCCGATGATGAATTCGGTACTGCCGCCGCCGATGTCGGCGACCAGGCGTTTGCCCGGGGTGTCGGCGAGGGTATGGGACACGCCCAGGTAGATGAGGCGGGCTTCTTCACGACCGGAGATGACTTCCACCGGGTGGCCGAGGATCTCCTCGGCGCGGCGGATGAATTCGCCGCGGTTGCGGGCTTCGCGCAGGGCGTTGGTGCCGACGATGCGCACCGCGCCCAAGGGCATGCCGTTGATCAGTTGGGCGAAGCGCTTCAGGCAATCGAGCCCGCGCTGCATGGATTCTTCGTTGAGTTGACGGTCTTCGTCGATCCCGGCGGCCAACTGCACCTTTTCACCGAGCCGCTCGAGAATGCGGATTTCATTATGGTGAGCCTTGGCCACGACCATGTGAAAGCTGTTGGAGCCCAGGTCGATGGCGGCGATCAGGGACAGATTCTTGGCTTGGGTTTGCGGCATGGTTTGGGGGTCTCGGTCGATAACCTTGCCATCCTGCCACGATCAATCGCTCGCGCCAACGCGCAGTGTCCAATGCGTTGATTCAACGCATGAATCCTTGCGCCACAGCTCCTGTAGCTCCTGTAGCCGCTGCCGCAGGCTGCGACCGACTGCGCAGCAGGCGCTGTTCTTGAAGGCCCAGGAAGGCCCTGCGGGCCTTATCTCAGCCTGCGGCAGCGGCTCCAGTCAGCATCAAGCGCTTTCGTTGGTCCCGATGAAGTTCGCCAGCTCCGGCGTCTGCGGGTTGGCGAACAGCACTTTCGGGTCGCCCACTTCATGCACCTTGCCCTGGTGCATGAACACCAGCTTGTCGCCCACTTCCCGGGCAAAACGCATCTCGTGGGTCACCATGATCAGGGTCATGCCGTCCTTGGCCAGCTGGCGCACCACGCTCAGGACTTCGTTGACCAGTTCCGGGTCGAGGGCCGAGGTGATCTCGTCGCACAGCAGCACCTTAGGCGACATGGCCAGGGCCCGGGCAATCGCCACCCGCTGCTGCTGGCCGCCGGACAGGCGGTCGGGGAAAGCGTCGAACTTCTCCTCCAGGCCGACCCGTTTCAGCATCTCGCGCGCCAGTTCGGCGGCCTTGGCCTTGGGCACCTTTTGCACCACTTGCGGCGCGAGCATGACGTTCTCGCCGACGGTCAGGTGTGGGAACAGGTTGAACTGCTGGAACACCATGCCGACCTTCTGCCGCAGGCTGCGCAGGTCGGCGCGGGCGGCGTCGAGGTATTCGCCGTCGACTTCGATGACCCCGTCGTTGATCGACTCCAGGCCGTTGAGGGTGCGCAGCAAAGTGCTCTTGCCCGAGCCGCTGCGGCCGATGATCGCCACCACCTGGCCTTCCTCGATACTGAGGTCGATGCCCTTGAGCACATGATGGTCGCCGTAATATTTATGCAGGGCGGAAATTCTAAGCAGAGGCATGCAGTCTCCTTTCCAGGTAGCGCGCACTGAGGGACAGGGGGTAGCACAGCAAGAAGTAACCGAGCGCCACCAGGCCGTAGACCATGAAGGGCTCGAAGGTGGCGTTGGCGAGCATGCCACCGGTCTTGGTCAGCTCGGTGAAGCCGATGATCGAGGTCACCGCGGTGCCTTTGACCACCTGCACCGAAAAGCCCACGGTGGGCGCCACGGCGATCCGCAGAGCTTGTGGCAGGATCACATGGCGCAGCTGTTCATAAGGGTTGAGCGCCAGGCTGGAGGAGGCTTCCCACTGGCCGTTGGGGATCGAGTCGACGCAGCCGCGCCAGATCTCCGCCAGGTAGGCGCTGGTGAACAGCGTCAGGGCGATGGCCGCCGCCAGCCAGGGCGAGATATCCACACCCAGCAGGGCGATGCCGAAGAACACCAGGAACAGCTGCATCAACAGCGGCGTGCCCTGGAACAGCTCGATATACAGGCGGGCGAAATGGCTGGGGAAAGCCTTCTTGGAAATGCGCAGGGTCATGATCAGCAAGCCGATCAACCCGCCGCCGATAAAGGCCACCAGCGACAGCAGCAGGGTCCATTGCAGGCCGGTCAGCAGGTTGCGCACGATGTCCCAGAAGCTGAAATCACTCATTGGCTGCTCCTCGCGATATAGCGGCGCCCGACCCAGTTCAGCAGCTGCCGGATCAGCAGGGCCATGCACAGGTAGATCAGCGTGGTCAGGGCGTAGGTTTCAAAGGCGCGGAAGTTGCGCGACTGAATGAAGTTGGCGGCGAAGCTCAGCTCCTCGGTAGCGATCTGCGAACACACCGCCGAACCGAGCATGACGATGATGATCTGGCTGCTCAGGGCCGGCCACACCTTGCCCAGCGCCGGCAGCAACACCACGTGGCGGAAGGCTTCCAGGCGGGTCATGGCCAGGGCCGCCGCGGCTTCCAGCTGGCCGCGGGGGATGGCCTGGATGCCGGCGCGGATGATTTCCGTGGAGTACGCGCCCAGGTTGATCACCATTGCCAGCACTGCCGCCTGCCACTCGGAAATCTGCAGCCCCAGGGACGGCAGGCCAAAGAAGATGAAGAACAGCTGCACCAGGAACGGGGTGTTGCGGATCAGCTCGACGTAGACGCCGAAGAGGGCCGAGAAGGGCTGGATCTTCCAGGCCCGCACCACCGCGCCGACGATGCCCAGGCCGACCCCGAGCAGCGCGCCGATGGCGGTCAGCTCAAGGGTGAACAGGGCGCCGCGCAGCAGCAGGCCGGTGTTTTCCAGCACCGGTAGAAAGTCGAACTGATAAGCCATGGATAACCTCCGCGACCGCGATCAGAGGCCAGCCGGCAACGGCTGCTTGAGCCACAGCTGGGCGTTCTTTTCCAGGCTGCCGTCGGCCTTGGCGGTGGTGAGGATCTGGTTGACCTTGTCCAGCAGCTCCGGCTGGTTCTTGTTCACGCCGACATAGACCGGGGAATCCTTGAGCTTGACCTTCATCGCCGGGATGCGTTTCGGGTTGCGCTCGCTGATGGCGACCATCACCACGTTGCCGCTGGCGATCAGGTCGACCTGGCCGGCCAGGTAGGCGGCGATGGTCGAGTTGTTGTCCTCGAAGCGCTTGATGGTCACGCCTTGCGGGGCCACGGCGGTCAGCTCGATGTCTTCGATGGCGCCACGGGTGACGCTGATGGTCTTGCCCTTGAGGTCGTCGAGGGTGGCGATTGGCGCCTCGGGTGGGCCGAATACCGCCAGGTAGAAGGGTGCGTAGGCCTGGGAGAAGTCGATGACCTTCTCGCGCTCCGGATTCTTGCCGAGGCTGGAGATCACCAGGTCGACCTTGCCGGTGGTCAGGAACGGAATGCGGTTGGTGCTGTTGACCGGCGTCAGTTCGAGCTTGACCTTGAGCTGGTCGGCCAGCAGTTTCGCGGTGTCGATATCCAGGCCGCGGGGTTTCATGTCCGGACCGACCGAGCCGAACGGCGGGAAATCCTGGGGCACGGCCACCTTGAGGGTGCCACGGGCGACGACATCGTCCAGGCCGTTGGCGTGGGCGGGCATCTGACTCAGCATCAGACTGGCAAACAGGGCAGAGAGCAGGGCGCTGAAACGCTTGGTCATGGCAAATCTCCGGATTCACGGGAAGTGATTTCTGCGCAGCGACACAGCACAGGCCGTGCCAAGCGCCGGTAAAAGCCCTGGAGTGCTGGGTTTTGCTGGTTTTGTTCGGTCTTACTGGTCTGAACAGTTGTTGGCGTTTCTGCCCCCTTATCGAGCGTCCGGCGATGCGCCCGAACCCCCTTGGGGCACGACTTGCCGGGCTCGGCGAATAGCTTTACAACTAGCTTTTTCCTGGACCGGCCAGCCTGAATTTTATGAACTCGATCTCCCGCGCCGTACCCGAGGTGGCGCTGCAAGCCATCCGCCAATTGATCAACGAGCGCGGCTTCGGCCCGGGCGATGCGCTGCCGTCGCAGCGCGATCTGGCCGTGCAATTGGGGGTCAGCCGGGCCTCGTTGCGCGAGGCGCTGTCGTCCTTGAGCGCCTTGGGCGTGATCAGCGTGCAGCCCGGCAAGGGCGTGTTCGTGCAGGCCGCGGAGTCGCCGGTCAATGGCGTGGGGCTGAGCTGGCCGTTCGCGGCCCAGGCCTCGCCGACGGATATCTTTCAGCTGCGTTATGCCCTGGAAGGCTTCGCCGCGGGGCTGGCGGCCGTGACCCTGACCGCCGACGAGCTGGATGCGCTGCAGGACAATGTCGAGGCCATGCGCAACGAGCTGCGGGCGGCGGATTTCGAGGCGGCGGCGCGGCTGGACTTCGAGTTTCACCAGAAGATCCTGCAGGCCAGCGGCAATCAGGCAATGGTGAGTATTCTCAGTACCAGCGCCGAGATCTTCCTGGAGAGCCAGAAACTACCGTTCATCCGGCCCGAGCGGGCCATGGAAACCTGGCAAGAGCACCGCAAGATCCTGCGCGGGCTGGCCCGGCATGCCTCTGGAGCGGCGCAGAAGGCCATGCAGGAGCATGTGCGCGGCGCGGCGTTGCGCACCGGAATCGCCTTTGTCACCCCCGCATAGTTTCCAGTTGAGCTATACCCAAATTCATCGGGCACCATAGCGAGAGTCAATCAACTCCGGCTTCCTGAACGCGGGAAGGGCGGCTATGATGGGCCACGTTTTTTTGCTTACAACCTGGAGACTTCCATGAGCAGCGATCTTATCAAACACGTTAGCGACGCTAGCTTCGAGGCTGACGTACTCAAGGCCGAAGGCGCTGTACTGGTCGACTACTGGGCTGAGTGGTGCGGCCCATGCAAAATGATCGCTCCGGTCCTGGACGAAATCGCTGAAACCTACAAAGGCAAGCTGACCGTTGCCAAGCTGAACATCGACGAAAACCAGGAAACCCCGGCCAAGCATGGCGTGCGTGGTATCCCGACGCTGATGCTGTTCAAGAACGGCAACGTCGAAGCCACCAAGGTCGGCGCACTGTCCAAGTCGCAACTGGCTGCTTTCCTCGACGCCAACATCTAAGCGTCGTTGTAAATCGCATCAAAAAAGCCCCGTAAATAGCGGGGCTTTTTCATTATTCAGGGCTAGACGCTCAGAAACTCAGGTGTTACATTCGGCCCCGCACTGGTTTCTCCTCTGCCCCCTGCAAGCCGTCGCCGACGCTCTCCTTTTCGAATAAGTACGCGATCCTGTCGCCTTCTCCGCGGCGCGGCATCATTAAGCCAAAAGCTTAATTTCCCCCCTCCATAAATGATTACGTCATTCCTATATGAATCTGACTGAACTCAAGCAAAAGCCGATTACCGAACTGCTCGAATTGGCCGAACAGATGGGCATAGAAAATATGGCCCGTTCGCGCAAGCAGGACGTGATTTTCTCCCTGCTGAAAAAGCACGCTAAAAGCGGCGAGGAAATCTCCGGTGATGGCGTGCTGGAGATCCTCCAGGACGGCTTCGGCTTTCTTCGCTCCTCCGACGCCTCCTATCTGGCCGGCCCAGACGATATCTACGTCTCCCCGAGCCAGATCCGTCGTTTCAACTTGCGCACCGGTGACACCATCGTTGGCAAGATCCGCCCTCCAAAGGAAGGCGAGCGTTACTTCGCACTGCTGAAGGTCGACACGATCAACTACGATCGTCCCGAGAACGCGAAGAACAAGATCCTGTTCGAAAACCTGACGCCGCTGTTCCCGACCGTGCGCATGAAGATGGAAGCCGGCAACGGTTCCACCGAAGACCTGACCGGTCGTGTCATCGACCTGTGCGCCCCGATCGGTAAAGGCCAGCGTGGTCTGATCGTTGCTCCGCCGAAAGCGGGCAAGACCATCATGCTGCAGAACATCGCGTCGAACATCACCCGCAACAACCCAGAAGTTCATCTGATCGTGCTGCTGATCGACGAACGTCCGGAAGAAGTGACCGAGATGCAGCGCACCGTGCGCGGCGAAGTGGTCGCCTCCACCTTCGACGAACCGCCAACCCGCCACGTGCAGGTTGCCGAGATGGTGATCGAGAAGGCCAAGCGCCTGGTCGAACACAAGAAGGACGTGGTGATCCTGCTCGACTCCATCACCCGCCTGGCCCGTGCCTACAACACCGTGATCCCGAGCTCCGGCAAGGTGCTGACCGGTGGTGTCGATGCCCACGCCCTGGAAAAACCGAAGCGTTTCTTCGGCGCCGCGCGGAACATCGAAGAAGGCGGCTCGCTGACCATCATCGCCACCGCGCTGGTTGAAACCGGCTCGAAGATGGACGAAGTGATCTACGAAGAGTTCAAGGGCACCGGCAACATGGAGCTGCCTCTGGACCGCAAGATCGCCGAGAAGCGTGTATTCCCGGCCATCAACATCAACCGTTCCGGCACGCGCCGCGAAGAGTTGCTGACCGCCGACGACGAGCTGCAGCGCATGTGGATCCTGCGCAAGCTGCTGCATCCGATGGATGAAGTCGCCGCCATCGAGTTCCTGGTCGACAAGCTGAAACAGACCAAGACCAACGATGAGTTCTTCCTGTCGATGAAACGCAAGTAAGTCGAGCAGGACCGCAAAAAGCCGGGGAAACCCGGCTTTTTGCTATCTGATTATTGATGAACGGCAGTTCACTGTTCTGAACAGTCGGGTTCGGCGCTAAACTGCCAGCCCCGAACGCCACGGCCAAAACGAGGCTCACGCATGCAGTATCGCGACTTGCGCGACTTTATCAGCGGTCTGGAACAGCGCGGCGAACTCAAGCGCATCCAGGTTCCGGTGTCCCCAGTGCTGGAAATGACCGAGGTCTGCGATCGCACCTTGCGTGCCAAAGGTCCGGCCCTGCTGTTTGAAAAGCCCACCGGCTACGACATTCCGGTGCTGGGCAACCTGTTCGGCACCCCGGAGCGCGTGGCGCTGGGCATGGGCGCCGAAGCGGTCAGCGAACTGCGGGAAATCGGCAAGCTGCTGGCCTTCCTCAAGGAGCCCGAGCCGCCCAAGGGGCTGAAGGATGCCTGGTCCAAGCTGCCGATCTTTCGCAAGATCATTTCCATGGCGCCGAAAGTCGTCAAGGACGCGATCTGCCAGGAAGTGGTCATCGAAGGCGATGACGTCGACCTGGCGATGCTGCCGGTGCAGACCTGTTGGCCGGGCGATGTCGGCCCGCTGATCACCTGGGGCCTGACCGTCACCAAGGGCCCGAACAAGGACCGGCAGAACCTCGGGATCTATCGCCAGCAGGTGATCGGTCGCAACAAGGTGATCATGCGCTGGTTGAGCCACCGTGGCGGCGCGCTGGATTACCGCGAATGGTGTGAGAAGCACCCGGGCCAGCCGTTCCCGGTATCCGTGGCCCTGGGAGCCGACCCGGCGACCATCCTCGGCGCCGTGACGCCGGTGCCGGACAGCCTCTCCGAATACGCTTTCGCCGGCCTGCTGCGGGGCAACCGCACCGAGCTGGTGAAATGCCGTGGCAACGACCTGCAAGTGCCGGCCATCGCGGAAATCATCCTGGAAGGGGTGATTCATCCGGGCGAGATGGCCGATGAAGGCCCGTATGGCGACCACACCGGCTACTACAACGAAGTCGACAGCTTCCCGGTGTTCACCGTCGAGCGCATCACCCACCGGATCAAGCCGATCTACCACAGCACCTACACCGGTCGTCCGCCGGATGAGCCGGCGATTCTCGGCGTGGCGCTGAACGAAGTATTCGTGCCTATCCTGCAGAAGCAGTTCCCGGAAATCACCGACTTCTACCTGCCGCCCGAAGGCTGCTCGTACCGCATGGCGGTGGTGACCATGAAGAAGCAGTACCCCGGCCACGCCAAGCGGGTAATGCTCGGTGTCTGGTCGTTTTTGCGACAGTTCATGTACACCAAGTTCGTTATCGTCACTGACGACGATATCAACGCGCGCGACTGGAACGACGTGATCTGGGCCATCACCACGCGCATGGACCCCAAGCGCGACACGGTGATGATCGATAACACGCCGATCGACTACCTCGATTTCGCCTCGCCGGTTTCCGGCCTGGGTTCGAAGATGGGGCTCGATGCCACGCATAAGTGGCCCGGTGAAACCACTCGCGAGTGGGGCCGGGTGATCGTCAAGGATGAGGCGGTGACTCGCCGGATCGATGCCATCTGGAATCAGTTAGGAATAGATTGATGCGTGTAACCTTGCAGCCCTCCGGAGCGGTGCTTGAGACGCTGCCCGGCGAGCGGATTCTCGATGCGGCGCGGCGCCTGGGCTATGAATGCCCGCAAAGCTGCCGCAATGGCAACTGTCATGTGTGCTGTGCCTTGCTGGTGGAGGGCAGGGTCCTGCAGGCCGGCGATGTGCGCGACCACGGCGAGTTCTACACTTGCATTGCAGAGCCGCTGGAAGACTGCATCGTGCTGTGGGATGGCGTCCTTGCGCTGGGAGAGCTGCCGGTGCGCAGTCTGTCGTGTCAGGTCACCGAGTGTCTGGAGGTCGGCGGCGATGTCTGGCGGGTCCGCCTGCGGGCGCCGGCCGGCAAGCCACCGCGTTATCACGCCGGCCAGTACCTGATGCTCGAACGGGAGAATGGCGAGAAATCGGCGTTCTCCCTGGCCTCGGCGCCGCACGCCGGGCGCGAGCTGGAGCTGCACGTACTGGTGCGCGAAAGCAGTGCACAAAGCCTGATCGAACAGCTGCAGCGCAATGGCAATGTGCGCATCGAGTTGCCGTTTGGCGATACCCACCTGGCCGAGCTGCCAGACGGACCGCTGGTGCTGATCGCCGCCGGCACCGGCATGGCGCAGATGCACAGCCTGATCGAGCATTGCCGGGCCAAGGGCTTCAAATACCCGGTGCACCTGTATTGGGGTGTGCGCCGGCCGGACGACTTCTACCAGATCGAACACTGGGACGAATGGAAGAAGCTGCCCAACCTGTTCCTGCACAAGGTGGTCAGCGACCTCTGTGGCTGGGAAGGGCGCTGCGGCATGCTGCACGAGGCGGTGAGCGAGGACATTGCCGACCTGTCGGCGGTGCATGTCTACGCCAGCGGCTCGCCAGCGATGATCTACGCGACCCTGGACGCGCTGGTCGAAGCGGGCATGGATGCGCACCAGATGCGCGCCGATGTATTTGCCTACGCCCCTCGGTCCTGAGTTCTCGGGACTGTCCCTCGTTATAACTTCCTATATAGCCCATCGGTATTTATTTAATTAGGTAAATACCGGTAGGTTATATGCCACGCATTATTGAAAGTTAAAACTCTTCGATGGCACTTAACTTGCCTTGAAACACTTGAAACATATGTGTCTTGGAGTTACAGCCGTGCGTTCTATTAAGTAATTCATTATACGCGGGGAGCCGAACGCTATTCGCCATGACAGCCATTGAATCCAGTTTTTTGAATCTGGCTTACCCTCCGCGGCTCGACCTGGGGCCGCAGCTCACCCACGAACAGCTCCTCAGCTCGATGCAGTCCACCATGGCACGCCACAAGGGCGGGCCGGTCTGGTTGTTTGCCTACGGTTCGCTGATCTGGCGCCCCGAATGTTCGGCGGTCGAGCGCATGCGCGGGCGGGTGCATGGCTACCATCGCGGTTTATACCTGTGGTCCCATGAACACCGTGGCACGCCGGAGAAGCCGGGGCTGGTCTTTGGCCTGGATCGTGGCGGTTCCTGCAGCGGCTTCGCCTACCGCTTGCCGGAAGAACAGCTGGAAACCTCGCTGTATGCGCTGTGGCAGCGCGAGATGCCGTACCCGTCCTATCGCCCGCACTGGCTCAACTGCCGTCTCGAAGACGGTAGCCGGGTTCAGGCCCTGGGGTTCGTTCTGGAGCGACACCTGCCCAGCTATGCCGGCAACCTGCCGGACCATGTGCTGAGCCAGGTATTTGAAAGCGCCTGCGGGCGCTACGGCACCACTCGCGATTATGTCGAGCAGACCGTGCACGCCCTGCGTAGCCACGCCATGCCAGACCGTAATCTGGAGGCGCGGCTCAAGCGCTGTAAGTCAGCAACCCACTAGGCAATGGCTTCGCGGCTCTGGCTGGCGACCTGTTTGTGCCACAGGGTCGGGGCCAGGAAGGCCATCGACAGCAGGCAGGCGCCTACCAGCAGGACAAAACCGCCGTCCCAGCCGAAGTGGTCCACGGTGTAGCCCATCGCCGCGCTGGCCGCGACCGAGCCACCCAGGTAGCCGAACAGCCCGGTAAAGCCCGCGGCGGTGCCGGCGGCTTTCTTCGGCGCCAGTTCCAGGGCCTGCAGGCCGATCAGCATCACCGGGCCGTAGATCAGGAAGCCGATGGAGAACAGCGCGATCATGTCGATGGTCGGGTTGCCGGCCGGGTTCAGCCAGTACACCAGGGTCGCCACGGTCACCAGCGCCATGAACACCATGCCGGTCAGGCCACGGTTGCCACGGAAGATCTTGTCCGACATCCAGCCGCATAGCAGGGTGCCCGGAATCCCCGCCCACTCGTAGAAGAAGTACGCCCATGAGGTTTTATCCACGGTGAAGTGCTTGGCTTCCTTGAGGTAGGTCGGCGCCCAGTCCAGTACACCGTAGCGCAGCAGGTAGACGAAGACGTTGGCCATGGCGATGTACCAGAGCATTTTGTTGCGCAGCACGTATTTGACGAAGATTTCCTTGGCGCTGAATTCTTCTTCGTGGCTGGCGTCGTAGCCTTCCGGGTAGTCGTTCTTGTATTTCTCGATTGGCGGCAGGCCGACCGATTGCGGGGTGTCGCGCATGGTGACGAAGGCGAACAGCGCCACCATCAAGGCCACGGCGGCCGGGACGTAGAACGCCGCGTGCCAGTCGTTGAACCAGCCCATGCCGAGCAGGAACAGCGGGCCGATCAGGCCGCCGCCGACGTTGTGCGCAACGTTCCATACCGAAACCACGCCGCCGCGTTCCTTCTGCGACCACCAGTGCACCATGGTCCGCCCGCTTGGCGGCCAGCCCATGCCCTGGGCCCAACCGTTGATGAACAGCAGGATGAACATCATGGTCACGCTGGATGTGGCCCAGGGTGCGAAACCGAAAATGAACATCACCCCGGCCGACACCAGCAGGCCGAAGGGCAGGAAGTAGCGCGGGTTGGAGCGGTCGGACACCAGGCCCATGAGGAACTTGGACAGGCCGTAGGCGATGGCGATCGCCGACATGGCCAGGCCCAGCTGACCGCGGGTGTAACCCTCTTCGATCAGGTACGGCATGGCCAGGGAGAAGTTCTTGCGCAGCAGGTAGTAGCCGGCGTAGCCGATGAAGATCCCGGCGAAGATCTGCCAGCGCAGGCGGCGGTAGGTGCTGTCTATTTTTTCGTCAGGCAGGGGCGCCTGGTGTGCGGCAGGTCGAAAGAAAGCAAACATTCAAGAGCTCCAAATTTCTTGTTTTGACTGCGGATGCGAATGTTACAGTTTCGTTACCGAAAATAGCACTGCATCTTATCTGGGAGCACGCAACACAGGAGCATTTGCATGTTCTTTTACGAACATGTCGCTTAAAGACAAGTAGGGGGCGTTTCTGGTGCCGGCGGCTGCGGCGGGTGGGAGAAGAGCTTGCTCACGATAAACAGGTTCATCCGGTTATCGCGAGCAGGCTCCGGTAGAGCGCAGGGGCTTCAGCGAACCTGGACCACCACCTTGCCCACCGCCTTGCGCTGGCCAAGATCGTTGATGGCGCTGGCGGCGTTGCTCAGCGGATAGACCTGCGAGACCAGCGGTTTCAACTTGCCTTCTGCGAACCAGCCGAACAACTGCTGGAAGTTCGCCGCGTTGTCCTGGGGCTGGCGCTGGGCGAACGAACCCCAGAACACACCCACCACCGCGGCGCCCTTGAGCAGCGCCAGGTTGACCGGCAGCTCGGGAATGCGTCCGCTGGCAAAACCCACCACCAGCAGCCGGCCGTTCCAGGCGATGGAGCGGATGGCCTGGTCGAACAGGTCGCCGCCGACCGGGTCGTAGATCACGTCGGCGCCCTGGCCGTCGGTCAGGCGCTTGACCTCGTCCTTCAGGCTGGTTTCGCTGTAGTTGATCAACTCATCGGCGCCGGCGGCCTTGGCCACCGCGAGTTTCTCGGCGCTGCTGGCGGCGGCGATGACCCGGGCGCCCATGGCCTTGCCGATTTCCACCGCCGCCAGGCCGACACCGCCGGAAGCGCCGAGCACCAGCAGGGTTTCACCCGGTTGCAGGTTGCCGCGCTGCTTGAGGGCATGCATCGAGGTGCCGTAGGTCATGCTGAAGGCGGCAGCGGTATTGAAGTCCATCGACGCTGGAATCGGCAGGACGTTGTAGCCCGGCACCGCCACTTCCTCGGCGAAGCTGCCCCAGCCGGTCAGCGCCATGACCCGGTCGCCGACCTTGAGGTGGCTCACCTTCTCCCCTACAGCGCCGACCACTCCCGCGGCCTCGCCACCGGGCGAGAACGGGAAGGGCGGCTTGAACTGGTATTTGCCCTCGATGATCAGCGTGTCCGGGAAGTTCACCCCGGCTGCGTGCACCTGCAGCAGGATTTCGTTCTTCTTCGGTACAGGACTCGCGACGTCTTCCAGCACCAGCGTTTCGGCGGGGCCGAAGGCTTTGCACAGCACGGCTTTCATCAGGGCTATTCCTTTGGGAGTGATGGCCGATAAGTGTAGGTGGGTGAATAACGCGGTCAACGAGCATGCCCCGGCCTGATAACCAGCCATAAGCTTTGTGCTTGGGCTCAGGCAGAGGGGCCTTTATGCTAGACCGCCTACCGGATAAGGAGCGAATTGTGAAAGCGTGGATCATGTTGATGCTGGCCCTGTCTCTGCCCATGGCAGCCATGGCCGAGGAAGCTAAAGAGGGCGAAGCACCGAAAGTCAGTTACATCAGCCTGAACCCGCCGTTCGTGGGTAACTACGGCCTGGATGGCGGCCCCAAGCTCAAGGTCTACAAGGCTGACGTCGCCCTGCGGGTGACCGGCGATGCCGCCGCCCAGGCGGTGAGGGCCAACGAGCCGTTGATCCGCAACCAGCTGGTGGCGCTGTTCGCCCAGCAGACCACGGAAACCATGAACAACGTCGAAGCCAAGGAAAAGCTGCGCCAGGAAGCCCTGAAGCAGACCCAGCAGGTGATGAACGACGAAACCGGCAAGCCGGTGGTGGAAGACCTGCTGTTCAACAACCTGATCATCCAGTAACGCTGGATCCGTAGGAGCGAGGCTTGCCCGCGATAGCGATATCGCGGACCCCGCCAAATTCCAGCCTGACGGCTGATCGCGAGCAAGCTTCGCTCCTACCAGTCGCTCAGGACGCCAGGCTCCTGCGAAACCTCGCCAGGGCAATGCCAAAGAACAGCAGGCCGATCACCGCCAGGGCCAGCAGGTCTGGCCAGACCACCCTGATGCCGGCATCGCGAAACAGGATCGCGGCGCTGAGGCTGACGAAGTGCGTCGACGGCGAGCCCTGCATCACCCATTGCAGCCACTGAGGCATGCTGTCCAACGGGGTGCTGCCGCCCGACAGCAGCAACATCGGGATGATCACCGGAATCGCCAGCAAGCCGAATTGCGGGGTCGAACGCGCCAGCGTGGCGAGAAAGATCCCCAGCGCGGTGCTGGCGAACAGGTAAAGCGCGGTCACCGCGAGGAACAGCCCCAGCGAACCGGCCAGCGGTACGCCCAGCACGCCTTTGACAATCACCTCCAGTGACACCCAGGTGCAGAGCACCACCACCAGCATGTTGCTCCAGATCTTCGCCAGCATGATTTCCAGGGCGGTCAGCGGCAGCACCAGCAGATGGTCTAGGGTGCCGTGCTCGCGCTCGCGCAGCAGCGCCGTACCGGTCAGGATAATGGCCAGGATGGTGATGTTGTTGACGATCTGGATCACCGCCAGAAACCAGCCGCCCTGCAGATTGGTGTTGAACAGCGCGCGACTGGTCAGTTGGGCCGGCATCCTGCTCGCCGGGTCGGCCTGGCTGTAGTTCAACAGTTCACGCTGGAAAATCCGCCCGATATAACCGGCGCCCATGAAGGCCTGGCTCATGGCGGTGGCGTCGACATTCACTTGCACGCTGGGTTGGCGCCCGGCCAGCAGGTCGTTCTGGAAGTTGGCCGGCACATTGATGACGAAGGTGAACTGGCCGCTGTCCATGACCTGGTCCAACTGGTCGTAGGGCAACGGCTCCGGGTTCTGGAATTCCGGGGGTTGCAGGGCCTCGGCCAGCTGGCGCGAGAGATGGCTGTGGTCTTCGTCCACCAGCGCGACGCTGGCGTTGTGCACGCCGATCACCGACCCGGCCGCGGGCATGTAGATGGCCACGGTGAAGGCGTACAGCAGGAATAGCAGCAACACGCTGTCATGTCGCAGGCTGGTGAGCTCCTTGAGGCCCAGGCGCAGGATGTGGTTGAACCGGTGCATCAAGCCTCCTGCTTTTTCAGCATCGCCAGGCTCAGCCCGGTGAACCCGAGGAAGAACCCGAACAGCGCCAGACACTGTGGCCACAGCTGGCGCAGGTCCAGGGCCTTGGTGAAGGTGCCGACGGCAATGTCGAGGAAGTAACCGGCGGGGAACAGTTGCCCCATCAGCGCCGCGGCGCCGTCCAGCGACGAGCGCGGCACGATCAGCCCGGAAAACTGGATGGTCGGCAGGCTGGTGATGATCATGGTGCCGAGGATCGCCGCGATCTGGGTGCGGGTGAAGGCGGAAATCAACAGGCCCAGGCTGGTGGTGGCCAGCACATAGAGCAGGCCGCCGAAGGCCAGGGTCAGGCCACTGCCCTTGAAGGGTACGCCGAACAGCCAGCGGTTCATGGCCACCAGCAGCGCCAGGTTGATCAGGCTCAGGCCCAGGTAAGGCGCCTGCTTGCCCAGGAGAAACTCCAGGCGCTTGAGCGGCGTGGCGTAGAAGTTGGTGATCGAGCCCAGCTCCTTCTCGCGCACGATGCCCAGCGCCGTGAGCATCGCCGGGATGAACGCCAGGATCAGCGCCATCACCCCGGGGCCGATGGCATTCACGCTGACCACGTCCTGGTTGTAGCGAAAGCGCGTTTCCAGGCGGGCCGCGGGCGGTCGCCCCAGGGCCGGGCTGCTGTGTTCGGCGAGCAATTCGATATTGGCCTGATGCACCGCCTCGACATAGTTGCGACTGGTCTCGGCGCGAAATGGCATGCCGCCGTCGAGCCAGGCGGCCACCGCGGGCTGGCGCCCGGCGTACAGGTCGCGGCCGAAGCCGGGAGGAATCTCCAGGGCCAGCTTGATCTCCGAGCGTTGCAGGCGCCGGTGCAGCTCGGCGGCGTCACGGATCGGCTTCTGCTCCTTGAAGTAGCGGGAGCTGCGGAAGGCTTCCAGGTAGGCGCGGCTTTGCGGCGTCTGGTCCTGGTCGTAGACGGCGAAGGCGAGGTTTTCCACGTCCAGGGAAATGCCGTAGCCAAAGATCACCATCATGAACAGCGCCCCGAGCAAGGCGAAGCTCAGGCGTACCCGGTCGCGCATCAGCTCCTTGCCTTCGCGGGTGGCCACGGCGATCAGGCGCGACAGGCTGAAGCGCCGACCGTCACTGTGCATGGCGCTGGCGACCTCGGGCTGTTCCGTGGCTGGGGGCGGTGGTTCCGACGTGCCCTGGGCGTCTTCCAGGCAGCGGACAAAAGCGGCTTCCAGGGTTTCGCCGGCGAACTGTTGCTGCAGGGCGGCCGGCGTATCGCAAGCCAGCACCTGGCCGGCGTGCATCAGCGAGATGCGGTCGCAGCGCTGGGCTTCGTTCATGAAGTGGGTGGACAGAAAGATCGTCACCCCCTGCTCCCGCGACAGCTCGATCAACAGGCGCCAGAAGTCATCGCGGGCCGCCGGGTCGACGCCCGAGGTCGGCTCGTCGAGGATCAACACTTCCGGACGGTGCAGCACCGCCACCGCCAGGGACAGGCGCTGGCGCAAGCCCAGGGGCAGGGCGCCGGAGGGTTGTTCGGCAATCTCCTGGAGGGCGAAACGGCGGATCAGGTCTTCGATCCGCGGGCCGCTCTCGGCCTTGTGCAGGTCGAACAGCCGGGCGTGCAGCACCAGGTTCTGGCGCACGCTGAGTTCGCCGTACAGCGAAAAGCTCTGGGACATGAAGCCCACGCGCTTGCGGGTGGCCAGGTCCTTGGCGTCCACCGGGTTGCCCAGCAGTTTGGCGCTGCCCTCGGTGGCCGGCATCAGCCCGGTCAGGACCTTCATGGTGGTGGTCTTGCCGCAGCCGTTGGAACCGAGGAAGCCGAAAATCTCGCCCCGGCCAATGGCAAAGCTGACCTTGTTCACGGCGGTGAAGTCGCCGAAACGCAAGGTCAGCTCATGGGCCTCGATGGCGATTTGCTGGTTGTCTGTGGTTCTTGGCGGGATCACCAGCGGCTGGTTGTCATGCCCGCTGTCGCCCTGAAAGTGGGTGAAGGCATCGTCGAGCTTGCCACTGGGCGTGACGATGGCCAGTTCCCGGCTCAAGCCCTGGGCAATCAGCCGGCCGCGGTCGAGCATCAGGCAGTGCTCGAACTGTTCGGCTTCCTCCATATAGGCGGTGGCCACCAGCAGCGTCAGTTGCGGGCGCTGGCGGCGAACCTCGTCCACCAGTTCCCAGAAGCGCCGCCGCGACAGCGGGTCGACACCGGTGGTGGGCTCGTCAAGGATCAGCAGGTCCGGCTCATGGATCAGCGCGCAGCACAGCCCGAGCTTCTGCTTCATCCCACCGGACAGCTTGCCCGCGGGCCGTTCGGCGAAGCGCAGCAGGTCGGTGGCCAGCAACAGGTTGTGCATGCGCTGTTCGCATTCGCTTTTCGACAGGCCGAACAGGGTGGCGAAGAAGCGGATGTTTTCTTGGATCGACAGCTCGGGATACAGGTTGCCGCCCAGGCCCTGGGGCATGAAGGCGATCCGTGCGTACAGGCTGTTGCGATGGCGACGTTGCTCGATGGAGCCGCCGAGCACTTGCAGTTGGCCCTGCTGCAGCTTCTTCACCCCAGCGATCAAGCCCAGCAGGCTCGACTTGCCGGCGCCATCCGGGCCGATCAGCCCGCAGCGGGTGCCGGCGGGCAGGCTGAAGGTGAGGTCGGCCAGGGCCTGTTGCGAGCCATAACGGTGATTGATGCCGGTGGCCTGCAGCGCCAGCTCGTTCATTGCAGATTGGCCGGCCAGTCCACGGTCGCGGTGCGCACGTAGCCGGCGCCGGGCATGCCCGGCTTGGCCTGCGGAACGGCGCTGGGTTCGGTCAGCCGCAGCTTGACGCGGAACACCAGTTTTTGGCGCTCATCGCGGGTTTCCACTTCCTTGGGGGTGAACTGGGACTTGGCCGCGACAAAGCTGATTTTCGCCGGCAGCGGTTGATCGGGCAGGGCGTCGAGCAGGATCCGCGCCTCGCTGCCGACGGCCAGGCGGCCGGTCACCGAAGCGGACAGGTAGAGGTTCATGTACTGGTCGCTCGGGTCGATCAGCAGCAACACCCGGCCGCCGGCGCCCAGCACCTCGCCCGGTTCGGCCAGGCGCAGCTGGATGATGCCGTCGATGGGCGCGCGCAGGCTGCTGTCGTCGATCTCGCTGGTCAGTTGGGCGACCAGCGCCTTGGCCGAGCCAATGGCAGCGCGCACCGCGGCGACCTGGGCCTGGGCTGCCTGGACGGCGGCGTTGCCAGTGTTCAGGCGCGCCTGCTGCTGGTCGATGATCTGCTGGCTGGCGAAACCACGCTTGAACAGTTCCCGGGAGCGCTTGAGTTCCTGGTTGGCCAGCAGCAGTTCGCTCTGGCGCAGCTGCACGTTGGCTTCGGCCGCCGCGAGGTTTTCCCGGGTGCGCACCACATCGGCCTCGGCCTGGGCGCGCTGGGCTTCCAGGGTGCGGGTGTCCATGCGGGCCAGCAGTTGGTCCTTGGATACTTTGTCGCCTTCGTCGACCAGCACTTCGGCCAGGCGTCCGGGCGTCTTGCTGGCGATCTGCACTTCGGTGGCTTCAAGCCGGCCGTTGCCCATGCTCAGGCCTTCGGGCAGGCGGTCCAGGGTGGATTTCCAATAACCAAAACCGCCCGCGATCAGCAGCAATGCCAGCAAGGCGAAGGCAAAAAGACGGGAGGAGCGGTGATTCGTCGGCATTGGGTGTATCCCTGCGGCTATAGCATTCTAGTCTGGCGGCTCAAGCCGTTAGGCGACTTGATGTCCGTCAAATGAACGGGCAAGCCTAGTACGTTGTGCGCGGGATGCCTGCCTGAGTAGCGCTGGCGGCCTGTTCAGCGCAACGCGAGTACTGCCGCCCACTGTTCGGCGGTCACCGGCATCACGGACAGCCGGCTGCCTTTCTGCACCAGGGGCAGCTCGGCGAGGGCGCTTTGCTGCTTCAGATAATCCAGGCGCAGCACCTTGGGGAAGGTTTCGACATGGGCGACGTCGACGGCGCTCCAGGCGTTTTTCTCGGCGCTGGCCTTGGGATCGAAGTGTGGGTTTTCCGGTTCCAGGGCGGTCGGATCCGGGTAGGCGGCCTCGATGATCTGGCCGATCCCGGCAATGCCCGGCTCGGGGCAGCTGGAGTGATAAAAGAAGAACTGGTCACCCAGCGCCATGTTGCGCAGGAAGTTTCGCGCCTGGTAGTTGCGCACGCCGTCCCAGCGCGCCTGTTTCTTGAGTGCCAGGCCCTCGATCGAGAGTTCTTCCGGTTCGGATTTCATCAGCCAATAGGCCATTTTCTTTGCTCTCCAGAGGGACGTGGGCAAGTTGTCGGGCAATTTTATGACAAACCGACAGTCGGTTGACGTCAGCATTTGCGTGTCGGTTCACGTTATCGCAGAATGCCGGGATTTTAAGCTTGACGCTGCTGCACGGCCTGTTATGGAAACCGTTGCTGTCATCGTGTGTGATTTGCCTGAGGGGGGCAATCGATGCAACGCAAACCGGATTTACTATGGATTTTGGTTATTTTGTTCGGTTTGGGCGTGGTGACAACCGGTTATGCGCAGAGCTTGTGGGCCAACAAGACCGACGCTCCGGTCGAACTCGCGCAACAGCAGCAGCCTTACAAACGTTGATCCCTTCCAGGGCGCCGCTCTCTTGTGGTGGCGCCTATTTCGCGAAATACCATTTCTTGTCCGTCACCGTTCCTTGCAGCGGTACATCCCAGCTCGCCTGATCCAGTTTCGCGACTTTCTGACATTCATGGGCCAGCCCCAGCAGCGTCGGCTTGCGCCAGCTTTTGCGCCATGCCAGATAGGCCAGGCTGCGATCATAGAAACCACCGCCCATTCCCAGGCGTCCACCCGCCTCATCGAAGCCGACCAGCGGCAACAGCACCAGGTCCAGCGCCCAGACCTTGCGTTGCCGGGCCAGGCTTCTCCGTGGCTCGGGAATGCGGAAGCGGTTGGGGCGCAGTTTTTCCCCGGGGCGAACGCGCTGAAACACCATCTTGGTCTGGGGCCAGGCGCTGAGCACCGGCAGATAGGTCGCCTTGCCCCGGCGTTGCGCGGCCAGCAGCAGCGGGCGCGGATCGATTTCACCGTCCATGGGCAGGTAAAGGGAGATGTGCCTGGCGCGGCGGAACAGCGGATGCTGCGCCAGTTGCCGATACAGCCCACGAGAGGCCTGGCGTTGTTCGCTGGCGGTGAGGGCGCGGCGGGCTTTGCGCAGTATGCGTCGAAGTTGCGGGCGGGAAAGCGGCGCCGGTTCGGTCATGGTCGCTCGGGTCCGGGTGGGGTACGGCAGGACAGCGTATCAAATAACCCTGAACTGAAAAAAAACGGAGCCGAAAAAAACAATGCCAGCTATTTGCATAGCTGGCATTGGTATTGAATTCAGGCTCCCCGGATGAACCGCTGTCGACTTAGCCCTTGAACCCGAAAGTTCAAGGCGGAAGATGCAGTAGGCGTTAAGGCTTTCCGTCTAGCGGACATGCACACCGGCCCAACGTGCAACTTCCAGGGTAGTGCGAATCGGCTCAGGGACATCGCCAACTGGCAAGCACCCCAGGGAGTGGTGGGGATTATACCGCAACCACCCTCAGGAATCAGCCTTGGTTGTATCGGTGTCGGTGGCAAGCACCAGATCCACGCGCTCGAGCAGATCGCGCACCTGTTCGCGGGTCGAACCGCTGGCTTGCACGTCAGGGCGGTCCTGCTTGTGCAGCAGATCGTGGGTAATGTTGAGGGCGGCCATCACGGCGATACGATCGGCGCCAATGACTTTGCCGCTGCTGCGGATCTCACGCATCTTGCCATCCAGGTACCGGGCGGCGCTCACCAGATTGCTACGTTCTTCCTGGGGGCAGATGATCGAATACTCTTTGTCGAGGATCTGCACGGTAACGCTATTGCTTGAACTCATGAGTCTTGCTCCAGGGCCTTGAGGCGCGAAATCATCGATTCGACCTTACGCCGGGCGATTTCGTTTTTTTCAATGAGGTGCGCGCGTTCCTCGCGCCAAGTCTTTTCCTGAGCTAATAAGAGTGCGTTTTGACTCTTTAGTTGCTCGACCCGGCCAATTAGCAGTTCGAGTCTAGCCATCAGCGCTTGCAGATCGGTGTCTTCCATTGGATCCCACTGGATTTGTCTGATGAGTGGCAACTGCCCGGGCAAACGAGTTGACGGCCTCGATGGTCTTGGCGCGTCTGCCGATGCTAGGATACAAGGCCTCCATTCTAGACATTGCGCCGCTTGGCGCCTAGCTACCCATGCCCATTCAGAATTCCCCGTACAACGCCTTCGCCACCCTGCTCAGCAGCAGCGGTCACCCTGTCTCGCCTGCCGAATTGCATGGCCTGTTGCTGGGTCGCAGCTGCGCCGGCGCCGGCTTCGAGGTCGACGGCTGGCTGATCGACGCCGCCGAACTGCTCGAAGGCGAGCCGCAGGACAATGTTCGCAACGCCTTGATCGGCCTGCAGGAAATGGTCAAGGGCGAGCTGACCAGCGACGACATGACCGTCGTTCTGCTGCTGCCCACCGACGACGCTCCGCTGGCCGAGCGCGCCGCGGCCCTGGGTCAATGGTGCCAGGGTTTCCTCACCGGCTTTGGCCTGAACTCCCGTGACAGCAGCGCCCTGAGCGCCGAGGCCACGGAAGTGTTGCAGGACCTTGCGGCGATCGCCCAGGTCCAGGACGCACTGGAAGAGTCCGACGACGGCGAAAGCGACTACATGGAAGTGATGGAATACCTGCGGGTCGCCCCGCTGCTGCTGTTTACCGAGACCAACAAGACGGTTGAACCGGCCGCCAAGCCTTCTCTGCACTGATCGTTCGATAGGGAAATCCGTCTGCCCATGATCCATATCCCGAAATCGGAATACACCCGCCGCCGCAAGGCGCTCATGGCGCAGATGGAACCCAACAGCATCGCGATCCTGCCGGCTGCCGCGGTGGCGATCCGCAACCGCGACGTCGAGCATGTCTACCGCCAGGACAGCGATTTCCAGTACCTCAGCGGTTTCCCCGAACCCCAGGCGGTGATCGTGCTGATGCCCGGTCGCGAGCATGGCGAGTACATCCTGTTCTGCCGCGAGCGCAATGCCGAGCGTGAACTCTGGGACGGCCTGCGGGCTGGCCAGGAAGGCGCGATTCGCGATTACGGCGCCGACGATGCCTTTCCCATCACCGATATCGACGACATCCTGCCGGGCCTTATCGAAGGCCGCGACCGGGTGTATTCGGCCATGGGCAGCAACCCCGAGTTCGATCGCCACCTGATGGAATGGATCAATGTGATCCGCTCCAAGGCGCACCTGGGCGCCCAGCCGCCGAACGAATTCGTTGCCCTGGATCATCTGCTGCACGACATGCGCCTGTATAAATCGGCGGCGGAAGTGAAGGTGATGCGCGAGGCCGCGCGGATTTCCGCCCAGGCCCATATTCGGGCCATGCAGGCCAGCCGCGCCGGCTTGTACGAGTTCAGCCTGGAAGCCGAGCTGGACTACGAGTTCCGCCGGGGCGGGGCGAAGATGCCGGCCTACGGCTCGATCGTCGCCGCCGGGCGCAACAGCTGCATCCTGCATTACCAGCAGAACGACGCGTTGCTCAAGGACGGCGATCTGGTGCTGATCGACGCCGGTTGCGAGATCGATTGTTATGCCAGCGATATCACCCGCACCTGGCCGGTGAACGGCAAGTTTTCCGCCGAGCAGAAGGCGATCTACGAGCTGGTGCTGGCCTCCCAGGAAGCCGCCTTTGCCGAGATCGCGCCGAACAAGCACTGGAACCAGGCTCACGAGGCGACCGTCAAGGTGATCACCGCCGGGCTGGTCAAGCTGGGGCTGCTCGAAGGCGAGGTGGACGAGTTGATCGCCAGCGAAGCCTACAAGGCGTTTTACATGCACCGCGCCGGCCACTGGCTGGGCATGGATGTGCATGATGTCGGCGAGTACAAGGTCGGCGGCGAATGGCGGGTGCTGGAAGTCGGCATGGCCCTGACGGTCGAGCCGGGTATCTACATCGCGCCGGACAATCAGAACGTGGCGAAGAAATGGCGCGGCATTGGCGTGCGCATCGAGGATGACGTGGTGGTAACCAAGCAAGGCTGTGAAATTCTCACCGGTGGCGTGCCAAAGACCGTGGCCGAGATCGAGGCCCTGATGGCCGCCGCACGGAGCCATGCAGCATGAACCGGGTCAATCTGGCGATCATCGGCGGTGGCCTGGTCGGTGCCAGCCTGGCCCTGGCCTTGCAGGCCGGCGCCAAGGAGCGCGGCTGGAAAATCGTGCTGATCGAGCCGTTCGCTCCGGGCGATACCTATCAGCCCAGCTACGACGCGCGTTCTTCGGCGCTGTCGTTCGGCGCGCGGCAGATCTATCAACGGCTGGGTGTGTGGCAGGAAATCTCCCGTCGCGCCGAGCCGATCAAACAGATCCATGTCTCCGACCGTGGGCGGTTTTCCACCGCGCGGCTGTCGGCCATGGAGGAGGGCGTTCCCGCCCTGGGTTATGTGGTGGAAAACGCCTGGCTCGGCCAATGCCTCTGGCAGGGGCTGGACAAGGACGTGGTGAGCTGGCGCTGCCCGGCCGAAGTCACGCGCATGGAGCCGCTGGAAGACGGCTATCGCCTGACCCTCAACGATGAAACCAGCCTGGATTGCGAGCTGGCGGTGCTGGCCGACGGCGGTCGCTCCGGGCTGCGCGAGCAACTGGGTATCGGGGTGAAAAAGCGCCCCTACAACCAGAGCGCGCTGATCGCCAATATCACCCCGAGCGAAGCCCATAACGGCATGGCCTTCGAGCGCTTTACCGACGACGGCCCGATGGCCCTGTTGCCGCTGCCGGAGAACCGCTGCGCGCTGGTCTGGACCCGTCTGGGCATGGACGCGCAGCGCCTGGCCGCGCTGGATGAACGCAGTTTCCTCAGCGAATTGCAGGGGATCTTCGGTTATCGCCTGGGCACCCTGAAACAGGTCGGCGCGCGGCATCTTTACCCGCTGTCGCTGGTGGAGGCCGAGGAGCAGGTGCGTCCTCATCTGGTGGTGCTGGGCAACGCTGCCCACAGTCTGCATCCGATTGCCGGGCAGGGTTTCAACCTGTCGTTGCGTGACGCCCAGGCGCTGGCCGATGCCTTGCTGGTCAGCCCGACGCCGCCCGGCGATTTCAGCATCTTGCAGGCCTACCGCGAGCGGCAGCGTCTGGACCAGGACCTGACCGTGGGCTTCTCCGACCAGGTCACCCGCTTGTTCGGCAGCAAGCTGCCGCTGGTGTCCCTGGGGCGCAATATCGGGCTGCTGGGCCTGGACCTGCTGCCGCCGGCCAAGCGCTGGTTCGCCCGGCAAGCCATGGGCCTGGGTACCCGTCCCGATGCGTGAGTGGCTGAGCCCGCGACCGGGCATGGAAATCCAGCACAGTGTCGGCAGCCAGGCAGCGCGGCTCGACAAAACCCTTTACGTGCGGCTCAAGCCGCAAGCGAGACAGGCTTAAAGCATGGAAATGCGTGCAGATCTGCTGATTGTCGGGGCCGGAATGGTCGGGAGCGCCCTGGCGCTGGCGTTGCAGGACAGCGGCCTGGAAGTGCTGCTGCTCGATGGCAGCCCGCTGAAGGTCAAGCCCTTCGACAGCGAAGCGCCGTTCGAGCCGCGGGTGAGCGCGTTGTCGGCGGCCAGCCAGCGGATTCTCGAGCGCCTGGGTGTCTGGGAAGGGGTAACCCGGCGGCGCAGCAGCCCGTATGCCGAGATGCAGGTCTGGGATGGCAGCGGCACCGGGCAGATTCACTTCTCGGCCGCCAGCGTGCATGCCGAGGCGCTGGGCCACATCGTTGAAAACCGGGTGGTCCAGGACGCGCTCCTGGAGCGCCTGCACAACTGCGACATCGGCCTGCTGGCCAATGCCCGCCTGGAGCAGATGCGCCGTTCCGGCGACGACTGGCTGCTGACCCTGGCCGATGGCCGCAGCCTGCGCGCGCCGCTGGTGATCGCCGCCGATGGCGCCAACTCGGCAGTGCGGCGCCTGACCGGCTGCGCCACCCGCGAATGGGATTACCTGCATCACGCCATCGTGACCAGCGTGTGCTGCGCCGAGCCACACCAGAGGACCGCCTGGCAGCGTTTCACCGACAACGGCCCGCTGGCCTTCCTGCCGCTGGAGCGCGACGGTCAGCATGACTGGTGCTCGATTGTCTGGTCGACCACGCCCAGCGAGGCCGAACGCCTGATGGCGCTGGACGACAGCGATTTCTGCCGAGAACTGGAGCGCGCCTTCGAAGGCCGCCTGGGCGCGGTGTTGAGCGCCGATCCGCGGCTCTGTGTGCCGTTGCGCCAGCGTCATGCCAAGCGTTACGTGGCGGAAGGCCTGGCGCTGATCGGCGACGCGGCTCATACCATCCATCCGCTGGCCGGGCAGGGGGTCAACCTGGGCTTCCTCGATGCCGCGGTGCTGGCCGAGGTGCTGCTGCAGGCGGCCAGCCGCGGCGAACGCCTGGCCGACACCAAGGTGCTCAGCCGTTACGAGCGGCGGCGCATGCCGCACAACCTGGCGCTGATGGCGGCGATGGAGGGCTTCGAGCGGCTGTTCCAGGCTGATCCGCTGCCGTTGCGCTGGTTGCGTAACACCGGGCTGAAAATGGTCGACCAGATGCCCGAGGCCAAGGCGCTGTTCGTGCGCCAGGCACTGGGCCTCACCGGGGATCTGCCGGAACTGGCCAAGGCCTGATCCCAATGGCCTCATCGCGAGCAAGCTCGCTCCTACAGTATCGGCGCTCCCCCTGTAGGAGCGAGCTTGCTCGCGATCGGATCGCCCGGCCAATGTTCCCTCGACGGGTTATGCAACATCTCGTAACGCCTCGGCCGCCGGTTCAGTTTGAGAAGCTAAATAGTAGTCCTTATCATTTACTCCCCTTTGATTTCGAGAGACCGCTCCCATGTTGGCACCGAAGCGTCTACTGACCGCCCTGGCCCTCACCCTCATTGGCGGTACTGTCCAGGCAGCCGACGAAGTGGTGGTCTACTCCTCGCGTATCGACGAGCTGATCAAGCCGGTCTTCGATCTCTACACCCAGAAAACCGGGGTCCAGGTGAAGTTCATCACCGACAAGGAAGCGCCGCTGATGCAGCGGATCAAGGCCGAGGGCGAGAACGCGACCGCCGACCTGCTGCTCACCGTCGATGCCGGCAACCTGTGGCAAGCCGAGCAGATGGGCATCCTGCAGCCGTTCACCTCCAAGGTGATCGACGCCAACATCCCCCTGCAATACCGCGCCGCCTCGCACGCCTGGACCGGCCTGAGCCTGCGGGCGCGGACCATCGCCTACTCCACCGCGCGGGTGAAACCGTCCGAACTGACCACCTACGAAGCCCTGGCTGACAAGCAGTGGGAAGGCCGCCTGTGCCTGCGCACGGCGAAGAAGGTCTACAACCAGTCGCTGACCGCGACCCTGATCGAAACCCATGGCGCGGCGAAAACCGAAGAAATCGTCAAGGGCTGGGTCAACAACCTGTCCACCGACGTGTTCTCCGACGATGTCGCGGTGCTCGAGGCGATCAACGCCGGCCAGTGCGACGTGGGCATCGTCAACACCTACTACTACGGCCGCCTGCACAAGCAGAAGCCGGATCTGCCGGTCAAACTGTTCTGGCCGAACCAGGGCGATCGCGGCGTGCACGTCAACCTGTCGGGCATCGGCCTGACCAAGCACGCTCCGCATCCGGCAGCCGCCAAGGCCCTGGTGGAGTGGATGACTACCGAGGAAGCGCAGAAGATCTTCGCCGACGTGAACCAGGAGTTCCCGGCCAACCCGAGCGTGCCGCCGTCCGCCGAAGTGGCCGCCTGGGGCAAGTTCGTGGCTGACACCCTGCCGGTGGAAGTCGCCGGCAAGCGCCAGGCCGAGGCCATTCGCCTGATGGACCGTGCTGGCTGGAACTGATCCGCTGGTTATACTGCGCCCCGCCTTTGCGGGGCGTTTTGTTTAGCCGGTTCGCCATTGCCTTTTATTGATCCATCCCGCTCGAGAGTCTTTCGTGGCCCATCCCACCCAACGTCGCTGGTACCCGCTGGTTTTTGCCGTCGCCGCCCTGGTGCTGCTGCCGCTGAGCGTGCTGCTGCTGTCGTGGCAGGTGGTCGACCAGCAGATCTGGTCGCACCTGTGGGAGACCCAGATGCCGCGCCTGTTGGGCAACACCCTGACCCTGGTGCTGGGCGTCGGTGTGGGCGTGACGCTGCTGGGGGTGAGCCTGGCCTGGCTGACCAGCCTCTGCGAGTTTCCCGGAAGGCGCTGGCTGGACTGGGCGCTGATGCTGCCCTTTGCGATTCCGGCCTACGTGCTGGCCTTTGTCTTCGTCGGCCTGCTGGACTTTTCCGGCCCGGTGCAGACCCTGTTGCGCGAATGGTTCGGCACGGGCCTGCGCCTGCCGCGGGTGCGTTCCACCGGCGGGGTGATCCTGGTCCTGGTGCTGGTGTTCTATCCCTATGTGTATCTGCTGGCGCGCACCGCGTTCCTGGCCCAGGGCAAAGGCCTGATGGAGGCCGCGCGGGTGCTGGGGCAGACGCCCTGGCAAGCGTTCTGGCGCGTGGCCCTGCCCATGGCGCGGCCAGCCATCGGCGCCGGTGTGGCCCTGGCGCTGATGGAAACCCTGGCGGACTTCGGCGCGGTGGCGGTGTTCAACTTCGACACCTTCACCACCGCCATCTACAAGACCTGGTACGGCTTCTTCAGCCTGTCCAGCGCCGCGCAGCTGGCCAGCCTGTTGCTGCTGGCGGTGATGCTGGTGCTGTACGGCGAGCGTCGCGCCCGCGGCGCCAGTCGCTCCGGCAACGAGCGGCCGCGGGGCAAGGCGCTGTACCACCTGCATGGCATCAAGGCCCTGGCGGCCACAAGCTGGTGCGCGCTGGTGTTCGCCTGTGCCTTCGTCATCCCGGTGCTGCAACTGCTGGTGTGGTTCTGGCAGCGTGGCCGCTTCGATCTCGACGAACGTTATGCCGGGCTGATCCTGCACACCCTGTACCTGGGCGCCATGGCGGCCCTGATCACGGTCAGCGTGGCCCTGCTGCTGGCGTTCGCCCGACGGCTGGCGCCGACCCGGGCGATCCGTTCCGGCGTCAGCCTGGCCAACCTGGGTTACGCCTTGCCGGGTTCGGTGCTGGCGGTGTCGATCATGCTGGCTTTCAGTTATCTGGACCGCGAGCTGGTGATCCCGCTGTCGGGCTGGCTCGGTGGGGCGGGTAAACCCTTGCTGCTGGGCAGTCTGGCGGCGTTGCTGCTGGCCTATCTGGTGCGGTTTATCGCGGTGGCCTACGGGCCGCTGGAAAGCAGCCTGGCGCGGATCCGCCCGTCGTTGCCGGAAGCGGCGCGCAGCCTGGGGGTCAGCGGACCACGACTGTTTTTCAAAGTGTATCTGCCGCTTTTGCTGCCCGGCACTCTGAGCGCGGCGTTGCTGGTGTTCGTCGATGTGCTCAAGGAAATGCCCGCCACCCTGCTGATGCGCCCGTTCGGCTGGGACACGCTGGCGGTGCGGATCTTCGAGATGACCAGCGAGGGCGAATGGGCGCGTGCCGCGTTGCCGGCCCTGACCCTGGTCCTGGTGGGATTGCTGCCGGTGATCGGACTGATCCGACGCTCCGCTCATCGAATCGGTTAGGTGCCAGTGTCACACCTTGCGGCTACAATGCGCGGCATTCGGTGCGGTCGATCTTTCTGATCGGGTCTCTTGAATTGTCTGAGAGCCATCTATTTCAAGGCTTCCAGCTCATACGGCGACCGCCCGCACCTTCGCCACGCCCGGAAGGAGAAACCCATGGGACAGCGCACGCCTCTGTATGACCTTCATCTCGCCCTGGGCGCGAAGATGGTCGATTTTGGCGGTTGGGATATGCCTCTGCATTACGGCTCGCAGGTCGAGGAGCACCATCAGGTGCGCCGCGATTGCGGGGTTTTCGATGTATCCCACATGACCGTGATCGATGTCGACGGACCCCAGGCCAAGGCCTGGCTCCAGCACCTGCTGGCCAACGACGTCGAACGCCTGCAAAGCCCCGGCAGGGCCTTGTACAGCGCCATGCTCAACGAGCACGGCGGCATCGTCGACGACATGATCGTCTACCGCACCGACGCCGGTTACCGGCTGGTGGTCAACGCCGCCACCCGTGACCAGGACATGGCCTGGATGCACGCGCAGCTGGGCGATTTCCAGGTGCAACTGCACGAACGCTCCGAGCTGGCGATGCTGGCGATCCAGGGGCCCCACGCCCGCCACAAGATCGCCGAGCTGGTGACCCAGTCGCGCGGCACGCTGATCCAGCAACTCAAGCCCTTCGAAGGCCAGGCCGATGGCGACTGGTTCATCGCGCGCACCGGCTACACCGGTGAAGATGGCCTGGAAATCGTCCTGCCGGCCGACCAGGCCCCGGCGTTCTTCAACGATCTGGTCGGCGCGGGCATCTCGCCGATCGGCCTCGGCGCCCGGGACACCCTGCGCCTGGAGGCCGGCATGAACCTGTACGGCCAGGACATTCACCAGGAGGTTTCACCGCTGGTGGCCAACATGGCCTGGAGCATCGCCTGGGAACCGGCGTCGCGTAAGTTCATCGGGCGCACCGCGCTGGAGGCCGAGCGCGCGGGTGGGGTGAAGCACAAACTGGTCGGCCTGGTGCTGGAAGAACGCGGCGTGCTGCGTGCCCATCAAGTGGTGCGCATCGCCGATGTTGGCGAAGGAGAGATCACCAGTGGTAGTTTCTCTCCTACGCTTAGCAAATCGATCGCCCTGGCACGGGTGCCCATGGCTACCGCCGACCGTGCAGAAGTGGAAATCCGTGGCAAGTGGTACCCGGTCCGGGTGGTAAAACCGACCTTCGTGCGTCATGGCAAGACCTTGATCTAACTTATTTCCGGCGGGATCGACCGCTGACATTTCTTCTTGAGGACACAGAACATGAGCGATATCCCTGCTGACCTGCGTTTTGCCGAAAGTCACGAATGGGCCCGTCTGGAAGCCGATGGCACCGTGACCGTGGGCATCAGCGACCACGCTCAGGAAGCCCTGGGCGACGTGGTGTTCGTCGAGCTGACCGAAGTCGGCAATGTCTTCGGCGCTGGCGACCAGGCCGGTGTGGTGGAATCGGTGAAGGCCGCTTCCGATATCTACGCGCCAGTGGCCGGCGAAGTGATCGCGGTCAACGAAGACCTGAGCGGCAGCCCCGAGCTGCTCAACAGCGACCCGTACGGCGCCTGGATCTTCAAGCTCAAGCCGGCCAACGCTGCTGACCTTGAGAAGCTGCTCGACGCAGCCGGTTATAAGGCCGCTATCGGCGAATAACCCCTGCCGGAAGCGAATCCGCTACAAGAGCGCCGTGTTGCCCTTATCGGGTACGCGGCGTTTTTCGTTTGCAGGCGACGTCTGGGGCTGGCCTAGCGGCGGAGCGATCTGGCCCGCAGCACGGCTTTGTTCACCCTGATGTGAAGCGCTGCCACTTCTTCTGCCGTCAAACTCGCCGCGGGTTCGCCGCTAACCCAGGCGCCCTGATTGGTGTAGGTGACGGTTTTGGTTTCTCCGTCGTTCACGCTGATGTTGTAAGGGCTGGACAGGTTGCTGGGGATCAGCGAACCCGCCGCTTGGGCCGGACCGAACCATAGTTGAAACTCGTTTTTGGGGGTCATGGTGGTTATGCCTATATTCATGCCACCTGAGCGGTTCACCCAGAGACTGAGTCCGGTGGAGTCCAACAATATATTGCTGGGGTTGGCCAGAAGTTCGTTATTTATTGAAACATCTCCTGGCGTTCCAGCATTCTTTGCAGGACTGAATACACCATATTGATCCAGGGTGGTTATCTGGCCTGTGTTGATGGGCAGGTTCTTTCCGCCTGAAGTAAAATTGACGTCCCCTTCTTGCAGCGGTGTATTGGTGAAATTCACCATGTAGGAATCATTGGTGATATTGAAGATGTTCTTGTATTGATACGTCGGTTGGTTGGGGGCGGCGAATGGCGGTTTTGAAAGCCAGATGACAGTGAAGGAACTGTTTACTTTCTTGGCCAGGTAGAGGCTGTAATTGTTTATCTTTTGTGCAACAAGTTGCTCTTCTTCAATATAGACAATTATGGTTTGCTTACTCATGGCTAATCTCACGCTCATCCTGTGGATGATTCAGGCACAGAGTCTCGACTCCACCTGGCCCGTTCGACTATGGCTTCGACACCATCAATAAAAAACCCTGTAGATCTACGATATACAGGGTTTTCTTGCATGAGCGGAACTTGCGAACGGAAGACTGCCAATGGCATCGCGCAGTGCTCTATGTCCTTCGCGCAACCGATGCTCGATCCGCCTGGCGGACTAGGCCGCGATCCCGAGCCTGGCGTGCAGCGCCCTGACTTCGGAGGCGCTCAGGACTCTGGCCGGTTCGCCGGTCACCCAGGTGCCACTGTCGGTGTAGGTAATGGTGACGCTGCCGCCATCCTGCAGGGTCGCTACATAGGGGTTGGACAGGTTGATGGCGATCAACGAACCGGTTTCCTGAATGTTGCCGAACCAGAGTTGATATTGGCTCTTTGGTGTCAGCGTCGCAGGGCCGATGTTCATGCCGCTCTGACGGTTCACCCAGATGTTGTTGCCGTTGGAATCCAGGAGGATTGCATGCGGATTGCCTTGCAGCTCATTTTTGATGAGAACATCCGAGGGGACGCCGCCATTCTTGGCCGGTGTGAACACGCCGTTCGCATCGAGCGTCGTGGTCTGGCCGGTGCTGATGGGCAGGTTTTTCCCGCCGGAGGTGAAGGTGACATCGCCGCTGCTGACCGGGTCATTGGTGAAGTTGACCATGAACGACGGGGTGGCGATATCAAAGGTGTTTCTATATTGGTAACTAGGGTTGTTGACTGTCGCAACGGGGCCTTTTGATTGCCAGATGACAGTAAAGTCATTATTTACTTTCTTGGCCAGATAGAGGCTGTAGTTGTTGTTCTTTTGCGCAATCAACTGTTCTTCTTCGATGTATACAACTATTTGTTGGCTGCTCATTTCTGTGAACTCCATTTCGAGTAAATTGAAACATGGATTTTGTAACGGTCTTTTCAACTGCGTAATGGCCTTTTGTTTCCAAGGCGCAGTCATAAGTAAACATAGCAGGCGGAAAGTTGACCTATAGAATGATTGGCTATTGTTGTGAAAGTCGTCTGTATTTCGGAAATTTAATGCATTGGTTCGTGCTGATTTATCATGTGTTTATGTGTGCGATTAAAGTGAGTCTTGCCGGGAGTCTGGTTTTTGGCGCAAAGGATCGGACAAGTGGACACTTATATAACTATTGGCAACTGTATTTATTACTGAAATAAAAACGCCCAATGCCTGGGCATTGAGCGTCTTGAATATTGCACAAGCCAGCCGTTCAAGGGCTGGGTATCTATTTATTTATGCATCTTGCAAGACAGCCTTCACCGTCGCTACCGAGCGCTCAACATCGCCCTTGTTCATGGCTGTGAACATCGGCAACGAGACGATCAGTCGTCCTACCCGTTCCGCCACCGGGAACATCCCCTCCTTGAAACCGCGCTCGCGGTATAGGCTCAGCAAGTGAATCGGCGGGTAGTGATAGCCGATGCCGATCCCGCGTTCCTGCATCTGCTCCATGAAGGTCGCCCGCGCCGGTTTGCCGTCATGCCGCTGCGGCAGTACCAACTGGAACAGGTGCCAGTTGCTGTTGCTGAAATCTGCTGGTGGCAGCTGGGCGCCGTAGCGGGCTTCGAAGCCGCTGCCGAAGCATTCGAAGTAATGCCGGGCCAGTTCGCGGCGGTGCGCGGTGAGGGTTTCGAGATGGGCGAACTGGCCCAGGCCGATGGCGGCCGCGACGTCGGTCATGTTGAATTTGCCGCCCAGCACGTCCACGTCCAGGCCATCGAAGCCGTGGCGAGTCACGCCTTGCAGGCGGTACTTCTCCGCCAGGCGGGCCTCTTCGGCGGTGTTCAGCACCAGGGCGCCACCCTCGCTGCAGGTGACGTTCTTGTTGGCCTGGAAGCTGAAAGACACCAGGTCGCCGCCGGCACCGATGCGCTCGCCGTTCCAGCTCGAACCCAGCGCCTGGGCGGCGTCTTCCACGACCCGCAGGCCGTATTTGCGCGCCAGGGCATACAGGCGCGGCATGTCCAGTGGCAGGCCGGCGAGAAACACCGGGATGATGGCTTTGGTCCGTGGCGTGATGGCCGCTTCCACCTGGGCCAGGTCGATGTTGCGGGTAACCGGGTCGATGTCGGCGAACACCGGGATGGCGCCGACTTCGAGAATCACGTTGGCCGTGGCCACCCAGGAAATCGGCGTGGTGATGACTTCGTCGCCAGGGCCGATGCCGGCGATCCGCAGGGCGATCTCCATGGTGCAGGTGCCGGAATTGAAGGTGCGCACCGGGCGCCCGCCGCAGTACTGCGAGAGTTGTGCTTCGAAGGCCTGGACCTTGGGCCCGCTGGTGATCCAGCCCGAACGCAGGACTTCGCCGACGCTGGCGATGGTGGCTTCATCGATGGTGGGTTTGGAGAACGGCAGGAAAGGCAGCTGGCTCATGACGATGGGGTACCCGATAAGCAGAGGTCGAGGCAGGGCGGCGGGCCGCGCCGGAGTCGAGCATCATGCTACCGGTTGGCCCGGGGTGCCACACCGTCGGCGTCCGGGATCGGCTGCTATGCTGCTTTGACCGTGTTCCATCGACGCCGAGCGCCGCCTGAGAGAGAGCCCGTCATGTCCCAGTTGCCGTCCTTGAGCCAGTTACGCGATCCCAATGCCTTTCTGCGGCGTCACCTCGGGCCCGACGCCGCCGAGCAGCAAGCGATGCTCGACAGCCTGGGCCTGGGCAGCCGGGTCGAGCTGATCGAACAGACGGTGCCGCCGGGCATCCGTTTCAACCGTCCGCTGGACCTGCCGCCGGCGCTGGACGAGCAGGCCGCCCTGGCCAAGCTGCGCGGTTATGCCGAGCAGAACCAGGTCTGGACCAGCCTGATCGGCATGGGTTATCACGGCACCCTGACCCCCACGGTGATCCTGCGCAACGTGTTGGAAAACCCCGGTTGGTACACCGCCTACACACCCTACCAACCGGAAATCGCCCAGGGCCGGCTCGAAGCCCTGCTCAATTTCCAGCAACTGACCATCGACCTCACCGGCCTGGAGCTGGCCAACGCCTCGCTGCTGGACGAAGCGACCGCCGCCGCCGAAGCCATGGCCCTGGCCAAGCGCGTGGCCAAGTCGAAAAGCAATCTGTTCTTCGTCGACCAGAACTGCCATCCGCAGACTCTCTCGGTGGTGCAGACCCGCGCCGAAGGGTTCGGCTTCGAACTGGTGGTCGACACCCTGGACAACCTCAAGCAGCACCAGGTGTTCGGCGCCTTGTTGCAGTACCCGGACACCCACGGCGAGATTCGCGACCTGCGGCCGCTGATCGATCACCTGCATGCGCAGCAGGCGCTGGCCTGCGTGGCGGCCGACCTGTTGAGCCTGTTGCTGCTGACGCCGCCGGGCGAGCTGGGGGCCGACGTGGTGTTCGGTTCGTCCCAGCGCTTTGGCGTGCCCATGGGCTACGGCGGGCCCCATGCGGCGTTCTTTGCCAGTCGCGAGGAGTACAAGCGGGCGATTCCGGGGCGGATCATCGGCGTGTCCAGGGATGCCCGGGGCAATGTGGCGCTGCGCATGGCCCTGCAAACCCGCGAGCAACATATCCGCCGCGAGAAGGCCAACTCGAACATCTGCACGGCCCAGGTGCTGCTGGCCAATATCGCCAGTTTCTACGCGGTCTATCACGGTCCGGAAGGTCTGCGGCGCATCGCCCAGCGTGTCCACCGGCTGACCTGCATCCTCGCCACCGGCCTTGAGCGCAAGGGCATCGAGCGGCTGAACCGGCAGTTCTTCGACACCCTGACGCTGGAGGTCGGCGGTAGCCAGACGGCCATCATCGAGAGCGCCAAGGCCGCGCAGATCAATCTGCGGATCCTCGGGCGCGGGCACCTGGGCCTGAGCCTGGATGAAACCTGCGACGAGCATACCGTCGCCCGCCTGTTCGATGTGTTCCTCGGCGCCGACCACGGCCTGGACGTCGCGCAACTGGACGCTGAAAGCCTGGTCCCGGGCATTCCCCAGGACCTGCTGCGCAGCACGCCTTACCTGAGCCATCCGGTGTTCAACAGCCATCACAGCGAAACCGAGATGCTGCGTTATCTCAAGCAGCTGGAGAACAAGGACCTGGCGTTGAACCAGTCGATGATCCCGCTGGGCTCCTGCACCATGAAGCTCAATGCCAGCAGCGAGATGATCCCCATCACCTGGCCCGGTTTCGCCAACCTGCATCCCTTTGTCCCGCCGGAGCAGGCACTCGGATATTCGCTGATGATCGAGGAACTGGAGCGCTGGTTATGCGCCATTACCGGCTTCGACGCGATCTGCATGCAGCCCAACTCCGGGGCCCAAGGCGAGTACGCCGGGTTGCTGGCGATCCGCAAATACCACGAGAGCCGCCAGCAGGGAGAGCGCAACATCTGCCTGATTCCCGCCTCGGCCCACGGCACCAACCCGGCCTCGGCGCAGATGGCCGGGATGCAGGTGGTGATCGTCGATTGCGACGACGCCGGCAACGTCGACCTGCAAGACCTGAAGGACAAGGCCCTGGCCGCGGGCGAACACCTGGCGTGCCTGATGGCCACCTATCCTTCGACCCACGGGGTGTACGAGGAGGGCATCGGCGAGATCTGCGAAGTGATCCACAGCCACGGCGGCCAGGTGTACATGGACGGCGCCAACCTCAATGCCCAGGTCGGGCTGACGCGGCCGGCCGATATCGGCGCCGACGTTTCCCACATGAACCTGCACAAGACCTTCTGCATTCCCCACGGCGGCGGTGGCCCGGGCATGGGGCCGATCGGCGTGCGGGCGCACCTGGCGCCGTTCGTGGCCAACCACCCGGTGGTGGCCATCGACGGGCCGCTGCCGCAGAACGGCGCGGTCAGTGCGGCGCCCTGGGGCAGCGCGAGCATCCTGCCGATCAGCTGGATGTACATCGCCCTGATGGGGCCGCAGCTGGCGGATGCCAGCGAGGTGGCGATCCTCGCCGCGAACTACCTGGCCGAGCACCTGAGCGGGGCCTTTCCGGTGCTCTACAGCGGGCGCAATGGCCGGGTCGCCCACGAATGCATTCTCGACCTGCGACCGCTCAAGGCGCAGACCGGCATCAGCGAAGAGGACGTGGCCAAGCGCCTGATGGACTACGGCTTTCACGCGCCGACCATGTCGTTCCCGGTGCCGGGCACGCTGATGGTGGAGCCCACCGAAAGCGAGTCCAAGGCCGAGCTGGACCGCTTTATCGAGGCGATGCTGAGCATTCGCGCCGAGATCGCCCAGGTCCAGGAAGGCAACTGGCCGGCCGAAGACAACCCGCTCAAGCGTTCGCCCCATACCCTGGCGGACATCGCCGGGGTCTGGGAGCGGCCCTACAGCATCGAGCAGGCGGTGATCCCCAGCCCCCATGCCAGGGCACACAAGTACTGGCCGACGGTGAACCGGGTCGACAATGTCTACGGCGACCGCAACCTGTTCTGCGCCTGCGTACCGGTGGATGCCTACCGCTGAGCTCGAACGGCGGGCAAAAAAATGCCGCTCTTGTGAGCGGCATTTTTCGTTGCGTCAGCCTGGCTACCGGCTGGCGGTCACTGCTGGGCGATGGCGTTTTTCGCCAGGATGGCGTTGGCCAGCTCCATGTCGGTGGCCTGCAGGCCCGGGTTGTCGGCACGGACTTTCTGCATCGCGGCTTCCAGGTACGGACCGCGGATGCTGCCTTCACTGGCGACGAAGCTGCTGGCGTCGTCCTGGGCGGCGGCGACCAGCTTGTGATCCTTGGAAGTCAGGTAGGTGGAAGCGGTGGTGGCGCCGGTGGAAAGGATGTTACGCCAGAAGCTGTCGGCCATTGCCGAACCTACAGGCAGGGAAAGCAGGGCCAGGGTGGCGACAGCTGTTTTGAAACGCATGGTGGGTGACTCCAGCTAGGGGGGGAAACTGAGCCCTTTGATAGGCATTGGCCCAATTGAGTTCCCTGCTGCTGCAACAAGCTTTCGCCCGCGTGGACAGGGGCCGAACGAGCTCTTCGGGAGCGACCGCTGCACCTCGGTATTGAGTCAATGTGCTGGAACGCAGGGGTGGCATTTGCCACCATGGGCGACTTTCTCGACTGCACGGATGCTGGCCTTGATTTTTGGCGCGATGATCTACGCAACCCTGCTGAGCCTGGTGTTGCTGTCCTTTATCGGACTTCCCTTGCTGCTGATTGGCTTGCTCATTCCGGCCTGTCGACGCCGGATGCGCCGTCAGCCCCTGCACTTCGGTGCGCTTGCAGGGGGCTGTGCAATCTTTGTGGTTTGCACCCTGTGGAAAATCCATAGCGACGACCAGCTTAGAAAGGCACTCCACCCAGAACTTGAGCAGGACGTACAGCTTGATGGCCTGCCATTGCCCGCAGGTGCCCAACTGAATCTGGAAACACTTGAACCTCTGGATTCGCAAGGCCAGCCGCAACCTCATGGACTGCGCAGCCTCTATTACGCCAAATTCGCTGCACCACACACCATCAACGGTGTGGAGGTTACAGAGTTGCAGATGTACGGCAGCGGCCCTTTCTCAAAGATGCTGCTGAGCCGTGATCAGATCGTCGCGGGCTGGCCCTGCGCCGGCAGCACCTGGGTAACGCTGGACATCGCCGACGCGGACTGCTTGCAGCCGAGCCGCTGGAGCTTCTCTGAATGCACCCTGGTGACCGGGGCCGATGTGGCAGGGGTGAAGTGGCCGAGCTCCAGCGAGGTCAGGCAGTACGACGGCAGGTTCAGCATCGACACCATCGGTCTGGCTTCACCGGCGGTGGTTATCCAGGGGATAGCGCTGTCGAGCCTGAGCCTGGATCTCGACAAGCAGCGGCAACCGGGACGTTGGAGCGGACAACTGGCGCAAGACCTGACCCTGGGCGATTGGCACTACCCCCGCGGCATGAGGGTTCGCCAGGACACGCCGGGGACCCTGATGTTCAGCCCGAGCAAATCGGACTCCGCGCAGAACCTGCGCACGGGGGAAACGCTCGATGCCGGGCGCTCGATACAGCAACGCAGGGAGAACGGCGCGGTGCTGTGGATCAAGCCCAATACCGGGTTGGGTGTCCTCGACTGGTAGCCGGACGGCTCATCGCTGCTCGCTTTGTGGCGTTACCCGCAATATCTCCTCGAGGGTGGTCAGCCCGGCCGCGACTTTCTGTGCCCCGGACAGGCGCAGGCTGCGCATGCCTTCCAAAAAGGCCTGGCGGCGTATGGCAAGCAGGTCGGCGTCGGCGCTGATCAGGGCCTTGAGGCTGTCGCTCAACTGCATGATTTCGTACACCCCGGCGCGGCCCCGGTAGCCGGTATCGCGGCATTCCAGGCAGCCGGTGGCGCCGTGGGCATGGCTGGGCAGCGGCGCCTGCCAGGGCCGGGTCAGGTTTTGCCAGTCGCCTTCGTCCAGGGTCAGCGGGGTCTTGCAGTGCGGGCACAGGGTGCGCACCAGGCGCTGGGCCATGACCCCGAGCAGCGTGGCCTTGATCAGGTAGGGCGCGACGCCCAGTTCCAGCAGGCGGCTGATGGCGCCGGGGGCATCGTTGGTGTGCAGGGTCGACAGCACCAGGTGGCCGGTGAGGGCGGCCTGGATCGCCATTTCCGCGGTTTCCAGGTCGCGGATCTCGCCGATCATGATGATGTCCGGGTCCTGGCGCATCAGTGCGCGCACGCCGCTGGCGAAGGTCAGCTCGATGTTGTGCTGGACCTGCATCTGGTTGAACGCCGGCTCGACCATCTCGATCGGGTCCTCGATGGTGCAGAGATTGACCTCCGGCGTCGCCAGTTTCTTCAGGGTGGTGTACAGGGTGGTGGTCTTGCCCGAACCGGTGGGGCCGGTGACCAGGATGATGCCGTTGGGCTGGCGGGTCATTTCCTGCCAGCGCCGCAGGTCGTCGCTGGAGAAACCCAACTGGTCGAAATCCTTGAGCAGCACCTCGGGGTCGAAGATGCGCATGACCATTTTCTCGCCGAAAGCCGTAGGCAGGGTCGACAGGCGCAACTCCACTTCGCCGCCTTCCGGAGTCTTGGTCTTGACCCGGCCGTCCTGGGGTTTGCGTTTTTCCGCGACGTTCATCCGGCCCAGGCTTTTCAGGCGGCTGACCACCGCCATGGTGACCTGGGGCGGGAACTGATAGACGTTGTGCAGCACCCCGTCGATGCGAAAGCGCACGGTGCCTTGTTCGCGGCGCGGCTCGATGTGGATATCGCTGGCCCGCTGCTGGAAGGCGTACTGGAACAGCCAGTCGACGATGTTGACGATGTGCGCGTCGTTGGCGTCGGGCTCCTGATCGCTGGCGCCGAGGTTGAGCAGTTGCTCGAAGTTGCCCGGGGCGTGGCTTTTCTGGTCGGCGCTGGCGCCGGTTACCGACTTGGCCAGGCGGAAGAACTCCACGGTCAGGCGCTGGATTTCCACCGGGTTGGCTACGACCCGCTTGATCGGCAGCTTCAACACGTGAGTCAGGTCGGCTTCCCAGGCGCTGACATAAGGCTGGGCGCTGGCCACCGTGACGGCTTCTGCGTCGATCGACACCGCGAGGATCTTGTGGCGTTGGGCGAAGGCGTAGGACATCAGCGGGGTAACGGCGGCAACGTCGATTTTCAGCGGGTCGATGCGCAGGTATGGCTGGCCGGCCTGTTGCGCCAGCCACAGGGTCAGGCTTTCCAGGTCCAGGCGTTTGCCGGGCCGGCTGAGGTCGTCCAGGTGCTGGCTGGCGAGAAACTCCAGCGGGTGCAGCTGACTGTTGGCGGCGTTGCGGCGGGTGGTCAGGGCGTGTTCGGCCGAGTCCTGGCTGATGAATCCCTGGGCGACCAGGTCGCGCAGCAGATCATTGAGATCCAGCCAGCGGTCCTGGGTAACGAGAGGAACGGACATGCGGGCTCCTTGTGAACAATCCGGCAGCGGGCGGGTTAGATGCGCCTCTGACCACGGAATGCCAAGAATAGTCCCGGGATGGCGACCATCAGTCGCCCAAGCGTTGCAGGGTTTTGCCAGGTGTTCTCAGCCGGCGGCCTGCAACGGCTCGCGCTCGGCGAGTTGCAGCTGTACCGAACACACGCTGACCAGGTTGCGCAGTTTTTCCGCGATGACTTGCGCGCGGTGCCAGCTCAGGCCATCGAGCAGCACTTCCATCAGCAGCGAACCGTCCTGTTGTTGCACCTGGACCTGCTGCGGCAGCAGGGACTGCAGGGCGAAATGATTGAGCACCCGGCACAGCACATCGGCCTCGGCGTCGGTGACCAGTTGGTAATGCACCCGGCAATGGGTGTTGGCGACATTCCACACATCGGCGCGGGAACTGACGGCTTCGAGAGAGGGCATGGGATTCTCCGGATCAATGGAGAAATTTTTACATTCGGTTGCAGGTATTTCTTATCTAAGATGAAGGGATTTTCGAAACTATCGAATCATGTGATTCGTATTTGTGGGTTATTGAGGAATATCTATGCATAGCGAACTGGACGCCTACGACCGCCGCATCCTGGCGCTGCTGCAAGAAGACGCTTCGCTGTCCAGCGCGCAGATCGCCGAACAGGTAGGGCTGTCCCAGTCACCTTGCTGGCGGAGGATCCAGCGGCTCAAGGAGGAGGGGGTGATCCGTGGCCAGGTGACCTTGCTCGACCGCAAGAAGATCGGCCTCAACACGCAGATCTTCGCCGAGGTCAAACTCAACGCCCACGGCCGTTCCAACTTCACCGAGTTCACCGAGGCGATCCGCGGTTTTCCGGAAGTGCTGGAGTGTTATGTGCTGATGGGGGCGGTGGATTTCCTGTTGCGCATCGTCACGGCGGACATCGAGGCGTACGAGCGTTTCTTCTTCGAGAAACTGTCGATGGTGCCGGGGATTCAGGAAGTGAATTCGATCGTGGCGCTGTCGGAGATCAAGTCCACGACGAGTTTGCCCGTTCTGCGTTGATGCGGTTGAAGCCATCGCGAGCAAGCTCGCTCCTACAGGGACTATGCCGGTCTTGTAGGAGCGAGCTTGCTCGCGATGAGGCTGTCACATGCGCAGCAAGGTCTTCCACGCGCGGTTCTGGAACACCGTGATCGCCTGTTGCTTGCGGGCATCCAGGGCTTCGTCGGTGATCGGCTCGTTGGCCAGTTGCGCCAGCTTGTTCAACTCGCCGTACAGACGGTCCAGCTCCGGGATTTCCAGCACGTTGCGTGCGTGATGCAGCCAGGACTGGATGCGTTCGATACGTGGCAGCTGCTCGGCCAGGTCTTCCGGCTGTTGCTGGTAGCGCGGCAGTTGCAGGGAGCTGGCTTCGTCGGCCAGCAGGCGCGGTAACCAGCTGCCCAGTTGCGCCGCACCCTGGCGGTTGCCACGGGTATTGCGCTCGGCGGTCCAGCTGCGGGCCAGCAACCAGCGCGAGGTGTTCAGCGAGAACAGGCCCCAGCGCACGTCCTGCAGCTCTTCGATGAACTGCTCGGGCGCGGCCTTGCGCACGTCTTCGTCGTCCAGGCCGGCTTGCACCAGCGGGCGCCAGTCTTCCAGCAGGCCGTCCAGCGAAGCGCGCAACTCGGCGGTCGCCTGGCGCGGTGCGGCCTGGCCCAGGCTGCTGACCAGGGCGCGCAGTTCTGCCAGGTTCTCGACCCAGTCCTGCAGCAAACGCCAGTGACCGTTGAAGCGATATTGCTCGGCCAGGCGCTGGCTGCTGCCCAGCAGGTGCCAGGTCAGCGCCGCGAAGGCGTCGTCCAGCGGCGTTTCCGCACTCAGTTCCGGGGCGGGCAGGCTCAGGGAGTAGCTGTTGGCGTCGAACAGGCGGTAGCCGCGCTCGGCCTTGCTGATGTCGCAGGGCATCAGCGGCAGGGTGGCGGCCAGCTCGGCGGCCAGTTCCAGCAGGGCGGCCGGTTCGCCTTCGCGCAGTTCCAGTTCCAGCTCGCAGATCTCTTCCTTCTGCTTGCCGGCGATCACGTGGCCCAGGTCCAGGGCGGCCTCGATCACCACCTTGGCCTTGCCGCGGCCCCAGGCGATTTCCGCGCGTTCGCGGACGAAGTCGGTGGTGAAGATCGGCTTGAGGGTTTTCTTGTCCAGCTCGGCCAGTTGCTCGGGCCAGCATTCGCCGTCGAGTTTCTTCAGGTCGAGCTTGGCTTTGGCCAGGTGCCAGTCGTACTCGTTGCGTTCCGACAGGCCGGCGACGCTCTGGCCGCGGGTCTTGAGGGTCTGGATCACTTCTTCGCCGTCGCGGCGCAGGCGCAGGGCGACCTTGGCGCGGGCCAGGTCGCGCTCGGGCGTGTCGAAGTACTGGTTCATCAGTTCGCGGTGTTCCCAGCCACTTTTGTTGCGTTTTTTCAGGAGCGGGTGCTCACGCAGGGCGGCGAGGGTTTCGCGGCTGACGCGGAGTTTGATTTCGGTTTCTTTCTGCATGGCCGGAAAATCCAGGATCGGGAGCGCAGCCGGGGGAATGTGTGGCTGCCAAGGTCGTGCAGTGTACAGGACTCGCCGCGCCGAGGTGCCGTGGCGGTTTATTCCTGTCGCAGGATGGCTCTATGATGGACTTCATCTTGGAACCCGGGAGCCAGCGCATGCCATTGCCGTCCATGAAAGAGCAGTTCGCTGCGCTGATTGCCACACCTTCGGTCAGCTGTACCCAGCCGGCGCTGGATCAGTCCAATCGTGCGGTCATCGATTTGCTGGCGAGCTGGCTCGGCGACCTGGGTTTTGCCTGCGATATCCAGCAGGTCAGCCCTGGCAAATTCAACCTGCTCGCCAGTTTCGGCAGCGGCCCCGGCGGCCTGGTGCTGGCCGGGCACAGCGACACCGTGCCCTACGACGGCGCGCTATGGCAGACCGACCCGCTGAAGCTCACCGAGGTCGACGGGCGCTGGGTCGGCCTGGGCAGTTGCGACATGAAAGGTTTTTTCGCCCTGGTCATCGAGGCGGTCCGGCCGCTGCTGGAGCAGCCCTTCAAGCAACCTCTGCTGATCCTCGCCACCTGTGATGAGGAAAGCTCCATGGCCGGCGCCCGCGCCCTGGCCGAAGCCGGCCGGCCATTGGGGCGCGCCGCGGTGATCGGTGAGCCGACCGGGCTGCGGCCGATCCGCATGCACAAAGGGGTGATGATGGAGCGCATCGATATTCTCGGGCGCAGCGGCCATTCTTCCGACCCGAGCCTGGGCCATAGCGCCCTGGAAGCCATGCACGATGCCATCGGCGAACTGCGCGGCCTGCGCCTGGCGTGGCAGCGCGAATTCCGCAACCCGCAGTTCAGCGTGCCGCAGCCGACCCTGAATCTTGGGTGTATCCACGGTGGCGACAACCCGAACCGCATCTGCGGCCAATGCTCGCTGGAATTCGACCTGCGGCCGCTGCCGGGCATGGACCCGCAGGCGCTGCGCGCGGCCATCCGGCAGAAGCTGGTGCCCGTGGCCGAGCGGCACCAGGTGAAGATCGACTACGCGCCGCTGTTCCCCGAAGCACCGGCCTTCGAGCAGGCCGAAGACTGCGAACTGGTGCGGGTGGCCGAGCGCCTGACCGGTCATCGCGCCGAAGCAGTAGCGTTCGGCACCGAAGCGCCTTATCTTCAGCGCCTTGGCTGCGAGACAGTGGTGCTGGGCCCGGGCGACATCGCCTGTGCTCACCAGCCGGGGGAATACCTCGAAATGTCACGCTTGCAGCCTACCGTGCATCTACTACGTGAACTGATTAATCATTACTGCCTGACGCCGGCCTGATTTCTACTAAATCACCGACGGCCAAGCCCGTACCTCAAGGAGAGCGAGCGTGTCGCCAAGCCTGTTCCGACGATAACCACCAGCCCGCTGTGCGTTTTCCCGTTTCGTCCTTTTATAGGCTGCTTCTTATTTACAGGCTCAGGTTATGCCCGAATACGTCAATTGGCTTCGTCACGCTTCGCCTTATATCAATGCCCACCGCGACTGCACCTTCGTGGTCATGCTGCCCGGCGACGGCGTAGAACATCCGAACTTCGGCAACATCGTCCATGACCTGGTGCTGCTGCACAGCATGGGCGTGCGCCTGGTGCTGGTACACGGCTCGCGTCCACAGATCGAAGCCCGCCTGGCTGCGCGCGGCCTGACCCCGCATTACCACCACGGCATGCGCATCACCGATGCGGCGACCCTGGAATGCGTGATCGACGCCGTCGGCCAGTTGCGCATCGCTATCGAAGCGCGGCTGTCCATGGACATGGCGTCCTCGCCCATGCAGGGCTCGCGGTTGCGGGTCGCCAGCGGCAACCTGGTGACCGCCCGGCCGATCGGCGTGCTCGAGGGTGTCGACTATCACCACACCGGCGAAGTGCGCCGGGTCGACCGCAAGGGCATCAACCGCCTGCTGGACGAGCGCTCGATCGTCCTGCTGTCGCCCTTGGGCTACTCGCCGACCGGGGAAATCTTCAACCTCGCCTGCGAAGACGTCGCCACCCGCGCGGCCATCGACCTGGCTGCCGACAAGCTGCTGCTGTTCGGCGCCGAGCGTGGCCTGTTGGATGAAAGCGGCAATCTGGTGCGCGAACTGCGTCCGCAACAGGTGCCGGCGCATTTGCAGCGCCTGGGCAGCAACTATCAGGCGGAGCTGCTGGATGCCGCGGCCGAGGCTTGCCGGGGTGGCGTAGGGCGCAGCCATATCGTCAGTTACGCCGAAGACGGCGCGCTGCTGACCGAACTGTTCACCCGTGACGGTGGCGGTACGCTGGTGGCCCAGGAGCAGTTCGAACTGGTCCGCGAGGCGGCCATCGAGGACGTCGGCGGGTTGCTGGATCTGATCAGTCCGCTGGAGGAGCAGGGCATTCTGGTGCGGCGTTCCCGCGAGGTGCTCGAGCGTGAGATCGAGCAGTTCAGCGTGGTCGAGCGCGAGGGGATGATCATTGCCTGTGCCGCGCTCTACCAGATCGCCGACTCCGACGCCGGGGAGCTGGCCTGCCTGGCGGTGAACCCGGAATACCGCCACGGCGGTCGTGGCGACGAACTGTTGGAAAGGATCGAAACCCGGGCCCGGGCCCAGGGCCTGAAAACCCTGTTTGTCCTCACCACCCGTACCGCTCACTGGTTCCGTGAGCGCGGTTTTGCCCCTAGCAGCGTCGAGCGTCTGCCTTCCGCGCGGGCCTCGCTGTACAACTACCAGCGCAACTCGAAGATCTTCGAAAAAGCCCTCTGAGCTTCATCCCGTTCGGCAACCCGCTCTTGACAGGGGCGGGTTTTTCGTTGCGTCTGCCGAGCCTGATTTATGTTTCAGAAAAATAAATGCGTGCGATACAAAAACTGTAACAAATTGACGGGACCATCGGCGCCTAGCCATTATTGCGTCGCCTTTTCGATACTGGTTGACGTATCTGGCTTATGTTTTAACTGATCGATCTAAAGATCAGCGGGGAAATACCATTCAGGAATTAAACAGGACGCCGATACCTTGGGCCACGGCTCAAACGAACGTACCTGTCGATATTCCCGAACGGTATGAAAAAGAATGAAATAATTCTTTTTGGGTTTATGAGAAATTCATTACCCTGCAAGGACCCAATCATCGCGATTAGACCTTGGTCGTAGACACAGTTGGTTACGATTGACTTATGAGTCACGGTCTGGCGCTAATCGCCCACCGATGGACCCGGGGCAGCAGACCCTGGGCCTGAGTACACAAGAATTAGAAACGAGAGGAGCGAAACATGAACAAGTCCACCTTGGCCCTGGCTGTGGCCGTTGGGGTTATGGCGCAGCAGGCAGGCGCCGCCGGTTTCATCGAAGACAGCAAGGCCACTCTGGGTCTGCGTAACTTCTACATCAATACTGACAACCGCGATGCCGACACCAAGGCGTCCGGCGCGCAGAGCAAGCAGGAAGAGTGGGGCCAGGGCTTCCAGCTCAACTTCACTTCCGGCTACACCGAAGGCACCGTCGGTTTCGGTCTGGATGCAATCGGCTTGCTGGGCATCAAGCTGGATTCGGGCGGCGGCACCAACGGCGCCTCTGCTACTTCTTACGGCGGCACCGTCTTCCCAAGCGAGTCCAACGGCAAAGCGGTCGATAACTACTCCAGCCTGGGCCTGACCGCCAAAGCCAAGATCTCCCAGACCGAACTGAAGCTCGGCACCCTGCAGCCAAAACTGCCGGTTATCGTGACCAACGATGGTCGTATGCTGCCGCAAACCTTCCAGGGCGGTCAGATCACCTCGAACGACATCAAGGACCTGACACTGGTTGGTGGTCAGATCGAGCATGCCAAGGGTCGTAACTCCAGCAACAACGAAGAACTGTCGATTGCTGGCGCCAACGCACACACCGCTGCTGGTCGTGACAGCAACAAGTTCATCTACGGTGGTGGTGACTACAAGATCACTAAAGATCTGACCGCTCAGTACTACTACGGCAACCTGAAAGACTTCTACAAGCAGCACTTCGTTGGCCTGCTGCACAACTGGGCTATCGGCCCGGGCGTATTGAAGTCTGACCTGCGTTACTTCAACAGCCGTGACGACGGTGCCAACGGCCACGACTCGGCCTACTACACCACCGGTGACTACGGCACTGGCATCACCAAGGGCAAGGTTGATAACAACCTGATCAGCGGCCTGTTCCTGTACTCGGTTGCCGGCCATACCTTCGGTGGCGGCTACCAGGTCAGTAACGGTGACAGCGACTTCCCTTGGCTGAACCAGGGTGACGGTTCGTCGGCTTACCTGACTACCGACATGCAGATCGCCAAGTTCGCCCGTGCTGGCGAACGTACCTGGCAAGCTCGCTACTCCTACGATTTCGCCAAGGTAGGCGTGCCTGGCCTGACCGCCGGTGTGATCTATCTGCGTGGCGATAATATCGACACTTCCGGCAAAGAGGGTTCCGTTCTCCCTCAGCGTACCGTTTCGGCGACCAACGCCAGCGAGTGGGAACGGGACCTGACCGTGGCCTACGTGATTCCGGAAGGTCCACTGAAAAACCTGGGCCTGACCTGGAAAAACGCCATGTGGCGTAACGATATTCCGGGCCAGCGCTCGCAGGACGAAAACCGTCTGATCGTCAGCTACTCGATCCCGCTGTTGTAATCCGACGTTAAAACCTCGCCCGGCGCAATGCCGGGCGAGGTGTTGTCATCCAGGTCGGACCCACCCCCGCAGGTCCTCCCTGAAACCCCTCTTTACAGCTACTCAAGGCCTTCTCGAACCTTGTCGAAGATGGTGTGCCCTGGGCGTGTGCGAATCCAGTGAAGAGATTTTTAATATTCATTTATAGTCTAAATAAATCGATATTTATTCTTTTTAAATATTCCCAGGCGCAGGCACAGTAGGGCTCATAACGCACTCACAGGAGCAGCAACATGAGCCTCAGACTTGGCGACATCGCCCCCGACTTCGAACAGGATTCCAGTGCCGGCAAGATTCGTTTCCACGAGTGGCTCGGCGACAGTTGGGGCGTGCTGTTTTCCCACCCGGCGGACTTCACCCCGGTGTGCACCACCGAGCTGGGGTTCACTGCCAAGCTCAAGGACCAGTTCGCCGAGCGCGGCGTGAAAGCCATTGCCCTGTCGGTGGACCCGGTGGACTCGCACCACAAGTGGATCGAGGACATCAACGAAACCCAGAACACCCTCGTCAATTTCCCGATCCTGGCCGACGCCGATCGCAAGGTCTCGGACCTGTACGACCTGATCCACCCGAATGCCAACGACACCCTGACCGTGCGTTCGCTGTTCGTCATCGACCCGAACAAGAAGGTGCGCCTGACCATCACTTATCCGGCCAGTACCGGGCGCAATTTCCACGAGATCCTGCGGGTGATCGACTCGCTGCAGCTCACCGACAACTACAAGGTGGCCACCCCGGCCAACTGGCAGGACGGTGATGAAGTGGTGATCGTGCCGTCGCTCAAGGACGAAGAGGAAATCAAGAAACGCTTCCCCAAAGGTTATCGCGCGGTCAAACCCTACCTGCGCCTGACGCCGCAACCGAATCGCTGACACCGTGGGCCCGCAGGCGCGAGCCGGCATTGCCGCCGCCTGCGGGTCATGTACCGCTTCCACAAAGCAGGGGTTTTAAGGCCGTTTCGACGGCCTATTTTTTTGCCTGGAGAATGGCTTTTATTATATTCATTTAAAGAATAAACAAATGAAAAAATAAGATTTATGGATATATAAATAGGCTGTTAAGGTCTGCTCAGCTCAGCGAGATCGCAAACCGCGAATCGCCCATTACCGCTAAAGGAAACCTCTGCATGCTGGTCGTCTCACTCGGTGGCAGTCCCAGCCAACGCTCCCGCTCCGGGGTGCTGCTGGAACACGCCAAACGCTGGTTGCAGCAACAAGGTGTGGAAGTGGTCGACTATCAGGTCCGGGATTTCCCGGCCGAGGATCTGCTCCACGCGCGCTTCGACAGCCCGATGGTGATCGACCTGTTGCAACAGATCGAACAGGCCGACGGCTTGCTGATCGCCACCCCGGTCTACAAGGCATCGTTTTCCGGCGCGCTGAAAACCCTGCTCGACCTGCTGCCGGAACGCGCCCTGAACCACAAGGTGGTGCTGCCGATGGCCACGGGCGGCAGCATCGCCCACATGCTGGCGGTGGACTACGCGCTCAAGCCGGTGCTGTCGGCCCTCAAGGCCCAGGAGATGCTCCAGGGCATCTTCGCCGAGGACAGCCAGATCGCCTACGGCGAAGGCAGTGCCCAGGCGCAGCTGGCGCCGGCCCTGGAACAGCGTCTGCGCGAAGCCCTGGAACAGTTCCACAGCGCCATGGCGCGGCGTCCCAAGCCGCTGGACCCGAATCTGTTGAATGATCGTTTGTTGAGTGCTCGCTGGAGCATTTGAGTCCTACCCGAATCTGAAGTACTGGCCTTACTTAGCCGCCAACGGCCTAGCAGGTGCAGCCAAAACCCAACAGCAAAAAGGAGAGCGCCATGCGCCCTGTGATTTTGCGTCGTGGTCTGGTCGCTCTGTTTGCTGCGGCTGTGTCCTTCGGCGCCATCGTTCAAGTCCAAGCGGCCGAGACCCTGCGTATCGGCTATCAGAAATACGGCACCCTGGTGCTGCTCAAGGCCAAGGGCTCACTGGAGAAGCGCCTGGCGGAGCAGGGCGTGCAGGTGCAATGGACCGAATTCCCCGGTGGCCCGCAGCTGTTGGAAGGGCTGAACGTCGGCTCCATCGACTTCGGCGTCACCGGCGAGACCCCGCCCGTATTCGCCCAGGCCGCCGGTGCCGACCTGTTGTACGTGGCCTACGAGCCACCGGCGCCGACCAGCGAAGCGATCCTGGTGCCCAAGGATTCGCCGATCAAGTCGGTAGCCGAGCTCAAGGGCAAGAAGGTGGTCCTCAACAAGGGCTCCAACGTGCACTACCTGCTGGTCCGCGCCCTCGAAGACGCCGGCCTCAAGTACAGCGACATCCAGACCGTATTCCTGCCGCCCGCCGATGCTCGCGCCGCCTTCGAGCGTGGCAGCGTCGATGCCTGGGTGATCTGGGACCCCTATCAGGCGGCGGCCGAGAAGCAGCTGCAAGCCCGCACCCTGCGTGACGGCAGCGGCATCGTCGACAACCACCAGTTCTACCTGGCGACCAAACCCTACGCGCAGCAACACCCCGAGGTGATCAAGGCCCTGGTGGAGGAAGTGCGCGCGGTGGGCGAATGGTCCAAGGCCAACCCGGACGAGGTGACCCAGCAGGTGGCGCCACTGCTCGGCCTGCCGGCGGACATCACCCTGACCTCGGTGAAACGCCAGGGGTATGGCGCGAACTTCCTGACCCCGGACGTGGTGGCGGCCCAGCAGAAAATCGCCGACAGCTTCCATCAGCTCAAGCTGATTCCCAAGCCCCTGAACATCAAAGACGTGATCTGGACGCCTCCAGCCGCCGTTGCCAAAGCGCCGTAACTCGATCCCCTTAGGAGACAACTCCATGAGCCTCAATATTTTCTGGTTCCTGCCTACCCACGGCGACGGCCATTACCTTGGCACCGCCGAAGGCGCTCGCGCCGTCGACCACGGTTACCTGCAGCAGATCGCCCAGGCGGCCGACCGCCTCGGTTTCGGCGGCGTGCTGATCCCCACCGGGCGTTCCTGCGAGGACTCCTGGCTGGTGGCGGCCTCGCTGATCCCGGTGACCCAGCGCCTGAAGTTCCTGGTCGCCCTGCGCCCCGGGATCATTTCCCCGACGGTGGCGGCACGCCAGGCGGCAACCCTGGATCGCCTGTCCGGCGGCCGGGCGCTGTTCAACCTGGTGACCGGTGGCGATCCGGACGAACTGGCCGGCGACGGCCTGTTCCTCAGCCATGAAGAGCGCTACCAGGCTTCGGTGGAATTCACCCGTATCTGGCGTCGGGTGCTGGAAGGCGAAACCGTCGACTACGATGGCCAGCACATCAGCGTGAAGGGCGCCAAGCTGCTCTATCCGCCGATCCAGCAGCCGCGTCCGCCGCTGTACTTCGGCGGCTCCTCGGAAGCCGCGCAGGACCTGGCCGCCGAACAGGTGGACATGGTCCTGACCTGGGGTGAACCGCCGGCCGCGGTGGCCGAGAAAATCGAGCAGGTCCGGGCCAAGGCCGCCAAGCAGGGGCGCAGTGTGCGCTTCGGCATTCGCCTGCACGTGATCGTGCGTGAAACCAACGCCGAAGCCTGGCAAGCGGCCGAGCGCCTGATCTCCCATCTGGACGACGACACCATCGCCCGGGCCCAGGCTTCCCTGGCGCGCTTCGACTCGGTCGGCCAGCAGCGCATGGCGGCGCTGCACGGCGGGCGCCGCGACAAACTGGAAGTCAGCCCCAACCTCTGGGCCGGCGTCGGCCTGGTACGGGGGGGCGCGGGCACCGCGCTGGTCGGCGATGGCCCGACCGTGGCGGCGCGGATGAAGGAGTACGCGGACCTGGGTATCGACACCTTTATCTTCTCCGGTTACCCCCACCTGGAAGAGTCGTACCGGGTGGCCGAGCTGCTGTTCCCGCATCTGGATATCGAACGTCCCGAGCTGCCCAAGGGCGCCGGGTACGTCAGCCCGTTCGGCGAAATGGTCGCCAACGACATCATTCCCAAAGCTGCGTCCCAGAGCTGAGGCGTGGCCATGAACAGACAATCCTTGTTCCATCGCCTGGCACCCTGGGCCCTGCCGCTGCTGTTGCTGGCGGTGTGGCAGTTGTCGGTCTCGGCCGGCTGGCTGTCGACGCGAATCCTGCCGGCACCCAGCGCGGTGATCGAAGCCGGGGTCGGCCTGGTGCGCAGCGGCGAAATCTGGACCCACCTGGCTATCAGCGGCTGGCGCGCGGCGATCGGCTTCCTGATCGGCGGCAGCATCGGCCTGGCCCTGGGTTTCATCACCGGCCTGTCGAAGTGGGGCGAACGCCTGCTCGACAGCTCGGTGCAGATGATCCGCAACGTGCCGCACCTGGCGCTGATTCCCCTGGTGATCCTGTGGTTCGGCATCGACGAGTCGGCGAAGATTTTCCTGGTGGCCCTGGGCACCCTGTTCCCGATCTACCTGAACACCTACCACGGCATCCGCAACGTCGACCCGGCGCTGGTGGAAATGGCGCGCAGTTATGGCCTGGCAGGCTTCGCCCTGTTCCGCCAGGTGATCCTGCCGGGCGCCTTGCCTTCGATCCTGGTGGGCGTGCGTTTTGCCCTGGGCTTCATGTGGCTGACGCTGATCGTCGCGGAAACCATCTCCGCCAGCTCCGGCATCGGTTATCTGGCGATGAACGCCCGGGAATTCCTGCAGACCGACGTGGTGGTGCTGGCCATCGTCATGTACGCCGTGCTCGGCAAACTGGCGGACCTCGCCGCGCGCGGCCTGGAACGTGCCTGGCTGCGTTGGCATCCGGCCTATCAAGTGGCCAAGGGAGGTGCGCAATGACGGCTCAACAACCTCCACGCCTGCTGCGCGGCATTCCGCTGGTGGTGCGCAAGCTGCAAAAGACCTTCGGTTCGCGCCAGGTGCTGCGCGAAATCGACCTGCATATTCCGGCCGGGCAATTCGTCGCGGTGGTCGGCCGTAGCGGCTGCGGCAAGAGCACCTTGCTGCGCTTGCTGGCCGGCCTAGACAAGCCCACCGGCGGCGAACTGCTGGCCGGTGCCGCGCCGCTGAGCCAGGCCATCGAGGACACCCGCCTGATGTTCCAGGAGGCGCGCCTGCTGCCCTGGAAGAAAGTCATCGACAACGTCGGCCTGGGCCTCAAGGGCGACTGGCGCCCCCAGGCCCTGGAAGCCCTGGAGGCGGTGGGCCTGGCCGACCGCGCCAATGAGTGGCCGGCGGCCTTGTCCGGTGGCCAGAAGCAGCGCGTGGCCCTGGCCCGGGCGCTGATTCACCAGCCGCGCCTGTTGCTGCTGGACGAGCCCCTGGGCGCGCTGGATGCCCTGACCCGGATCGAGATGCAGCAACTGATCGAGCGCCTGTGGCAGCAGCATGGCTTCACCGTCCTGCTGGTGACCCACGATGTCAGCGAAGCGGTGGCGGTGGCCGACCGGGTGATCCTGATCGAAGAAGGCGAGGTCGGTCTCGATCTGCTGGTGGAGCTACCGCGCCCTCGGGTGCGTGGCTCCCATCGGTTGGCGGCGCTGGAAGCCGAAGTACTCAACCGCGTGTTGTCGCTGCCCGGGTCGCCACCCGAGCCAGAACCCGTTTCACCCTTGCCCACGCAATTGCGCTGGGCGCTTTAAAGCAGCAGCAAGTTTCCAGCTGCAAGCGGCAAGAAAGAGCCGAGCGCTTTTGCTTGCAGCTTATCGCTTGAAGCTTGTGGCTTATTTCGACCTCAGGAGAAATACCATGACTATCAAGGCCATCAACGTTCGCAACCAGTTCAAAGGCACCATCAAGGAAATCGTCGAAGGCGACGTGCTCTCGGAAATCGACGTGCAGACCGCCTCCGGCATCGTCACGTCGGTGATTACCACCCGTTCGGTGCGGGAGCTGGAACTGGCGATCGGCAGCGAAGTGATCGCGTTCGTGAAATCCACCGAGGTGTCGATCGCCAAGTTGTGATCGATGCGCGACAACCAGCCCCGGACGGCGTGAGCCCTTCGGGGCTTTTTTGTGGAGCAGGGCTTGAGCGGTGTGGAGAGGTCAAGGCCGTCATCGCGAGCAAGCTCGCTCCTACAAGGACGGCGCTAACCTTTGTAGGAGCGAGCTTGCTCGCGATAGGGCGTCAGCCTGTCCGCGATATCTCGCGCTTGGGCAGGTAGGGCGGCAGGTACAGCCCCAGGTAGGCATCGAACACCCGCATGCCTTCCTCGGCCATGCGCTCGGTGATCTGCCCGTGCTGCTGGACCGAGCGCGCATAGACGCGGTCGCCCAGTTCCATGGCCAGGGCGAACACATCCACATCCGCGGGCAGCGCCGGCAACTGGAAGTGCTGGTCGAACAGCTTGTGCATCAGGTCGCCCAGTTCGATGTCGTGCTGGCGGTCGGCCTGGGTGACCTCGGTGAGGCCATGCTGGGCCAGGATCAACTGGCGGGCCGCGGCGTCGGCGCTGTAGATGGCGAGCATGCGCTGTTCGACCAGGCGCGACAGGTCGTGCCAGCCGCTCAGGGCTGCGTGGTCGATAGGCTCTTGCAGGCAGGCGCGGAATGCGGCGTGGACATCGGCGGTCAGGGCTTCGAGCAGGGCCGGAACGCTGGCAAAGAAGTGATAGACCGAGGAAGGCGGGATCTCCGCGCGCTCGGCCACGCTGTAGATCGACAGGCTGGCCACGCCCTCGGCGGCAAGCAGGGTGCGGGCGGCATCGAGTATCGAGTCGATCCGGGCCTGGCTGCGTGCGCGGGGTTTGCGGGGGGTGGCTACGCGTGTCATTGGAGTCTCCTGCGGGGCAGCGGGCATTGTACGAGGCGTGTCGGGTGTTGTCTGCCAGGACGCCTTCGCGGGCAAGCCTCGCTCCTACAAGATGGAAATGGCATACACCTCGAACCTGTAGG
>NZ_JAQZAA010000091.1:0-10729 GCF_028640875.1 Pseudomonas sp. SBT1-2 | reverse complement strand
AGGAGCGAGGCTTGCCCGCGATCCGCCGCAAGGCGGCCATAAAAAACGCCACGGGCCCTTCGGCCGGTGGCGTTTTTCTGGGCTACAGCCGCTTACACGGTGTGCAGGTACCAGTTGTACTCGAGGTCGGAGATCGAGTGCTCGAACTCCTCCAGCTCGCTTTCCTTACAGGCCACGAAGATATCGATGTATTTCGGGTCGATGTACTTGGCCATGACTTCGCTGTCGTCCAGCTCGCGCAGTGCGTCGCGCAGGTTGTTCGGCAGGCTTTGCTCGTTCTGCTCGTAGGAGTTGCCTTCGGTTGGCGCGCCCGGTTCGATCTTGTTGACCAGACCGTGGTGCACGCCCGCCAGGACCGAAGCCATCAGCAGGTACGGGTTGGCATCGGCGCCGGCCACACGGTGCTCCAGGCGGACCGCGTCGGCGGAGCCGGTCGGTACGCGCAGGGCGACGGTGCGGTTGTCCAGGCCCCAGCTCGGCGAGTTCGGCACATAGAACTGCGCACCGAAACGACGGTAGGAGTTGACGTTCGGGCAGAGGAAAGCCATCTGCGCCGGTAGGGTCTCGAGCACACCGCCGATCGCGTGACGCAGTGCGGCGTTCTGCTCGGGATCCTCGCTGGCAAAAATATTCTTGCCGTCCTTGTCCAGGACCGAAATGTGGACGTGCAGACCATTACCCGCCTGGCCTGGGTAAGGCTTGGCCATGAAGGTGGTGTCCATTTCATGGTCGTAGGCGATGTTCTTGATCAGACGTTTGAGCAGTACCGCATAGTCGCAGGCCTTGATCGGGTCGGCGACGTGGTGCAGGTTCACTTCGAACTGCGCCGGAGCACTTTCCTTGACGATGGCGTCGGCCGGGATGCCTTGTTCTTTCGCGCCTTCGAGAATGTCCTGCAGGCAGTCGACGTATTCGTCGAGGTCGTCGATCAGGTACACCTGGGTCGAATGCGGGCGCTTGCCGGAGATCGGCGAGCGTGGCGGCTGTGGCCGGCCATTCACGTTCTCCTGGTCGATCAGGTAGAACTCCAGTTCAAACGCGGCGCAGATGGTCAGGCCCAGCTCGTCGAACTTGGCCACGACTTGACGCAGCACTTCGCGCGGGTCGGCGAAGAAAGGGTCGCCTTCGAGTTCGTGCATGGTCATCAGCAGTTGCGCGGTGGGGCGCTTCTGCCAGGGTTCATTGCACAGGGTATCGGGGATTGGATAGCAGATTCGATCGGCGTCGCCGATGTCCAGGCCCAGGCCGGTGCTTTCCACCGTCGAGCCATTGATATCCAGAGCAAATAAAGAGGCCGGCAGGTTGATGCCTTTCTCGTAAACCTTGTGGAGGCTGGTGCGTTCGATGCGCTTGCCGCGCACCACACCATTCATATCCGCAATCAGAAGGTCAACGTACAGAACCTCAGGATGTTCCTTAAGGAACGCGTTCGCTTCGTTAAGCTGAACGGCACGCGGGGGTACCGACATGATGCAACACCTTTGTTGTTAAAAATATCAATCATTGATCTTTTCAGGTTTCAGTCAACCCGAACGGCATGCCGAAGTCAAGCGAGGCCTTTTTTGCCCTAAAAAAGCGCCTGCGGGGCATTTTTGGGGCGCTTTTCTGGCTTCGGAGGGCTTGGCCGCCGCGGCCTTGAGCGGGCCGTGTTGTATTTTTTACGGGGGTGTTGTGTAAAAAAATGAACAAGGCTAAGCTCGATTTAAACCCATAACAGCAATAATACCGGGGTGTTTCATGTCTCGCCTGCCGTTAATCGGCGTCACCGCCTGCTCCAGGCAGATTGGTTTGCATGCTTATCACATCAGTGGCGACAAGTACGTCCGCGCAGTGGCAGTAGCAGCCAAGGGCGTGCCCATGATCCTCCCGTCCCTGGCCGATATTCTGAGCCCGTCCGATATTCTGGACGGTCTGGATGGCATCCTCTTTACCGGTTCACCCTCCAATATCGAGCCTTTTCACTATAGAGGTCCCGCCAGCGCGCCGGGAACCGCGCACGATCCTGCCCGTGATGCCAGCACCCTGCCGCTGATCCGCGCCGCAGTGGCGGCCGGGGTTCCGGTACTGGGGATCTGCCGCGGCTTCCAGGAAATGAACGTGGCCTTCGGCGGCAGCCTGCACCAGCGGGTCCACGAAGCCGGCCCGTTCATGGATCACCGCGAGGACGAGAGCCAGCCGGTGGAAGTGCAATACGGCCCCGCCCATGCGCTGCATGTGCAGCCGGGCGGGGTGCTGGCCGGCCTCGGCCTGCCGGCGCAGATTGAAGTCAATTCGATTCATGGCCAAGGCGTTGAACGTCTGGCGCCGGGCCTGAAGATAGAGGCCCTGGCACCCGATGGCTTGATCGAAGCCTGCTCCGTCGAGGGCGCGCCGATCGAGGGAGGCAAGGCTTTTGCTTTGGGGGTGCAATGGCACCCTGAATGGCAGGTAAGCTCTAACCCTCACTACCTCGCCATCTTCCAGGCATTTGGCGATGCCTGTCGCAAGCGGGTAATGCAACGCGACGCCAATGCGTCACAAAAACCTGGCTTATAAGAGCCAGGAAACTCACGCCTAGAGGCATTTATGAGTAACAACCTCGACCAGCTCACCGATTGGTTGAAAGACCACAAGATCACAGAAGTCGAATGCATGATTGGCGACCTGACCGGGATCACCCGGGGCAAGATCTCGCCAACCAACAAGTTCATCGCCGAAAAAGGCATGCGCCTGCCCGAGAGCGTGCTGTTGCAGACGGTGACCGGCGACTATGTCGAAGACGACATCTATTACGAACTGCTGGACCCGGCCGACATCGACATGGTCTGCCGCCCGGACCAGAACGCGGTATTCCTCGTGCCCTGGGCCATCGAGCCGACCGCCCAGGTGATCCACGACACCTACGACAAGCAGGGCAACCCGATCGAGCTGTCGCCGCGCAACGTGCTCAAGAAGGTCCTGAAACTCTACGCCGACCACGGCTGGCAGCCGATCGTGGCGCCGGAGATGGAGTTCTACCTGACCAAGCGCAGCGACGACCCGGACTACCCGTTGCAGCCACCGGTCGGCCGTTCCGGTCGCCCGGAAACCGGTCGCCAGTCGTTCTCCATTGAAGCGGCCAACGAATTCGACCCGTTGTTCGAGGACGTCTACGACTGGTGCGAACTGCAGGAACTGGACCTCGACACGCTGATCCACGAAGACGGCACGGCGCAGATGGAAATCAACTTCCGTCACGGCGACGCCCTGTCCCTGGCCGACCAGATCCTGGTGTTCAAGCGCACCATGCGCGAAGCCGCGCTCAAGCACGAGGTGGCCGCCACCTTCATGGCCAAGCCGATGACCGGCGAGCCGGGCAGCGCCATGCACCTGCACCAGAGCATCATCGACATCGAGACTGGCAAGAACGTCTTCTCCAATGACGACGGGACCATGAGCCAGCTGTTCCTCAACCACATCGGCGGCCTGCAGAAGTTCATCCCCGAGCTGCTGCCGCTGTTCGCGCCCAACGTCAATTCGTTCCGCCGCTTCCTGCCGGATACCTCGGCGCCGGTGAACGTGGAGTGGGGCGAAGAGAACCGCACCGTGGGCCTGCGTGTACCGGATGCCGGGCCACAGAACCGCCGGGTGGAAAACCGCCTGCCGGGCGCCGACGCCAACCCTTACCTGGCCATCGCCGCCAGCCTGCTGTGCGGCTTCATTGGCATGGTCGAAGGCCACAACCCGAGCGCGCCGGTGGTCGGCCGTGGTTACGAGCGCCGCAACCTGCGCCTGCCGTTGACCATCGAGGACGCTCTGGAGCGCATGGAAAACAGCAAGACCATCGAGAAATACCTGGGCAAGAAATTCATCACTGGCTACGTCGCGGTCAAGCGGGCCGAGCATGAAAACTTCAAGCGCGTCATCAGTTCGTGGGAGCGGGAGTTCCTGCTCTTCGCCGTCTGATGCGCGGGGCGCCGCCGTCACCGGCGGCGCCCTCACCGGAAAATCAGGAGAGTTCCAATGACCAGCAACAACCCGCAAACCCGTGAGTGGCAAACCCTCAGCAGCGAGCACCACCTGGCACCCTTCAGCGACTTCAAGCAGTTGAAGGAGAAGGGGCCGCGGATCATCACCAATGCCGAGGGCGTTTACCTCTGGGACAGCGAGGGCAACAAGATCCTCGACGGCATGGCCGGGCTGTGGTGCGTGGCTATCGGTTACGGCCGCGAAGAACTGGCCGAAGCCGCCAGCAAGCAGATGCGCGAGCTGCCGTACTACAACCTGTTCTTCCAGACCGCTCACCCGCCGGCGCTGGAACTGGCCAAGGCCATCTCCGATGTTGCCCCGCAGGGCATGAACCATGTGTTCTTCACCGGTTCCGGCTCCGAAGGCAACGACACCATGCTGCGCATGGTTCGCCACTACTGGGCGATCAAGGGCCAGCCGAAGAAGAAAACCATCATCAGCCGGGTCAACGGCTATCACGGTTCCACCGTGGCCGGCGCGAGCCTGGGCGGCATGACCTATATGCACGAACAGGGCGACTTGCCGATCCCAGGCATCGTGCATATCCCGCAGCCTTACTGGTTCGGTGAAGGCGGCGACATGACCCCGGACGAGTTCGGGATCTGGGCGGCCAACCAGCTGGAAGAGAAGATTCTCGAACTCGGCGTCGACAACGTCGGTGCCTTCATTGCCGAGCCGATCCAGGGCGCGGGCGGCGTGATCGTGCCGCCGGAAAGCTACTGGCCGCGGATCAAGGAGATCCTTGCCAAGTACGACATCCTGTTCGTCGCCGACGAGGTGATCTGTGGGTTCGGGCGTACCGGTGAGTGGTTCGGTAGCGATTTCTACGACCTCAAGCCGGACATGATGACCATCGCCAAGGGCCTGACCTCCGGCTACATCCCCATGGGTGGCCTGATCGTGCGCGACGAAGTGGTGGCGGTGCTCAACGAGGGCGGCGATTTCAACCACGGTTTCACCTATTCCGGGCACCCGGTGGCCGCCGCCGTGGCCCTGGAAAACATCCGCATCATGCGCGACGAGAAAATTATCGAGCGCGTCAAGGCAGAAACGGCACCTTATTTGCAGAAACGTCTGCGGGAACTGAACGATCACCCGCTGGTGGGTGAGGTTCGCGGAGTCGGCCTGTTGGGCGCCATCGAGCTGGTTCAGGACAAGGCCACCCGTGCGCGGTATGTCGGAAAAGGCGTCGGCATGATCTGCCGGCAGTTCTGCTTCGACAACGGCCTGATCATGCGCGCCGTGGGCGACACCATGATCATTGCTCCGCCCCTGGTGATCACCAAGGAGGAGATCGATGAGCTGGTGAGCAAGGCCCGCAAGTGCCTGGACCTGACCTTGAGTGCGTTGCAGGGCTAAGTGCTAGGCTCTGAGCGAAGTACCCCGTGGTACTTCGCTCGGGGCGGCCATAAAGGCTGGGTCTTTTGTTGAAAGCCCGCCTTGGAACTTGCCAGACTACCGCCTGTTTTTAGTTGCCTGGCAACCGGTCGCTGAACACAAGGTTAAAAAGAATAATTGGAGCATGACGCATGAAGGCAATAGGTATGAAGAAAGCTGGCAAGACCCTCCTCGCCATGTCCCTGATGGGCGCGATGGCGGCAGTGGCCCAGGCAGACGACAAGGTGCTGCACGTTTACAACTGGTCCGACTACATCGCCCCCGACACCATTGCGAACTTCGAGAAAGAGTCCGGGATCAAGGTGGTCTACGACGTTTTCGACAGCAACGAAACCCTGGAAGCCAAACTGCTGGCAGGCAAGTCCGGTTACGACGTGGTCGTGCCGTCGAACAACTTCCTGGCCAAGCAGATCAAGGCCGGTGTCTATCAGGAGCTGGACGTCTCCAAGTTGCCCAACTGGAAAAACCTGAACCAGGATCTGCTCAAGGCGGTTTCGGTCAGTGACCCGGGCAACAAGCACGCTTTCCCATACATGTGGGGTTCCATCGGCATCGGTTACAACCCGGAGAAGGTCAAGGCTGCGCTGGGCGTCGACAAGATCGATTCCTGGGACACCCTGCTCAAGCCCGAGAACATCGCCAAGCTCAAGGGCTGCGGCGTGAGCTTCCTCGACTCGCCAACCGAAATGATCCCGGTCGCCCTGCATTACCTGGGCCTGCCGACCGACAGCCAGAAGAAAGACGACATCAAGAAAGCCGAAGAGCTGTTCCTCAAGATTCGTCCTTCGATCACCTATTTCCACTCCTCCAAGTACATCTCGGACCTGGCCAACGGCAACATCTGCGTAGCGGTCGGCTACTCGGGTGACGTGCAGCAGGCCAAGTCCCGTGCCGCCGAAGCCGGCGACAAGGTGAAAGTCAGCTACGCCATTCCGAAAGAAGGCGCCGGCACCTTCTACGACATGGTCGCTATCCCCAAGGATGCGGAAAACGTCGAGGGCGCCTACAAGTTCATGACCTTCCTGCAGAAGCCTGAAGTCATGGCCAGCATCACCAACGCCGTGCGTTTCCCGAACGGCAACGCCGCCGCAACGGCACTGGTGGAAAAAGACATCACCAGCGATCCAGGCATCTACCCGCCAGCCGACGTGCAGGCCAAGCTGTATGCGATCGCCGATCTGCCGGCCGCTACCCAGCGTGAGCTGACCCGCAGCTGGACCAAGATCAAATCCGGCAAATAAGCCGGTTTGAGGCAGCAACCGCTGGCCGTCGTCCCCGCGAGGGCGGTCAGCGGTGCAATTAAATGACAGAAAGTTTTGCTGGATCGGTTTATCGAAGGTAAGTTGCGCGCCGGTTTTGTTGCTGGGCAGCTCTTGGCTGTCATGTAGTGCGGGCAACTCAGGCCCAATTGTTTAGAGGACCTCCACTTGCCTATTTCTTTATTTCGCAAAGCCATGCTGGTGGGCGCCGGGCTGACGCTGGCCGTCAGCGCTTATGCCGCGCCAACCGTGCATATTTATAACTGGTCTGACTATATCGGTCAGAGCACATTGGCGGACTTCGAAAAGGCCACCGGCATCAAGCCGCTGTACGACGTGTTCGACTCCAACGAAACCCTGGAAGGCAAGTTGCTCGCCGGTCGTACCGGCTATGACGTGGTCGTGCCGTCCAACCACTTCCTGGGCAAGCAGATCAAGGCCGGGGCGTTCCAGAAGCTCGACAAGGCGCAGTTGCCCAACTATTCGAACCTCGACCCGGTGCTGCTCAAGCGCCTGGAGAAGAACGACCCGGGCAACCAGTACGCCGTGCCTTACCTGTGGGGCACCAACGGCATCGGCTACAACGTCGAGAAGGTCAAGGCCGCGCTGGGCGTGGACAAGATCGACTCCTGGGCCATGCTGTTCGAGCCGGAAAACATCAAGAAACTGTCGAGCTGCGGCGTCGCCTTCCTCGACTCCGCCGATGAAATGCTCCCGGCGGTACTCAACTACATGGGCCTGGACCCCAACAGCCAGAACCCCGACGACTACAAGAAGGCCGAAGCCAAGTTGCTGGCGGTGCGGCCTTACGTGACCTACTTCAATTCCTCGAAATACATCTCCGACCTGGCCAACGGCGAAATCTGCGTGGCCGCGGGCTTCTCCGGCGATGTGTTCCAGGCCAAGGCGCGCGCCGCCGAAGCCGGCAAGGGCATCGAGATCGCCTATGTGATCCCCAAGGAAGGCGGCAACCTCTGGTTCGACATGCTGGCCATTCCCAAGGACGCCGGTAACGTCAAGCAGGCCCATGCCTTCATCAATTACCTGCTCAAGCCTGAGGTGATTGCCCAGGTCAGCGACTCCGTCGGCTACGCCAACCCGAACCCCAAGGCGGGTGAGCTGATGGACCAGTCGGTGCGCAAGGACGAAGCGGTTTACCCGGCGCAGGAGATTGTCGACAAGCTGTATGTCAACTCAGAGTTGCCGCCCAAGATCCAACGACTCATGACCCGCAGCTGGACCAAGGTCAAGTCGGGCAAATAGCGTCAATCGCTCAAACTATCCAGAGTTCGCCCGCATGGGGCGAACTGCAAATTCTGTTGGGAGTTTCGTAAATGGCAGTTGCCTCCGGCGCCTACAAGAAAGCCCTCGAGGGCGACCAGACACCGAAGCAGGTGTTGGTCAAGATCGACCGGGTCACGAAGAAGTTCGACGAGACGATTGCCGTGGACGACGTGTCCCTGGAAATCAAGAAAGGCGAGATCTTCGCCCTGCTCGGCGGTTCTGGCTCGGGTAAGTCCACCTTGCTGCGCATGCTCGCGGGGTTCGAACGGCCCACGGAGGGACGCATCTACCTGGACGGTGTGGACATCACCGACATGCCGCCCTACGAGCGGCCGATCAACATGATGTTCCAGTCCTACGCCTTGTTCCCGCACATGACCGTGGCGCAGAACATCGCCTTCGGCCTGCAGCAGGACAAGATTCCCAAGGCCGAGATTGATGCCCGCGTGGCCGAGATGCTCAAGCTGGTGCAGATGAGCCAGTACGCCAAGCGCAAGCCGCATCAGCTCTCTGGCGGCCAGCGCCAGCGCGTGGCCCTGGCCCGTTCCCTGGCCAAGCGGCCGAAACTGCTGCTGCTCGACGAGCCGATGGGCGCGCTGGATAAAAAGCTGCGCTCGCAGATGCAACTGGAGCTGGTGGAGATCATCGAGCGCGTCGGCGTGACCTGCGTGATGGTGACCCACGACCAGGAAGAGGCCATGACCATGGCCGAGCGTATTGCGATCATGCACCTGGGCTGGATCGCCCAGATCGGCAGCCCGATCGACATCTACGAAACCCCGACCAGCCGCCTGGTCTGCGAATTCATCGGCAACGTCAACATCTTCGAAGGTGAAGTGATCGACGACGCCGAAGGCCACGCGACCATCACCTGCAAGGACCTGGATCGCAACATCTACGTGGGCCACGGCATCAGCACCTCGGTGCAGGACAAGTCGGTGACCTACGCCATCCGCCCGGAAAAACTCCTGGTGACCCCGGACATGCCGACCTGCGAATACAACTGGTCGAGCGGCAAGGTGCACGACATCGCTTACCTGGGCGGGCACTCGGTGTTCTACGTCGAGCTGCCGAGCGGCAAGCTGGTGCAGTCGTTCGTGGCCAACGCCGAACGCCGCGGCGCGCGGCCGACCTGGGGCGACCAGGTGTACGTCTGGTGGGAAGACGACAGCGGCGTGGTACTGCGCTCATGAACATGCGAAAGCTCAAGCGCCGCCTCAATCGAATAATTCCCGGTGGCCGCCAGATGGTCATCGGGGTCCCGTTCCTCTGGCTGTTCCTGTTCTTCATGCTGCCGTTCTTCATCGTCCTGAAGATCAGCTTCGCCGAAGCGGACGTGGCCATTCCACCGTACACCGAGATCTACAGCTTCATCGACCAGAAGCTGCAGGTGCTGCTCAACCTGGGCAACTACGCGATGCTCGGCGACGACGAACTGTACATCGCCGCCTACCTCGGCTCGCTGAAGATGGCCTTCTTCAGCACCCTGCTGTGCCTGCTGATCGGCTACCCGATGGCCTATGCCATCGCCAGCGCCCGCAAAGAGCTGCAGACCGTGCTGGTGCTGCTGATCATGATGCCGACCTGGACCGCGATCCTGATCCGCGTCTACGCCTGGATGGGCATCCTCAGCAACAACGGCCTGCTCAACGGCTTCCTGATGGGCATGGGCTTGATCGACGAGCCGCTGCAGATCCTCAACACCAACCTGGCGGTGTACATCGGCGTGGTCTATTCCTACCTGCCGTTCATGATCCTGCCGCTCTACGCCAACCTGGTGAAGCACGATACCAGCCTGCTGGAAGCCGCCTCGGACCTGGGTTCGAGCACCTTCAACAGCTTCTGGAAAATCACCGTGCCGCTGTCGAAGAACGGCATCATCGCCGGCTGCATGCTGGTGTTCATCCCGGTGGTCGGCGAGTTCGTGATCCCGGAACTGCTCGGCGGTCCGGAAACCCTGATGATCGGTAAAGTGCTCTGGCAAGAGTTCTTCAACAACCGTGACTGGCCGGTGGCCTCGGCCCTGGCAGTGGTGATGCTGGCGATCCTGATTGTGCCGATCATCCTCTTCAACCGCAGTCAGGCCAAAGAAATGGAGGGCAAGGAATGAAGCGCTTCAGTTTCTCGAACCTGATGCTGGTGGTGGGGCTGGTATTCATCTACCTGCCGATGCTGATCCTGGTGATCTACTCGTTCAACGCCTCCAAGCTGGTGACGGTCTGGGGCGGCTGGTCGGTGAAGTGGTACGTCGGCCTGCTGGACAACTCGCAACTGATGGGCTCGGTGGTGCGCTCCCTGGAGATCGCCTGCTACACCGCGATTGCCGCGGTGGCCCTGGGCACCCTGGCGGCCTTCGTGCTGACCCGTATCACCCACTTCAAGGGCCGCACGCTGTTCGGCGGCCTGGTCACCGCGCCGCTGGTGATGCCGGAAGTGATCACCGGCCTGTCGCTGTTGCTGCTGTTCGTGGCCATGGCGCAGATGATCGGCTGGCCGCAGGAGCGTGGCATCGTCACCATCTGGATCGCCCACACCACGTTCTGCGCCGCCTATGTGGCGGTGGTGGTGTCGGCGCGCCTGCGTGAGCTGGACCTGTCCATCGAAGAGGCGGCCATGGACCTGGGGGCACGGCCGTGGAAGGTGTTCTTCCTGATCACCATCCCGATGATCGCGCCCTCGTTGGCGGCGGGCGGCATGATGTCCTTCGCCCTGTCCCTGGACGACCTGGTGCTGGCGAGCTTCGTCTCCGGCCCGGGTTCCACCACCCTGCCGATGGAAGTGTTCTCGGCGGTGCGCCTCGG
>NZ_JAQZAA010000090.1:0-84732 GCF_028640875.1 Pseudomonas sp. SBT1-2 | reverse complement strand
CGATCAACACCGTCTGTAGGAGCGAGGCTTGCCCGCGATAGGCCCTCAGTTACACCCTCGACTTCCCTGTTTCTCTCTCGATTTGGTATCTCGACCAAAGGCGGGACGAAGCGTATCCGCTCCGTTGACGAAATATACGTAAAAGTCCAGTATGGATTTACAAGTACAAAACAAGGCTTCACCGTTTCACTCCTTTCTTCTGTCTTGCCAAACCAACAACAACCCGCGAGAGAACGAATATGAAGAAACTCCCCCTCATCAGTGGCCTGGTCCTGAGCCTGTTGGCGTGCAGCAGCCTGTTCGCCGCCGAGAAAACCCTGCGCATCGGCATCGAGGCGGCTTATCCGCCGTTCGCCTCGAAAACCGACAAAGGTGAGATCGTCGGTTTCGACTACGACATCGGCAATGCCTTGTGCGCGCAGATGCAGGTCAAGTGCCTATGGGTCGAGGGTGAATTCGATGGCCTGATTCCTTCGTTGAAAGTGAAGAAAATCGACATGGCACTGTCGTCGATGACCATCAATGAAGACCGCAAGAAGTCGGTCGACTTCACCCACAAGTACTACTTCACTTCCTCGCGGCTGGTGATGAAGGAAGGTGCGACGGTCGATGACCAGTACGCCAGCCTCAAGGGCAAGAATGTCGGTGTGCAACGGGCGACCACCACCGACCGCTACGCCACCGAGGTGTTCGAGCCCAAGGGCATCAACGTCAAGCGCTACAGCAACAACGAAGAGATCTACATGGACCTGGCGGCCGGGCGTCTCGATGCGATTTTCGCTGACACCATTCCGCTGAATGACTTTCTGTCGATGCCGCGCGGCAAGGGCTATGCGTTTGTCGGGCCGGAGCTGAAGGACCCGAAATACGTGGGTGAGGGCGCGGGGATCGCGGTGCGCAAGGGCAATGCCGAGCTGGTCAGCCAGTTGAATGCCGCCATCGATGGCATTCGCGCCAGTGGCGAGTATCAGAAGATTTCCGAGAAGTACTTCAAGTCCGACATCTACGGCGACTGATGCCGTGTGGCGTTCGTGAGGACGCCATCGCAGGCAAGCCTCGCTCCTACCGTTTTGTAGGAGCGAGCGGGCGGCGATCCGACTTGCCTGCGATGCTTTTCAGAGGGCGGTCAGCCCTTCAATTCCTTCAGGTGCTTGTACACCGTCGCCCGCCCCATGTTCAGCACGTTGGCCACATAGTTGGCGGCGCTTTTGCCCTTGAACGCGCCTTCGGCGTGCAACGCCAGTACCAGTTCGCGCTTGTGTTCGCGGGTCAGCAGGTTGAGGCCCAGCTGCCGTTCGCGCAGCCAGTTGTGCAGGAAGGTGTTGATGCGTTCCTGCCAGTCATCGCGAAACAGCGAGTCCGGTTGCGGGATCAGTTTGCTCGGCGAAAGGAACAGGTCCAGCGCCGCCTTGGCATTCTCGAACAGCGAAATATTCAGGTTGATGCACAGCACCGCCAGCGGCTGGCCGTTGCTGTCGCGCAGCACGCTGCTGAGGCTGCGAATCTTCTGGCCGTCCCAGTTGAGCTTTTCATAGGGGCCGATATTCCGCTCGTTGCTGTCCTCGCCGAGCATGTCGTCCAGGGCCGCATCGTCGCCCACTTCGCGCTTGGAGATGTTGTTGGCGATGTAGTCGATCTTCTGCGTGCGCAGGTCGTGGAGCACCACCTCGGCATGGGGGAAGAACAGCGTGGCGATGGCGTCGGCGATCGTCCGGAAGTTGTCCAGGGCAGGGTCCTGCGCGGGTGAGGTCATGGGCGGTTCTCCAGGCGGTGTCAGCGCCCCGCGAGGCGGGGCGCTGCGAGTGTGCCGCAATCGTTGGGGCGCGTCACCTGAGCGGGTCAGCCAAGGCGGGCAGGGGAGAGCATGGCGGCGTCCAGGCCAAAGCGCGCCAGTTGCTCGGGCAAGGCTTCACCACGCACCAGGGCGGCGCTGGCCTGGCCCATGGCCGGCGAGGTCTGGATGCCATAGCCGCCCTGCGCGGCGACCCAGAACAGGCCCGGAACCTGGGTGTCGAAGCCGGCCAGCAGGTCGCCGTCGCTGACGAAGCTGCGCAGGCCGGCCCAGGTGCGGGTCGGGCGGCGAATGGTCAGGGTGGTGGCTTCTTCGATCTGGTAGATGCCCATGGCGATGTCCAGCTCTTCCGGCTGCACATCGTGGGGTTCCACCGGGTCGGCGTTGGCCGGCGAGCCGAGGAACATGCCGGCGTCGGGCTTCATGTAGAAGGATTCGTCCAGGCTCACCAGCATCGGCCAGTGATGGATATCGACACCTTCGGGCCCGGCGAAGATAAAGGCCGCGCGGCGTTTCGGCTGCAGGCCCAGGGGCCGGGCGCCGGCCATGACGCCGACCTGGTCGGCCCAGGCACCGGCGGCGTTGATCAGGATGGGCGCGCTGAAGGTCTGGCCGGCGGTCTGGACCTGCCACTGGCCCTGTTGGTCGCGGCTCAGCCCCAGCACTTCACAGTCGGTGCGCACCTCGCCCTGGTTGCGTCGGATGCCGCGCAGGTAACCCTGGTGCAGGGCGTCGGTGTCGATGTCGCTGGCGCTCGGGTCGTAGAGCGCGCCGTGGACCTTCTCGCGGCGCAGGATCGGCAGGCGTGCGCAGGCTTCGTCGGCGCTCAGCAGTTGCATCTCCGGCACCGTGGCCTTGGCGCTCAGGTACTGGTTGTTCAGCTCGGTGGGGTCGCCGGTGAAGTCCACGGTCATTTCGCCGCGCGGGCTCAGTAGCGGGTGCTCGCAGAAATCTTCCGGCGGGGCATCGAAAAAATCCCGGCTGGCCAGGGTCAGGGCGCGCACCTGGGGCGTGCCGTAGGCCGCGGTATAGAGCGCCGCGGAGCGCCCGGTGGAGTGGTAGGCCGGGTGCGATTCGCGTTCCAGCACCAGCACCCGGCCATGGCGCGACAGCCAGTAGCCGGTGGATGCCCCGGCGATGCCGCCGCCAATGATGATGAAGTCTGCCTGGGTCATTCGAGCCTCCGTAAAAAGGGGATAACGCGCGTCTGTAGGAGCGAGGCTTGCCCGCGATCGATCTTGAGCCTGTCACGGTGGTTCGCTCGGGGCCGTCAATCGCGAGCAAGCTTCGCTCCTACAGATATGCCATTGGTATTCAGTGAGTGCGTTGCAAGCGGTACAGCGCACTGGCCAGGGCAATGTCTTCCAGGCCCAGGCCGATGGAGCGGAAGAACACGTGGCGCCCCGGCTCCGGTCGTTGGGCCAGGTCGCTGAGCAGTTCGGGCAGGTCACCGAGAATCGCAGCCTTGTCCCAGCCATGCCGTTCGCCGGCGATCAGCATCTCGCCGGCCGAGCCGGGGGTGGTCTGACGATAGTCGCAATACACCTGCATGTCCTTCAGCGCGGCGGGCGGCACTTCATGGGCCCGCGGTGCGTTGGTGCTGATGGAGGTGACCAGCGCCGGCTTGTGCAAGGTTCGCGGATCGATCACCGGGCCGGCGGAGGAGGTGCAGAGCATGATCACGTCGGCGTCCTGCAAGGCGTCATCGAGCTGGCTGGCGATCTGCAGGCGTGGGTCGAGGGCCTTCAGGCGCGCGATGTCCTCGGCGGATTTGCCGGCCAGGCCAGGGGAGTACAGGCGGATGGATTGCCATTCACGCAGGGCTTTCACGTAATGCAGGTGCGCCTGGGCCACGGGGCCGCTGCCGATGATCGCCAGGTGCCGGGCAGCGGCCGGCGCCAGGGCATCGACGGCCACGGCGGTGGTGGCCGCGGTGCGCGCGGTGGTCAGTTCGCCAGCGTCACAGAGCAGCAGCGGCTGGCCGCTGTCCATCGACATCAGCAGGGTCCAGGCGGTGACCAGCGGGCCTTCGGCGCGGACGATATAGGGCGAGGTCTTGACCCCGTAGACCCGCTCTTCGGCCAGCACGCCCAGGTAGTTGATGAAGTCCCCGGCGCCCTGGGGAAACTCCACCAGCTGTTGCGCCGGTTGCACGGCAAGCCCGGCGGCCAGGTCGTGGAACAGCTTGCGCAGGATCTGCGGGACGTCGACCTGCGCCAGCAACTGGCGGGCTTGAGGCTGGGTAATCACGCAAGGCGTGCTGGACATGCGGGTGCTCCCAAGAAATAAACTAATTTGTCCATTATGGACTTTTAGTTTTGTCGGGCAATATCTAGGCGAAAAAAAACGCAGCCTGTGGTCGAGCTGCGTTTTTTTGCGGGCAGGCTTGTATCTGTAGGAGCGAGGCTTACCCGCGAGGCGTCATTGCTGACACTGCGCGTTATCGTTCATCGCGAGCAAGCTTCGCTCCTACAACGATGCTGCTCAGGCTTTTGGGCGTTTGCGCTCCACGGGGCGCAGCAGCTCGGTCGGCGGCATTTCGCAGCTGATCTTGCGGCCCAGCAGCGCCTCGATCGACGGCAGCTGATAGGAGTCGTCCTCGCCGGCGAAGCTGATGGACACGCCGTCGGCGCCAGCCCGGCCGGTACGGCCGATACGGTGCACGTAGTCGTCCGGCACTTCCGGCAGGGTGAAGTTGATCACGTGGCTGATGCCGTCGATGTGGATGCCGCGACCGGCGACATCGGTGGCCACCAGCACGCGGATCTTGCCTTCGCGGAAGCCTTCCAGGGTCTTGATGCGCTTGTGCTGCGGCACGTCGCCGGACAGCTGGGCGGCGTTCACGCCGTCGCGTACCAGGCGTTCTTCGATGCGCCGCACTTCATCCTTGCGGTTGGCGAAGACCATGACCCGTTCCCAGCCGTTGTCGTTGACCAGGTTGTACAGCAGCTTGTACTTGTCGGCGCCGGCCACCGCGTAGATGTGCTGTTCGACGTTGGCGTTGGCCACGTTCTCGGCTTCGATCTCGACGATCGCCGGGTCGGTGGTCCACTGCTTGGCCAGGTTCATCACGTCGTCGGTGAAGGTGGCGGAGAACAGCAGGGTCTGGCGTTCGCTTTTCGGCGGGGTCTGGCGAATGATCTGGCGTACCTGGGGGATGAAGCCCATGTCGAGCATGCGGTCGGCTTCGTCCAGCACCATCACTTCGACCATGTCCAGGTGCACGTCGCCGCGCTGGTTGAAGTCCAGCAGGCGGCCCGGGGTGGCGACCAGGATGTCGCAATGGCGGGCTTCGAGGTGCTTGAGCTGTTTGTCGAAGTCCATGCCGCCGACAAAGGTCATCACATTGAGGCCGGTGTACTTGGTCAGGCTGGCCGCATCCTTGGCGATCTGCACCACCAGTTCGCGGGTCGGCGCAATGATCAGCGCCCGCGGCTCGCCCATGTAGCGCTCTTTCGGCGGCGGGGTCTGCAGCAGCTGGGTGATGATCGAGATCAGGAACGCGGCGGTCTTGCCGGTACCGGTCTGGGCGCGGCCGATGGCGTCTTTGCCGGCCAGGGTGAACCCCAGGACCTGCGCCTGGATCGGCGTGCAGTAGGGGAAACCCAGGTCGTGGATCGCGTGCATCAGTTCCGGCGCGAGTTTGAAGTCGTGGAAGCGGGTCTTGCCTTCCTGCGGTTCGACGACGAAGTCTTCCAGTTTCCAGGTGCTCACCGGTGGTTTCGGGGCGCGTGGGCGGCGCGGCTGCTCGGCCTTGGGCTTGTCGCTGCGCGCGGTCTGGGCCGTCGGGGCGGCTGCGGTCACCGGCTCTGGCTTGGCCACGGGGGTAGGCGCGGTCCGTTCCGGCTGATGGCCGTCGGTGCGGCTGCTGGGGCTGGAGGAAGATGGGCTGGAGCCTGGCGCGAGCTGCTCAGCCTCGCTTTTACCGAAGATTTTCTTGAGTGCTTTGAGCACGGTCATCTCATCAATTGGTTAAGGAATGTACGCCGGGCAGTGTAATGCAAGAATCGGGCGCGGCGTAGTGGATTGCTCAACGGGCTACCTAACTTATCGATTCAGCGCAAACGCTCGCCGAGCCAGGCGCCGATATCGCGAATTTCTTCGGGTAACACTTCGTGCCCCATTGGGTATTCCTGCCAGGTCACGGTGACACCATGGTGTTTCAGGTACTCGTAGGCGGTACGGCCCATGGCGTTCTGCACCACCTCGTCGTACTGGCCGTGCAGGCACAGGGTCGGAATCCGTTGCTGGCTGGCCGACAGTTCGAGTTCGTCGCTGAAGGTCGGGGCATAGGTGGAGAGGGCAAGCACGCCACCCAGCGGACCCTGCCATTTAAGGAAGGCGGTGTGCAGGACGACCGCGCCACCCTGGGAAAAACCGGCGAGGAAAATCCGCGAAGGGTCTATTCCGCTGGCGCGCTGTTCTTCGATCAGGTCGCTCAGGCGTTTTGCCGACTCCTCCAGCTGTTCGCGGTTGATCGCCCGCGCCGGGCTCATGGCCAGGATGTCGTACCAGCTGGGCATGGCATAACCGCCATTGATGGTCACGGCGCGGGTCGGTGCCTGGGGCAAGACGAAGCGGGTGGTCAGCAGGCTTTCCTGCAGCGCTTCGGCCACCGGCAGGAAGTCGTAGCGGTCGGCGCCCAGGCCATGAAGCCAGATCACACAGGCATCGACGGGCTTGCTGGGCTGAAGAATCAAGGGCTCGGTCATGGTTGCTCCAAATATGTGCGCACGCGCCCAAGCGGTGCGTGATCGAGGTGCGCGGTCGGTTGATCAGTGAAGAAGATGTCGCAAGGCTGCAAGTTTTGCTCTTGACCCCTGCCGGAACCGCTTTAGCCGGCACTCTGGTACGGGCTTTGCTATAGCCGTTGCGTGAAGTGATTGCGTTCACCCTGCCGGTAACACTATCAGGCTACTGGCGGGTGTGGGATAGCAAAGATCCGATGATGGACGTTCGCCAATGGCCGCTACGGGCTTCGCGAACATGCAAGGGCTACAGCCCGTTCGGTCGCTTGGTGAGTATGGGTTTTCTCTTAAATGGATTTTCTCCTACTAGACTCATAGCTAAAGTCCTACGCCGCTTGACCCCATAAAAAGCCAACAAGGGTCAACAGCGCCTCATAAGGGTGCGGCAGGACTCAAGCTCCGACACAACAAGAGCAAAACTGGAGGTTTGAATGAAGATGTTGAAATCCACCCTGGCTGTGGTCACGGCCGCCGCGGTACTGGGCATGAGCGGCTTCGCACAGGCGGGTGCGACCCTGGATGCCGTGCAGAAGAAAGGCTTCGTGCAGTGCGGTGTGAGCGACGGTCTGCCGGGCTTCTCGGTACCGGACGCCACCGGCAAGATCCTCGGCATCGACGCCGACGTCTGCCGCGCCGTAGCCGCCGCGGTATTCGGCGATGCGACCAAAGTGAAATTCAGCCAGTTGAATGCCAAGGAGCGTTTCACCGCGCTGCAATCGGGCGAGATCGACGTACTGTCGCGCAACACCACCTGGACCAGTTCCCGCGATTCGGGCATGGGCCTGGTGTTCGCCGGCGTGACCTACTACGACGGCATCGGTTTTCTGGTGAACAACAAGCTGGGCGTGAAGAGCGCCAAGGAACTGGACGGCGCGACCATCTGCATCCAGGCCGGTACCACCACCGAGCTGAACGTCTCCGACTACTTCCGTGGCAACGGCCTGAAATACACCCCGATCACCTTCGACACCTCCGATGAAAGCGCCAAGTCGCTGGAGTCCGGCCGCTGCGACGTGCTGACCTCCGACAAGTCCCAGCTCTACGCACAGCGCAGCAAGCTGGCGACCCCGACCGACTACGTCGTGCTGCCGGAAACCATCTCCAAGGAGCCGCTGGGCCCGGTGGTGCGTAAAGGCGACGAAGAGTGGTTCAGCATCGTCAAGTGGACCCTGTTCGCCATGCTCAATGCCGAAGAGGCCGGCATCACCTCGAAGAATGTCGAGGCCGAAGCCAAGTCCACCAAGAACCCGGACGTCGCTCGCCTGCTGGGCGCCGACGGTGAATACGGCAAGGACCTGAAGCTGCGCAAGGACTGGGTAGTACAGATCGTCAAGCAAGTCGGCAACTACGGTGAAGTGTTCGAGAAGAACCTCGGCAAGAGCACTCCACTGGCCATCGACCGCGGCCTGAACGCGCTGTGGAACAACGGCGGCATTCAATACGCACCACCTGTGCGCTGATGGTTCTATCACCCGGTGGGCCAACCACCGGGTGATGTTCTGTTCCATTATTCCTGGGGCACTTCATGCAAAATTCAATCGGCGCACCAAAGCAGAGGCTCAGTCTCAGCGATCCACGAGTGCGTGCGTGGTTATTCCAGATCGTCACGATTGTCGCGGTGATCTCGCTGGGCTGGTTCCTGTTCAACAACACTCAAACCAACCTCGCGCACCGGGGGATCACTTCCGGTTTCGACTTCCTCGAGCGCAGCGCCGGCTTCGGCATCGCTCAGCACCTGATCTCCTACACCGAAGCGGACAGCTATGCCCGGGTGTTCGTGATCGGCCTGCTCAACACCCTGCTGGTCACCTTCATCGGCGTGATCCTGGCGACCATCCTCGGTTTCATCATCGGTGTGGCGCGCCTGTCGCAGAACTGGATCATCAGCAAACTGGCGACCGTGTATGTGGAAGTGTTCCGCAACATTCCGCCGCTGCTGCAAATCCTGTTCTGGTATTTCGCGGTGTTCCTGACCATGCCGGGGCCGCGCAACAGCCACAACTTCGGTGACACCTTCTTTGTCAGCAGTCGCGGCCTGAACATGCCGGCGGCCCTGGTGGCCGACGGCTTCTGGGCGTTCGTGATCAGCATCGTGGTGGCGATTGTCGCCATCGTGCTGATGTGCCGCTGGGCCAATAAGCGCTTCGAAGACACCGGCGTGCCGTTCCACAAGTTCTGGGTCGGCCTGGCGCTGTTCCTGGTGATCCCGGCGCTGTGCACGCTGATTTTCGGCGCCCCGCTGCATTGGGAAATGCCGGAGCTCAAGGGCTTCAACTTCGTCGGTGGCTGGGTGCTGATCCCGGAACTGCTGGCCCTGACCCTGGCCCTGACCGTCTACACCGCGGCGTTCATCGCCGAGATCGTGCGTTCGGGGATCAAGTCGGTGAGCCATGGCCAGACCGAGGCGGCCCGTTCCCTCGGCCTGCGCAACGGTCCGACCCTGCGCAAGGTGATCATCCCGCAGGCCCTGCGGGTGATCATTCCGCCGCTGACCAGCCAATACCTGAACCTGGCGAAGAACTCGTCCCTGGCGGCCGGTATCGGCTACCCGGAAATGGTTTCGCTGTTCGCCGGTACCGTGCTCAACCAGACCGGCCAGGCCATCGAAGTCATTGCCATCACCATGAGCGTGTACCTGGCGATCAGCATCAGCATTTCCCTGCTGATGAACTGGTACAACAAGCGCATTGCGCTGATCGAGCGGTGAGGAAACGCGCATGAGCACTCATACTTTCAAACCCGACATGCCACCCCCTCACAGCAGCATCGGGATCGTGGCGTGGATGCGGGCACACATGTTCTCCAGCTGGATCAACACCCTGCTGACCCTGTTTGCCTTCTACCTGATCTACCTGGTGGTGCCGCCGATCCTCAGCTGGGCGATCTTCGACGCCAACTGGGTGGGCACCACCCGCGCCGACTGCACCAAGGAAGGCGCCTGCTGGGTGTTCATCCAGCAGCGCTTCGGCCAGTTCATGTACGGCTACTACCCGGTGGACCTGCGCTGGCGCGTGGACCTGACCGTGTGGCTGGCGGTGATCGGCGTGGCGCCCTTGTTCATCGCCCGGGTTCCGCACAAGGCCATCTATGGCCTGAGCTTCCTGGTGCTGTACCCGATCATTGCCTACAGCCTGCTGCACGGTGGCTATCTCGGCCTGAGCAACGTAGCGACCAGTCAATGGGGCGGCCTGATGCTGACCCTGGTGATCGCCACTGTCGGCATCGTCGGCGCCTTGCCGCTGGGCATTGTGCTGGCATTGGGACGACGCTCGAACATGCCGGCGATTCGTGTGGTCTGCGTGACCTTCATCGAGTTCTGGCGCGGCGTGCCGCTGATCACCGTGCTGTTCATGTCCTCGGTGATGCTGCCGTTGTTCCTGCCCGAAGGCATGAACTTCGACAAGCTGCTGCGGGCGCTGATCGGGGTGATCCTGTTCCAGTCGGCCTACATCGCCGAAGTGGTGCGCGGCGGCCTGCAGGCGATTCCCAAGGGGCAGTACGAAGCGGCCGCGGCCATGGGCCTGGGCTACTGGCGCAGCATGGGCCTGGTGATCCTGCCGCAAGCCCTGAAGCTGGTGATCCCCGGCATCGTCAACACCTTCATCGCCCTGTTCAAGGACACTAGCCTGGTGATCATCATCGGCCTGTTCGACCTGCTCAACAGCGTGAAACAAGCCGCCGCCGACCCGAAATGGCTGGGTATGGCCACCGAAGGCTATGTCTTCGCGGCCCTGGTGTTCTGGATTTTCTGTTTTGGTATGTCCCGCTACTCCATGCATCTGGAGCGTAAGTTGGACACAGGCCACAAGCGTTAGGAGTATCTCCATGAGTGAAGCGATCAAAAAGCCTGTGGGCCCTGAAGGCATTATTCAGATGCAGGGCGTGAACAAGTGGTACGGCCAGTTCCACGTGCTCAAGGACATCAACCTCAACGTCAAGCAGGGCGAGCGCATCGTCCTGTGCGGGCCTTCCGGCTCGGGCAAGTCCACCACCATCCGTTGCCTGAACCGCCTGGAAGAACACCAGCAGGGCCGCATCGTGGTCGATGGCGTGGAGCTGACGAACGACCTCAAGCAGATCGAAGCGATCCGCCGGGAAGTCGGCATGGTGTTCCAGCACTTCAACCTGTTCCCGCACCTGACCATCCTGCAGAACTGCACCCTGGCGCCGATGTGGGTACGCAAGATGCCCAAGCGCAAGGCCGAGGAAATCGCCATGCATTACCTGGAGCGCGTGCGCATTCCGGAGCAGGCGAACAAATACCCGGGCCAGCTCTCCGGCGGTCAGCAGCAGCGTGTGGCGATTGCCCGGGCGCTGTGCATGAAGCCGAAGATCATGCTGTTCGACGAACCGACGTCGGCCCTCGACCCGGAGATGGTGAAAGAGGTGCTGGACACCATGATCGGCCTGGCCGAAGACGGCATGACCATGCTCTGCGTGACCCACGAAATGGGCTTCGCCCGTACCGTGGCCAACCGGGTGATCTTCATGGACAAGGGTGAAATCGTCGAACAGGCCGCGCCTAACGACTTCTTCGACAACCCGCAGAACGAGCGGACCAAGCTGTTCCTGAGCCAGATCCTGCACTGATCCAGGCACAGCCTTGAAAATGAACCCGGCCTGGCGCCGGGTTTATTTTTGCCCGGCGTTCATGAGGTGGCGAGGCGCGGCTGCTGCGGCTGGTCGTCGGTCGTCGCTGGGGCCTGCTGCGCGCTGAGGGCATGCACCTCGGCCATCAGTTCGGGATGACGATCGAGCAGGCGCATCAGCATGAACAGCGGCTGGGGTGGGGCGACCTCGCCGCGCTCGTAGCGGGAGAAGGCGTTATGCCCACCGCCGGAGAGCAGCCTCACCGCATCCTTCTGCGAAAGGTGCAGCTTGCGGCGGATGCGCTTCATCTCGCTGGCCATGAACTGCCGGCCGTCCTCCAGCAACTGGTCGCCGGCGCTGGCGTAGCGTTCGGCGCTGGCCGGGTCGAATTCGATTTCGCCGCAGGCCTGGCATTCCCAGCCATCCAGGCCGTCGACCTGCCGCAGCAGGTGCTTGTAATCGATCAGCTCGCTGCGATTGTTGAACGGCTGCATGCCGGCCGGGGCACCGCAGCTGACGCATTGTCTTTGTTTCATGGGTGTTTCTCCTTGAAGGAGATCACAGGGGGACCGCCGCCGGGGCGGTAAGTGACTTTGATGTACAGCTCCACGGAATCGATGTGGGTGTAATACACGTCCTGCCAGATTCGATGATCGAGATAGCTGGTCATCGACCTGTAGAGCATTTTCCCCTGCAGCCCGGCAATCACCTGCTGCATGTCCCGGCAGGTCAGGCCGAGGTGCCGGCCGCTGACCAGGGCGGTGCGGGTAAAGGCGACTGCCCCTAGCCGGGCGACATCCGCCTTGATCACCGACAGGTCGTAATGAGGTGTGTGCTTTTCCATAAGACACCTGGAGTCGAGATGAAATTACCCTTAAAGGGTTTTTTTAGCAATCGGATTTCCTTTCCGCTTGCTACCTGCGTGCATCGGTTTTGTTGTTCACCCACGCGAAGCTGACTAATATGCCAAAAAAATTCATCCGATGATTGGATGAAAAGGCGACTGCATATGACAGAAATTTCTCCTTTGATTAAACGCTCCCTGGTCGATCAGGCCCTGGAACAACTGCGCCAGCGCATCAATGACGGTGCATGGAGCATCGGCCAGCGCCTGCCGACCGAGCCGGAGCTGGCGGCGGAACTGGGCATCAGTCGTAACACTGTGCGCGAGGCCATGCGGGTCCTGGCGTTTTCCGGCCTGGTGGAGATTCGCCAGGGCGACGGCAGTTACCTGCGCGCGGTGGTCGATCCGCTGGATACCCTCAAGGCCCTGTCCCAGTGCTCCCTGGAGCAGGCGCGCGAAACCCGGCAGATCATCGAGACGGAGGCCATCGGCCTGGCGGCCTTGCGACGTACCGACCAGGATCTGCTGGAATTGCGCGAAGCCCTGGCCCTCAGCGGCGATCACTATCACGGCGATCTGGAGAGCTACATCGCCTGCGACCTGGTGTTTCACGGGCGCCTGGTGGACGCCGCGCATAACCCCACCCTCAGCGAGCTGTACCGCTATTTCTCCAGCGTGGTCGGCGCGCAACTGCGCCAGACCCTGAACATCCATCCCCGGCGCCAGGCCGTGTTCGATCTGCACATCGACCTGCTGGACGCCGTCGAGCAGCGCGACCCGGAGCGGGCCAAGGCCATTTCCCGGCAGCTGATCAATGAACCTTGAGACCGAGAGCACCATGTCCAGCCACCAGGCCAATAACCCGCCACCTATTGCTGTCCCTCGACGCGAGGCCGAGCTCGAAGAGCTGCTGATCGACGCCGAGGCCGACGATGCCGAGGTCCAGCAGAGCCACCCGGCGCCGCGTCGCCCGTGGCTGTTGCTGTTGGGGCTGATCCTGGTGGCGCTGAACCTGCGCCCGGCGCTGTCGAGCATGGCGCCGCTGCTCAGCGAGGTGTCGCGTAGCCTCGGGCTGTCGGCGGCCCAGGCCGGCCTGCTGACTACCTTGCCGGTGCTGTGCCTGGGCCTGTTCGCCCCGCTGGCCCCGGTGCTGGCGCGGCGCTTTGGTGCCGAGCGGGTGGTGCTCGGCATTCTGCTGACGCTGGCGTGCGGGATTATCCTGCGCAGCTCCCTGGGGGACGTCGGGCTGTTCGCCGGCAGCATCCTCGGTGGCGCCAGCATCGGTGTGATCGGGGTGTTGCTGCCGGGCATCGTCAAGCGCGACTTCGCCAAACACGCCGGCACCATGACCGGGGTCTACACCATGGCCCTGTGCCTGGGCGCGGCGATGGCCGCGGGGGCGACCGTGCCCTTGAGCCAGCACTTCGATAACAGCTGGGCGCTGGGCCTCGGCTTCTGGGCGTTGCCGGCGCTGGCGGCGGCGCTGTTCTGGCTGCCCCAGGTCGGCAAGCGGCAAGGCGCGCACCATGTGGCCTATCGGGTGCGCGGTTTGCTGCGCGATCCGCTGGCTTGGCAAGTGACGCTGTACATGGGCCTGCAATCCTCGCTGGCCTACATCGTGTTTGGCTGGTTGCCGTCGATCCTTATTGGCCGCGGCCTGAGCCCGACCCAGGCGGGGCTGGTGCTGTCCGGCTCGGTGATCGTCCAGCTCGCCAGTTCGCTGGCCGCGCCCTGGCTGGCGACACGGGGCAAGGACCAGCGCCTGGCAATTGTGGTGGTGATGCTGCTCACCCTCGGCGGCCTGTTCGGCTGCCTGTATGCCCCTATCGACGGCCTGTGGGGTTGGGCGATCCTGCTGGGCGTGGGGCAGGGCGGGACCTTCAGCCTGGCGCTGACCCTGATCGTCCTGCGTTCGAAGGACGCCCATGTGGCGGCCAACCTGTCGAGCATGGCCCAGGGCATCGGCTACACCCTGGCCTCCATGGGCCCGTTCGCGGTCGGCCTGGTGCATGACTGGACCGGTGGCTGGACCGCCCTGGGCTGGATTTTCGCGGTGATCGGCCTGGGGGCCATAGTGGCTGGCCTGGGCGCCGGGCGTGCGCTCTACGTGCAGGTCGAAAGCGAAAAAATCTGATCCGTCCCACTGTCGGTATTTGCGCGGCGAATGCCGATAGTGTTTCCCGGGTTTGCAGACTATCGTGCAGGCATCTTTCCCTGAGTCGGAGCCTGTTTCATGAGTGACGCCCACCGCGCCTTGATCACTGAGTTCTATAGCGCCTTCCAGCGCCTGGATGCCGAGGCCATGGCCGCCTGCTACACCGAGGATGTGCTGTTCAGTGATCCGGCGTTCGGCGAACTGCGCGGCCGCGATGCCGGGGACATGTGGCGCATGCTCACCACCCGGGCCAAGGACTTCTCCCTGACCTTCGACAAGGTGCGCGCCGATGAGCGCAGCGGCGAAGCCCACTGGGTGGCGACCTACCTGTTCAGCCAGACCGGCAATACCGTGGTCAACGATATCCAGGCGCGTTTCGTGTTCCGTGACGGCAAGATCTGCGAGCACCACGATCATTTCAATATGTGGCGCTGGGCCCGCCAGGCCCTGGGCACCAAGGGCCTGATCCTCGGCTGGACCCCGCTGCTGAAAAACGCCGTGCGCGCCCAGGCCCGCAAAGGCCTGAAAGCCTTCCAGGCCGGCCGCTGAATCGTTGCCTCTGGTAAGATCGCGGCTTGTTATCCACATGCCGCGATCACCGTGACCCGCCCCAGCCAATCCCCCGCCAACGACGCAGAATCTGTACCCGTGGTGAGCAAACCCTGGTTTGTCTACCTGGTGCGTGCCGCCAACGGCGCCTTGTACTGCGGCATCAGCGACGACCCGGTCAAGCGTTTCGCCAAGCACCAGAGCGGCAAGGGCGCACGCTTCTTCCTCTCCAGCCCCGCCGTCGCGCTGGTCTACACCGAAGCCTGCCGCGACAAGAGCGAAGCCCTGCGCCAGGAACGGCTGATCAAGAAACTCCGGAAAAGCGCCAAGGAATGCCTGGTGGCCAGTTGGGATCTGGCTACCTGATCCTGTCAGAGTGGGGGGGGTTCAACCCTGAAGCCAGCGCAGCAGGGCTTTCAGATTGTTTAGAACCGGGTTGTTACTTTGTAGTGCTTGGCTCCAATCTATGGTGATCGCCGCCAGGGCCACTTGAAGAAGAGCCAGGCCGCCGACTATCCAAGAGTAGAAACGATTGAACTTCAGGTTTTCAAATTGCACCTGATCGTTGCTGAGCGACTTTCGTTGCGCGATGCGTTTTTTCAGTAACTCGACTTTCTCAGTCAGGCTTTGCAGTTCATTTTCTGCTTCGGTTCGGAAAGCCCGATAATAGTACTGTTCGGCGAGTCGAGTTATAGCCTCTATTTTTTCCTCGATGCGCCCAATTTCTATACTTGCTTGTAGTAAAGAACCTAGACTTTCTGAAGTGTTCTGGGTAATGGTTGAAAGGACAGGATTTACTGCATCTCGACACTGAGCGTATTTGTGTTCAATCTCCCTTATGAGTGAAAGATACAGGTGGGAGCTTAAGTGGTCTGTTAGGTTGTAAGTGTCATCTATGTTGTCGACCAAGAAAGCGTTTATTTTTAATTTGTTGGACCAGAGATCATAGATGTAACTGGCGTCGCTTGTGGTGTCTTTGTAGTAACTGCAGCCAACTCCTGATGAGCTGATCAGGGCATAGTGATCTTGCTCGTTGGTAATGTCGTAGGAGTCAATGTAGTGAACATCTATTCCACTCTTGAGTTGGCCCGTGGTGATCTTGGTTCGTGCGCCTGTCTTGATGCCCAGGGGAGTGAGTAGTTTCTCGACGATTTGATGGGCGTCATCTACGAGAACACCGATCCCTTCGATCAAATGCTCATGTATATAGTCTATTGAGCGACTAATACGAAAGTTTTTTGAAAAGGGATTTATTGTTCTGAATTGGAAGTACTCTACTCGGTCGAGAATGTCTACTTTACATAGTCTTTTTTTAGATTCGGGCGTGAAGGAGAAATCGAAAGATAAATAATTGACGCTGTTAGTCAGCTGGATGAGCGTTATAGTACAGTCCCTGAACGCATCAGGTCTTACCGATATTCGGTCTACATGAAAGCGATAGGTGTCGTTGAATGGAATATAGGTGGAGTATTTGATTGGGAAGTCTGGCGCTTCAGTATGGGGAGTTGAAGTCTCAGGATCGTTTTTATCATGCAGGAATTCTTTTTTTTGAATCCATTCGATAAGGGATGTCAACTCGGTAGGCGTGATGGGGCAGATGACATTTATTGAGCTCCACCGGCCATTTCCATCAAGAATACCAGCGCTTTGGTAAGAGACCGTATCTGGAACTTGAAAAAACAGGTTGCCCAAATATGGACTGAAGTGATTTCTGAATGTGCGGGTGAAAAGCCTCGGAAACTTATTAACGCAGAAAAAGAGAAAACGGGTGTAGTACACCAGTACGGGTTTCATGTTCTTAATGGCCAAAGGCTGGATTCCCTATCATGCTCAGGCGGCTGGTCTGGTGAGGCGCGGTGCCCGATCAGTGTCGGTGATGGATGGTGATCAGACAGGTTATATAGGCTGTCCGGTCTTTGCACGCTAAGCTGGCTCTTCCTACTTATCCAGTGGAACCCCAGCATGTCAGAGTTGATTCTGCATCATTACCCGACCTCGCCTTTCGCGGAAAAAGCCCGGCTGTTGCTCGGCTTCAAGGGCTTGTCCTGGCGCTCGGTGAAGATCTCACCGGTGATGCCCAAACCCGATCTCACCGCGCTCACCGGTGGTTACCGCAAGACCCCGGTGCTGCAGGTCGGCGCCGACATTTATTGCGACACGGCGCTGATCGCCCGGCGGCTGGAGCAGGAAAAGGCCTCGCCGGCACTGTTTCCTGAAGGCCGGGAAATGGTCAGCGCGACCTTCGCGGCCTGGGCCGATTCGGTGGTGTTCCAGCATACGGTGAGCCTGGTGTTCCAGCCGGAGTCGGCGGCCGTGCGTTTCGGTCATTTGCCGCCGGAAGCGGTCAAGGCCTTCATGGCCGACCGCGCCGGGCTGTTCAGCGGCGGCAGTTCCACCCGGGTGCCGCTGGAGTTGGCCAAGCATCAATGGCCGACGCTGATGGCGCGCCTGGAGCAGCAGTTGCAGCGCGAGGAGGGCGACTTCCTGTTCGGCGATCCGTCGATTGCCGATTTCGCCATGGCCCATCCCCTGTGGTTCCTCAAGGGCACACCGGTGACCGCGCCGCTGGTGGACGCCTATCCGGCGGTGTCGGCGTGGCTGGCCCGGGTACTGGGTTTCGGTCATGGCGCTTCGAGTGCCATGACCTCCGAAGAGGCGCTGGAAGTGGCGCGCAGGGCTACCCCGGCAGCCTTGCCGGATGAACTTTTCATCGATCCGAACGGGTTTGAGGCTGGCCAGCAGGTGCGGATTGCGGCGACCGACTATGGCGTCGATCCGGTGGAGGGGGAGTTATTGTTTGCCGGGCGCGAGGAGTTGATCCTGCGTCGCGAAGACTCGCGCGGCGGGTTGGTGCATGTGCACTTCCCGCGTTTCGGGTTCCGCATCGAGGCGCTGTAAGGCTGAGAATTTATCGCGGGCCAGCTCGCTGTAGAAGTGAGCTGGCCCGTGATGAAGGTTTTAGCGCTGCAACGCCGCCATGATCTGGTCCGGGTCGTAGGTGCGGATCAGCGTGCCGTTCACATCGAGGATCGGAATTCCTCGTCCACCCAGGGCTTCATAGGCCTTGCGCGCCTCGGCATCCTTCTCGATATCGAACTCGCGAAAGGCAATGCCCTTCTGATCGAGAAAGCGCCGGGTGGCCTTGCAGTAGCCGCACCAGTCGGTGGCGTAGAGCACCACCCGGGCATTGGCCCGGACCTGCTCCGAGGCGGCCTGCGAGGGGTTGAACAGGCGCTCGATCTTGCCCCAGTTCTGGTACGCCACGACCACCAGCAGGATCAGCAGGAATTTCTTCAGCACGCCCTGCAGCATCAGTTGCGGCGCTTGAGCTGATCGGTCAGTTGGGTCGGCAGGCCCTTGATGATCAGGGTCCCGGCTTCCTCGTCATACTCGATCTTCGAGCCCAGCAGGTGCGCCTCGAAGCTGATGGACAAGCCTTCGGCGCGGCCGGTGAAGCGGCGGAACTGGTTGAGGGTGCGCTTGTCCGCCGGGATCTCCGGCGACAGGCCGTAGTCCTTGTTGCGGATGTGATCGTAGAACGCCTTGGGGCGGTCCTCGTCGATCAGCTCCGAGAGCTCTTCCAGGCCCACGGGTTCGCCGAGCTTGGCCTGGCTGCTGGCGTAGTCCACCAGGGCCTTGGTCTTTTCCCGGGCGGATTCTTCCGGCAGGTCTTCGCTTTCGACGAAGTCGCTGAACGCCTTGAGCAGGGTGCGGGTCTCGCCCGGGCCGTCGACGCCTTCCTGGCAGCCGATGAAGTCGCGGAAGTACTCCGAGACTTTCTTGCCGTTCTTGCCCTTGATGAACGAGATGTACTGTTTCGACTGCTTGTTGTTCTGCCACTCGGAGACGTTGATCCGCGCGGCCAGGTGCAACTGGCCCAGGTCCAGGTGGCGAGACGGGGTCACGTCCAGCTCGTCGGTCACCGCCACGCCTTCGCTGTGGTGCAGCAGGGCGATGGCCAGGTAGTCGGTCATGCCTTGCTGGTAGTGGGCGAACAGCACGTGGCCGCCGACCGACAGGTTGGATTCTTCCATCAGCTTTTGCAGGTGCTCGACCGCGACGCGGCTGAAGGCGGTGAAGTCCTGGCCGCCATCGAGGTATTCCTTCAGCCAGCCGCTGAAGGGAAACGCGCCGGACTCCGGGTGGAACAGGCCCCAGGCTTTGCCCTGTTTGGCGTTATAGCTTTCGTTGAGATCGGCGAGCATGTTCTCGATGGCCGCGGATTCAGCCAGTTCGGAATCGCGGGCGTGCAGAACTGCGGGTGTGCCGTCGGGTTTTTTGTCGATCAGGTGGACGATGCAATGGCGGATCGGCATGGGCTTCTCGGCTGGTTGGCGGGAGAGGGCGTAGCTCCCCGAAAAAGTGCCCAGTGTACCGCACCCGCTGGTTTTGGCGCTGTTTGAAGGGTGTGGAAGGCGGCTTGGGTCAAGCTTATGCATTTTTTTACGGATTTAGAGCAATAAAGCTGACCAAATGGCTAGGTAGAGGCGGATATTTCCCCGTCTCTGTGCTAGTTTTGCCCCGTCTTACGCGATGTCTCGGCGTTAAGCGTGCATTCAGCATTTGTCAGGTCGAACCAAACCCTGATTTCGGTATCTATAACCCCGATCTTTCGTGGTTGTGACCGGGGTGCCAGATCCACAAGATCTGGCTCGATGGCTGACACTGCACTCTGCAATCCAAATGAATTTGATAGGGAAGGAACACCACAATGGCTATTACTAAAGACCAACTGATCGCTGATATCGCTGAAGCTATCGACGCGCCGAAAACCACCGCGCGTAACGCTCTGGACCAACTGGCCCAGATCGTTGCTGATCAATTGGAAAATGGCGGCGAAATCACTCTGCCAGGTATCGGCAAACTGAAAGTGACCGAGCGTCCTGCCCGTACTGGCCGTAACCCATCGACTGGCGCTGCCATCGAAATCGCTGCCAAGAAAGTTATCAAGCTGGTTGTGGCTAAAGGCCTGACCGACTCGATCAACAAGTAAGACTGCAGTAAGACCGTGCCTCGGAACACTTCCGGGCACGGTTTTCAGGCTTTAAGGCCGCAACGATTTACGCAAGGTAAATCGCCGTTTTCCCCCTCGTACTATCCCTTCCGAACCCAACGCTCCTGGCGCCAGGCCTGTTGCTGTGCCTTGTCCTTGAAGGTCCAGGCGACGAAGCGGCTCTGTTTCTGCCCCTGTGACATCTCCACCACCTGGCTCTCCAGCGCCCCGGCCTTTTTCAGCGCGGCCTGAATCGCCGGCAGGTTCGAGGCTTTCGACACCAGGGTGCTGAACCACAACACCTGTTGCGCCACCTGGGCGCTTTCGCCGATCAACTGGGTCACGAAGCGCGCTTCGCCACCCTCGCACCACAACTCCGCCGCCTGGCCGCCAAAGTTCAGCACCGGCAGCTTGCGCTTGGGATCGGCCTTGCCCAGGGCTCGCCATTTGCGCTGGCTGCCGCGCGTGGCTTCCTCCAGGGAGGCATGGAACGGCGGATTGCACAGGGTCAGGTCGAAGCGTTCGTCGCTTTCCAGCAGCCCCAGCAGGATCTGCTTGCGGTTGGCTTGCTGGCGCAGGCCGATGGCCTTGTTCAGGCCGTTGGCCTGGACGATTGCCTTGGCGGCGGCGAGGGCGGTGGTGTCGATGTCGGAACCGAGGAACTGCCAGCGGTAATCGGTGTGGCCGATCAGCGGGTAGATGCAGTTGGCGCCGACCCCGATGTCCAGCACCCGCACCGCCGCGCCGCGGGGAATTACGCCTTCGTTATGCGCGGCCAGCAGGTCGGCGAGGAAGTGCACGTAATCGGCGCGACCGGGTACCGGAGGGCAGAGGAAGTCGGCCGGAATGTCCCAATGGGCGATGCCGTAGAACGCCTTGAGCAATGCCCGGTTGAACACCCGCACCGCCGCCGGGTTGGCGAAGTCGATGCTCTCCTTGCCGTAGGGATTGATGATCACGAAAGCCCCCAGCTCCGGGGTGCTCTTGATCAACTGCGCAAAGTCATAGCGGCCTTGATGGCGATTGCGCGGGTGCAGGCTGGCCTTTTCCCGTGGCGCGACGGCCTTGGCCGGAGCAGCGGGTTGAGACTTTTTGCGCGGAGCTTTGGGAGGGCGGGGGGCGGTCATGGGCGAAATCGGTTCGGGTATGGCTCAAAGTGGCGCGCATTGTCCCATATCTGCCCTGGCAGCGTGGCCTCTGTAGGCGCCGCCAGGATAACGTGGTGTGCCAGGAATAACGCTTCGCGGGTAAGCCTCGCTCCTACAGAGGCATGAGCCTTTCGGTCGGGTATAAAAAAGGGAGCCCTTTGCAGGGCTCCCTTTTTATGACCGCTCGAATCGCCGTTACAGGCTGGAGATCCGTGCGTGCTGCTCGGCCAGCTTGCCCAGAGCCTGTTCGGCTTCGGCCAGTTTGGCGCGTTCCTTGTCGATCACTTCGGCCGGGGCCTTGTCGACGAAGGCGGCGTTGGACAGCTTGCCGCCGACCCGCTGCACTTCGCCTTGCAGGCGCTGGATTTCCTTGTCCAGGCGCGCCAGTTCGGCACCCTTGTCGATCAGGCCGGCCATCGGCACCAGCACTTCCATCTCGCCGACCAGGGCGGTGGCGGACAGCGGTGCTTCGTCGCCGGCTTGCAGCACGGTGATCGATTCGAGTTTGGCCAGCTTCCTCAGCAGGGTCTCGTTTTCGCTCAGGCGGCGCTGGTCTTCGGCGCTGGCGTTCTTCAGGAACAACGCCAGTGGCTTGCCTGGGCCGATGTTCATTTCGGCACGGATGTTACGGGTGCCGAGCATCAGGCCCTTGAGCCATTCGATGTCGTCTTCGGCGGCCTGGTCGATGCGCGCTTCAACGGCCACCGGCCAGGGTTGCAGCATGATGGTCTTGCCCTGGATGCCGGCCAGCGGCGCCAGGCGCTGCCAGATTTCTTCGGTGATGAACGGCATGAACGGATGGGCCAGGCGCAGCGCCACTTCCAGTACACGCACCAGGGTGCGACGGGTGCCGCGCTGGCGCTCGACCGGCGCGTTTTCGTCCCACAGCACCGGCTTGGACAACTCCAGGTACCAGTCGCAGTATTGGTTCCAGATGAACTCGTACAGCGCCTGGGCCGCCAGGTCGAAGCGGAACTGGTCCAGCTGGCGGGTCACTTCGGCTTCGGTGCGCTGCAGCTGGGAGATGATCCAGCGGTCGGCCAGCGACAGCTCGTAGGCTTCGCCGTTCTGACCGCAGTCCTCGCCCTTGTCCAGCACGTAGCGCGCGGCGTTCCAGATCTTGTTGCAGAAGTTGCGATAGCCTTCGACGCGGCCCATGTCGAACTTGATGTCGCGGCCGGTGGACGCCAGCGAGCAGAAGGTGAAGCGCAGGGCGTCAGTGCCATAGCTGGCGATGCCGTCGGCGAACTCCTGGCGGGTCTGCTTCTCGATCTTCTTCGCCAGTTGCGGCTGCATCATGCCGGTGGTGCGTTTCTGCACCAGGGCTTCGAGCTCGATACCGTCGATGATGTCCAGCGGGTCAAGGACGTTGCCCTTGGACTTGGACATCTTCTGGCCCTGGCCGTCGCGAACCAGGCCGTGTACGTACACGGTCTTGAACGGAACCTGCGGTGTGCCGTCTTCGTTCTTCACCAGGTGCATGGTGAGCATGATCATCCGGGCGACCCAGAAGAAAATGATGTCGAAACCGGTCACCAGCACGTCGGTCGGGTGGAAGGTCTTGAGGAACTCGGTCTGCTCCGGCCAGCCCAGGGTGGAGAAGGTCCACAGGCCCGAACTGAACCAGGTGTCGAGGACGTCGTTGTCCTGTTGCAGTGCAACCTCAGGCCCGAGGTTGTGCTTGGCGCGCACTTCGGCTTCGTCGCGGCCGACATAGACCTTGCCCGATTCGTCGTACCAGGCCGGGATGCGGTGGCCCCACCACAGCTGGCGGCTGATGCACCAGTCCTGGATATCGCGCATCCAGGAGAAGTACATGTTTTCGTACTGTTTCGGCACGAAGGCGATGCGGCCGTCTTCCACGGCGGCAATGGCCGGCTCGGCCAGCGGCTTGGTGGAGACGTACCACTGGTCGGTCAGCCACGGCTCGATGATGGTGCCGGAGCGGTCGCCTTTCGGCACTTTCAGGGCGTGGTCGTCGACGCTGACCAGCAGGCCGGCGGCGTCGAACGCGGCGACGATTTCCTTGCGCGCCTGGAAACGGTTGAGACCGGCGAATTCGGCCGGGATCTTGCCATCGATGCTTTCGTTCAGCGTGCCGTCCAGGTTGAACACCTGGGCAGCCGGCAGCACTTCGGCGTTCTTGTCGAAGATGTTCAGCAGCGGCAGGTTGTGGCGCTTGCCGACTTCGTAGTCGTTGAAGTCGTGGGCCGGGGTGATCTTCACGCAGCCGGTGCCGAATTCAGGGTCGCAGTAGTCGTCGCCGATGATCGGGATGCGACGGCCCACCAGCGGCAGTTCGACGAACTTGCCGATCAGCGCCTTGTAGCGTTCGTCGTTCGGGTTAACGGCCACGGCGGAGTCGCCGAGCATGGTTTCCGGACGGGTGGTGGCGACGATCAGGTAGTCCAGGCCTTCGGCGGTCTTGGCGCCGTCGGCCAGCGGGTAGCGCAGGTTCCACAGCGAACCTTTCTCGTCGTGGTTCTCCACTTCGAGGTCGGAGATCGCGGTGTGCAGCTTGGTGTCCCAGTTGACCAGACGCTTGCCGCGGTAGATCAGGCCGTCTTCGTGCAGGCGCACGAAGGCTTCTTTAACGGCTTCGGAAAGACCGTCGTCCATGGTGAAGCGCTCGCGGCTCCAGTCCACGGACGAGCCCAGGCGGCGGATCTGGCGGCTGATGTTGCCGCCGGACTGATCCTTCCACTCCCAGACTTTCTCGAGGAATTTTTCCCGGCCCAGATCGTGACGATTCTGGCCCTGGGCTTCGATCTGACGCTCCACCAGCATCTGGGTGGCGATACCGGCGTGGTCGGTACCCGGCTGCCACAGGGTGTTGCGGCCCTGCATGCGGCGGAAGCGGATCAAGGCATCCATGATCGCGTTGTTGAAGCCATGGCCCATGTGCAGGCTGCCAGTGACGTTCGGTGGCGGAATCATGATGGTGTACGAGTCGCCCGCGCCTTGCGGGGCGAAGTAATTCTCTGACTCCCAGGTCTGGTACCAGGAAGTTTCAATGGCGTGCGGCTGGTAGGTCTTATCCATGCGCGGCGGGACCCTATTGGCATTTATTCAGGAAAAGCCGGGAAGTATAGCGGGGATGAGCCGATGCGCGTAGAGCAGGCTGACGGCGGGAGGGCGAAAATTGCCCTATGAGCGGGGATTTCTGCCTGGCGCCAGGGCGTTATCGCGGGCAAGCCTCGCTCCTACAAATGGCTGGTGACCTGTAGCTGCGAGGTTTGTCCGCTGAATAAGTCAGGGGTCAGGCGTCGTATTGGCTCAGCAGGCGATCCATTCGCGCGTCGAGGCGGCGCTTGATTTCGGTTTCGATGTGCGGGGCGAAGTCGTCGATCACGTCTTGCATGATCAGTTGCGCGGCGGCGCGCAGTTCGCTGTCCAGGTGCAGCAGGGCATCCTGGCTCTTGGGCGCTGGAGCGGGTTTTGGTGTCGGTGCTGGTGCAGGGGCTGGAGCGGCCGCTACAGGAGCAGGTGGCGGTTCGACCACCGGAGCGGGGGCTGGTTGTGGTTCTGTCGGCGCCTCGTCGAGGGGTTCGACGGCAGGCTTGCCGCCGACCATATCGAACAGCAGTGGAATCTGCACTTCGCCGTCTACGGTCTCGGTCAGCAGCGGAGGTTGCAGGTCGTCATCGCCGAGCAGTTGGCGGATGGACTCGAGGTCATCCAGCAGGTGCGCGGACTTTTGCAGCGGTTTGGGAGTGTCCATCGATGGCTCAGAGTCGCTGTAAACGGTGATCTTGCAGAGGATAGCCCTGTTCGCGGTAGAAACGGAAACTCTCGCGAGCGGCCTGGCGGATAGTCGGGTCTTCCACCACCACTTCGGCGATGCGGGCAAACCGCTGGGCAAATGCCGGGACTTTCAGGTCCAGGTTGACCAGCAGGTCATGGTGCTCGCCGGGGTCGTCGCCCAGGCCGAGAACGATCAGGCCATCCGGCTCGCTTTCGGCGGGGCCGTGGGGCACGAAGGTTTCGCCCTTGAAGCGCCACAACCGGGCGTCGAGCTCATCGCGCTGGGCCGCGTCGCTGCAATGCAGGTAGATGCGGTGCCCCATGCGCCAGGCCTTGTCGGTGAGCTTGCAGGCGAAGTCCAGGCGTGCCGAAGGATCCGCGCTGGGAAGGATATAGAAGTCGACTTTGGTCATTGCGGTTCCTGAACCCGGGAGTGCGCCGCGTGTGGGCGGCGCACCCCGAGGTCATAGGTTTCAGGCTTTGGCGCGGTCCAGCAGGTACTGGGTCAGCAGGGGCACCGGACGGCCAGTGGCGCCCTTGTCCTTGCCGCCGCTGGTCCAGGCGGTCCCGGCGATATCCAGGTGCGCCCAGTTGTACTGCTTGGTGAAGCGCGACAGGAAGCAGGCAGCGGTGATGGTGCCGGCTTTCGGGCCGCCGATGTTGGCGATGTCGGCGAACGGGCTGTCCAGCTGTTCCTGGTACTCGTCGAACAGCGGCAGTTGCCAGGCACGGTCGTCAGCCTGAACGCCGGCGCTCAGCAACTGGCCGATCAACTCGTCGTTGTTGCCCAGGAGGCCCGAGGTATGGGAGCCGAGGGCGACCACGCAGGCACCGGTCAGGGTGGCGATATCGATCACCGCCTGTGGCTTGAAGCGCTCGGCGTAGGTCAGGGCATCGCACAGCACCAGGCGGCCTTCGGCGTCGGTGTTGAGGATTTCCACGGTCTGGCCGCTCATGGTGGTGACGATATCGCCCGGACGCGAAGCGGTGCCACTCGGCATGTTCTCGGCGCAGGCCAGGATGCACACCAGGTTGATCGGCAACTTGAGTTCCAGCACGGCGCGCAGGGTACCGAATACGCTGGCGGCGCCACCCATGTCGTACTTCATTTCATCCATGCCGGCGCCAGGCTTGAGGCTGATGCCGCCGGTGTCGAAGGTGATGCCCTTGCCGACCAGAGTGTACGGCTTCTCGGATTTCTTGCCGCCGTTGTATTGCATGACGATCAGGCGTGGTGGCTGGGCGCTGCCCTGGCCCACCGCATAGAACGAGCCCATGCCCAGTTCCTTGATCTTCTTCTCGTCGAGGACTTCGACTTTCAGGGCCTTGAATTCCTTGCCCAGGGCCTTGGCCTGCTCGCCGAGGAAGGTCGGGTGGCAGATGTTCGGCGGCAGGTTGCCCAGGTTGCGGGTGAAGGCCATGCCGTTGGCGATCGCCTTGGCGTGGGCCACGGCGCGCTCGACTTCGGCCAGCGCGGCCTTGATGGTCAGCAGGGTGATTTTCTTCAGGGCGCGCGGTTCGGCTTTCTGGCTCTTGAACTGGTCGAAGCTGTATTCGCCGTCCACCAGGGTTTCAGCCAGCAGGCGGGTCTTGCCGTAGCTGTCGCGGCCCTTGACCACCACTTCGTCCAGCGCCAGCACGGCATCGCTGCCGCCCAGGCCCTTGAGGGTAGCGAGGATGCCACTGACGATCTTGCGGAACGGGCGGTCGCCCAGTTCGGCGTCCTTGCCGGTACCGACCAGCAGGACACGTTCGGCCTTCAAGTTCGGCAGGGCGTGCAACAGCAGGCTCTGGCCGACCTTGCCGTCCAGGTCGCCGCGCTTGAGTACCGCGCCGATGGCGCCTCCGCTGAGCTCGTCGAGTTGTTTGGCAACGCTGCCGAGCTTGCGGCCTTCGCCGACGGCGACCACCAGGGTGGCGGTCTTCAACGTTTCCGGGCTAACGCTTTTTACAACCAGTTCCATGTCCGGGTCCCTGAATTAATGGTCAAAGAGCGCAGGGCCAATGCCGTGCGCCAGGCTTGTCATGTCTGTAGCTTTTATAAGGAGAGGCGTCGGCAGCGGCCAACGACAGGGCCGCCAGTTTGAACCCGGGCGGTCGAGGCTGACAACCCTCCCATGAGCGAACTTCGCCGCTTTAGAGGCCTGCGTGAGTATGCGCAGTGACAGGCGCATGCAATCACAGGATAATGCGCCATCTTTTTTCGGCGGCTCGGCTTCACGGGCCGTGTTTGCTTGTTTGGCCGCCTTAGCCTGACAACCCTGGAGTGTCTGGTTTGATCGTCTTCCGTTATCTATCCCGCGAAGTGTTGCTGACCTTGAGCGCCGTGAGTGCCGTTCTGCTGGTCATCATCATGAGCGGACGTTTCGTCAAATACCTCGCGCAAGCGGCCTCGGGCGCACTGGACCCGGGCTCGCTGTTCCTGATCATGGGCTTTCGCCTGCCAGGCTTCCTGCAACTGATCCTGCCGCTGGGGTTGTTCCTCGGCATTCTCCTAGCCTACGGCCGGCTGTACCTCGAAAGCGAAATGACCGTGCTGTCGGCCACCGGCATGAGCCAGCAGCGCCTGCTGGGCATGACCATGATCCCGGCCGCGCTGGTGGCCCTGCTGGTGGCGTGGCTGAGCCTGAGCCTGGCGCCGCAGGGGGCCAATCAGTTCCAGCTGCTGCTGAACAAGCAGGACGCCATGACCGAATTCGACACCCTGGTGCCGGGGCGCTTCCAGGCGCTCAACGACGGTACCCGGGTGACCTATACCGAACACTTGTCCGATGACCGCGCCAACCTGGGCGGTGTGTTCATCTCGGAAAAACGCCTGAGCCAGGACAAGAAGGACCAGGGCATCTCGGTGCTGGTGGCAGAGAAGGGGCACCAGGACATTCGTCCGGACGGCAACCGCTACCTGATCCTGGAAAACGGCTACCGCTACGACGGTAACCCCGGCCAGGCCGATTACCGGGTCATCAAGTACGACACCTACGGCGTATTGCTGGCCAAGCCGGACGTCAGCGACGAAGTCACCGACCGCGACGCCATGCCGACCCGCGACCTGATCGGCAACCCGGAACTGCGCGCCCATGCCGAGCTGCAATGGCGTATTTCCCTGCCGCTGCTGGTGTTTGTCGTGACCCTGATGGCGGTGCCGCTGTCCCGGGTCAACCCGCGCCAGGGCCGCTTCCTCAAACTGCTGCCGGCGATTCTTCTTTATATGGCTTACCTGACCATCCTGATCGCGGCCCGTGGCTCGCTGGAAAAGGGCAAGCTGCCGCAGGCGCTGGGCCTGTGGTGGGTACACGGACTGTTTCTATTGATTGGCCTCGGATTGCTGTACTGGGAACCCTTGCGTCTGAAACTGGCGAGCCGCCGCAGCATGAAGGAGGTGGCTCGTGGTTAAGCTCGATCGCTACATCGGCAACAGTGTCCTGCTGGCCATTCTGGCGGTACTGGGGATCATTCTTGGCCTGGCGTCGCTGTTCGCCTTCATCGACGAAATGGGCAGTGTCAGCGACAACTACACCGTGATGGATGTGCTGAGTTTCGTGGTCATGACGGCGCCGCGCCGGCTCTACGAAATGCTGCCGATGGCGGCCCTGATCGGCTGCCTGATCGGCCTGGGCAGCCTGGCCAGCAACAGCGAGCTGACCATTATGCGCGCCGCTGGCGTGTCCATCGGGCGGATCGTCTGGGCGGTGATGAAGCCGATGCTGTTCCTGATGCTGGCCGGTGTGCTGATCGGCGAGTACGTCGCTCCCGCCACGGAAAGCCAGGCACAGGCCAGTCGCGCGCTGGCCCAGGGTTCGGGCGACGCGCAAAGTTCCAAGCGCGGCCTGTGGCACCGTCAGGGCGAGGAGTTCATCCACATCAACGCCGTGCAACCCAATGGCCTGCTGTATGGCGTGACCCGTTACCACTTCGACGATCAACGGCACATGTTGTCCTCGAGCTTCGCCCGCCAGGCCCGCTTCGAAGAGAACTACTGGCAGCTGAGCGACGTCACCACCACTTATTTCCGTGAAGGCCATACCGAAGTCATCAATACCCCTCAGGAACGCTGGGACGTGGCCTTGAGCCCGCAACTGCTGAGCACTGTGGTGATGGCGCCGGAATCCCTGTCGATCAGCGGTCTGTGGGGCTATATCCACTACCTGGCCGATCAGGGCCTGAACAACGGTCGCTACTGGCTGGCGTTCTGGGTCAAGGTGCTGCAACCGCTGGTCACCGCGGCCCTGGTATTGATGGCGATCTCGTTCATTTTCGGCCCGTTGCGTTCCGTGACGCTCGGCCAGCGGGTATTCACCGGCGTGCTGGTGGGGTTCACCTTCCGCATCGCCCAGGACCTGCTGGGCCCGTCGAGCCTGGTATTTGGCTTCTCGCCGCTGTTCGCGGTGCTGGTTCCCGCCGGTTTCTGTGCCCTGGCCGGGTTCTGGCTGATGCGCCGGGCCGGCTGACCGGCGCCAATGACGCCACGCGCAAGAGCAACGCCCCTGTCGAAAGACCGGGGCGTTTTGCGTTTATGCACCACTGACAGGCGAACGTGACGCTTGCGTCGTCTATCAGGTACAATTCCCGGCTATTTTTCGGCGGGCTATGCCTGCAGCCTTTTTGAGTGTTGATCCGTGAGTGATTTGAGTCATATCCGCAATTTCTCCATCATCGCCCACATTGACCATGGCAAGTCGACTCTGGCCGATCGCTTCATCCAGATGTGCGGCGGCCTGGCCGAGCGCGAAATGGAAGCCCAGGTTCTGGACTCCATGGACCTTGAGCGTGAACGCGGGATCACCATCAAGGCCCACAGCGTTACCCTCTATTACAAAGCCCGCGACGGCATCACCTACCAGCTGAACTTCATCGACACCCCGGGCCACGTGGACTTCACCTATGAAGTCAGCCGCTCGCTGGCCGCCTGTGAAGGCGCCTTGCTGGTGGTCGACGCTGGCCAGGGCGTGGAAGCGCAGTCGGTCGCCAACTGCTACACCGCCATCGAGCAGGGCCTGGAGGTCATGCCGGTGCTGAACAAGATCGACCTGCCGCAGGCCGATCCGGACCGGGTCAAGGAAGAGATCGAGAAGATCATCGGTATCGATGCCACCGACGCCGTGACCTGCAGTGCCAAGACCGGCCTGGGTGTCGACGAGGTGCTGGAGCGCCTGGTAACCACCATTCCCGCGCCGACCGGCAACATCGAGGATCCGCTGCAAGCGTTGATCATCGACTCCTGGTTCGACAACTATCTGGGCGTCGTGTCCCTGGTTCGCGTGCGCCATGGCCGCGTGAAGAAGGGCGACAAGATCCTGGTGAAATCCACCGGCAAGATCCACCTGGTGGACAGCGTCGGTGTATTCAACCCGAAACACACCGCCACCACCGATCTGAAGGCCGGTGAAGTGGGCTTCATCATCGCCGGCATCAAGGACATTCATGGTGCACCGGTTGGTGACACCCTGACCCTGAGCTCGACCCCAGACGTCGAAGTACTGCCCGGCTTCAAGCGCATTCAGCCGCAGGTCTACGCCGGCCTGTTCCCGGTCAGCTCCGACGACTTCGAAGACTTCCGCGAAGCCCTGCAAAAGCTCACGCTGAACGACTCGTCGCTGCAATACACCCCGGAAAGCTCCGACGCACTGGGCTTCGGCTTCCGTTGCGGGTTCCTCGGCATGCTGCACATGGAAATCATCCAGGAGCGCCTGGAGCGCGAATACGACCTGGACCTGATCACCACGGCGCCGACGGTGATTTTCGAGTTGCAACTGAAGAATGGTGAGACGATCTACGTCGATAACCCGTCGAAGTTGCCGGATCTGTCGTCCATCGAGGACATGCGCGAGCCGATCGTGCGGGCCAATATCCTTGTGCCGCAGGAGCACCTGGGTAACGTCATTACCCTGTGCATCGAGAAACGCGGCATACAGCACGACATGCTGTTCCTCGGCAGCCAGGTCCAGGTGACCTACGACCTGCCGATGAACGAAGTGGTCCTGGACTTCTTCGACCGCCTCAAATCCACCAGTCGTGGCTATGCTTCGCTGGATTATCATTTCGATCGCTACCAATCGGCTAATCTGGTCAAGCTGGATGTGCTGATCAACGGTGAGAAAGTCGACGCCCTGGCATTGATCGTGCACCGTGACAACGCGCACTACAAAGGGCGTGCGTTGACCGAGAAGATGAAGGAACTGATTCCTCGGCAGATGTTCGACGTGGCAATCCAGGCCGCCATTGGCGGGCAGATTGTGGCGCGGACAACCGTCAAGGCGCTCAGAAAGAACGTACTGGCCAAATGCTACGGTGGTGACGTTAGCCGTAAGCGCAAGCTGTTGGAAAAGCAGAAGGCCGGTAAGAAACGCATGAAGCAAGTGGGTAACGTGGAGATTCCACAAGAAGCCTTCCTTGCCGTGCTCAGGTTGGATAGTTAGGTCCTATGTCGCTAAATTTCCCGCTGTTGCTGGTCATCGCCGTCGCCGTCTGCGGCCTCTTGGCGTTGCTCGATCTGGTCTTTCTGGCGCCGCGTCGGCGTGCCGCCATTACCAACTATCAGGGCAGCGTCAGCCAGCCGGATGGACTGGTCATCGAGAAACTGAACAAGGAGCCGATGCTGGTCGAGTACGGCAAATCGTTCTTTCCGGTGCTGTTCATCGTGCTGGTGCTGCGTTCGTTCCTGGTGGAACCGTTTCAGATTCCTTCGGGATCGATGAAACCGACCCTGGATGTGGGCGACTTCATCCTGGTGAACAAGTTTTCTTACGGGATCCGCCTGCCGGTGATCGACAAGAAAATCATCGAGGTCGGTGATCCGCAGCGCGGCGATGTGATGGTGTTCCGCTACCCGAGCGATCCGAACGTCAACTACATCAAGCGTGTGGTTGGCCTGCCGGGCGACGAAGTGCGCTACACCAGCGACAAGCGCCTGCTGGTCAACGGCCAGTCGGTCGCCGAACAGCTGGTCGGCTCCGAGCCGGGCACCCTGGGCAGCGCGGAGCTCTACAAGGAAAAACTCGGCGCCGCCGAGCACCTGATCCGCAAGGAAATGAGCCGCTACCGGGCGACCCCGGACCGTCAGTGGACCGTGCCTGCCGGGCACTACTTCATGATGGGCGACAACCGCGACAACTCGAACGACAGCCGCTACTGGGATGACCCGAGCATTCCCAAGGACCTGCTGGGCATGGTTCCCGACAAGAATATCGTCGGCAAGGCCTTCGCAGTCTGGATGAGCTGGCCCGAACCGAAACTCAGCCACCTGCCGAATTTCTCGCGGGTTGGCCTGATCAAGTAATCAAACACGGCGCTGTTGAACACAGCGCCGAATGCTTTTCTGGATCTTGTAGAACACCGGCCCGCCAGGTTCGGCAGCCTCCCAGGCGTCACCAGAAGCAGCAGTCAACGATATTCAGGATGTGGATTTGAACACAGCGTTAATTGCCACAGGCATCTCGTGCCTCGTCTCCAAGGTGGTGAAATTCAACCACGAACTCAGCGTGGGTAAACCGTGAGCGTTTCTTTGAGCCGTCTCGAGCGTCAGCTCGGTTACACCTTCAAGGACCAGGAACTGATGGTCCTGGCCCTCACTCACCGCAGTTTTGCCGGGCGCAACAACGAACGCCTGGAGTTCCTCGGTGACGCCATCCTCAACTTCGTCGCCGGCGAAGCGCTGTTCGAGCGTTTCCCCCAGGCCCGCGAAGGCCAGCTGTCGCGTCTGCGCGCGCGCCTGGTGAAGGGAGAAACCCTGGCCGTACTGGCCCGCGGTTTCGATCTGGGCGAATACCTGCGCCTGGGTTCCGGTGAGTTGAAAAGCGGCGGCTTCCGCCGTGAGTCGATCCTCGCCGATGCCCTGGAAGCGCTGATCGGTGCGATCTACCTGGATGCTGGCATGGAAGTCGCGCGTGAGCGTGTGCTGTCCTGGCTGACGTCCGAGTTCGACAGCCTGACGCTGGTCGACACCAACAAGGACCCCAAGACCCGCCTGCAGGAGTTCCTGCAGTCGCGTGCCTGTGAATTGCCCCGCTACGAAGTGGTGGATATCCAGGGTGAGCCCCATTGCCGGACGTTCTTCGTCGAATGCGAAATCACCCTACTGAACGAAAAAAGCCGAGGTCAGGGTGTGAGCCGTCGTATTGCCGAACAGGTAGCGGCCGCCGCAGCACTGATTGCCCTGGGCGTGGAGAATGGCCATGACTGATACAACCGCAACACGCTGTGGCTATGTCGCCATCGTCGGCCGTCCGAACGTGGGCAAGTCCACGCTGCTGAACCATATCCTGGGGCAGAAGCTGGCCATCACCTCGCGCAAGCCGCAGACCACGCGGCACAACATGCTCGGCATCAAGACCGAAGGCGCCATCCAGGCGATCTATGTCGACACCCCGGGCATGCACAAGAGCAACGAGAAGGCGCTGAACCGCTACATGAACAAGACTGCCTCGGCGGCCTTGAAAGACGTCGACGTGGTGATCTTCGTCGTCGACCGCACCAAGTGGACCGACGAAGACCAGCTGGTGCTGGAGCGCGTGCAGTACGTGCAGGGCCCGGTGATCCTGGCGATCAACAAGACCGATCGCATCGAGGACAAGGCCGAGCTGATGCCGCACCTGACCTGGTTGCAGGAGCAGTTGCCGAATGCCGAGATCGTTCCGGTGTCGGCCCAGCAGGGCCACAACCTGGAAGCCCTGGAAGGCCTGATCGCCAAGCACCTGCCGGAAAACGATCACTTCTTCCCGGAAGACCAGATCACCGACCGCAGCAGCCGTTTCCTCGCCGCCGAACTGGTGCGCGAGAAGATCATGCGCCAACTGGGTGCCGAGCTGCCGTACCAGATCACCGTGGAAATCGAAGAGTTCAAGCAGCAGGGCAAGACCCTGCACATTCATGCCTTGATCCTCGTCGAACGCGACGGGCAGAAGAAAATCATCATTGGCGACAAGGGTGAGCGCATCAAGCGCATCGGCATGGAAGCGCGCAAGGACATGGAGCTGCTGTTCGACTCCAAGGTCATGCTCAACCTGTGGGTCAAGGTCAAAGGCGGTTGGTCCGACGACGAGCGCGCCCTGCGTTCGCTGGGCTACGGCGACCTGTAACTCCTGCGAGCGCTTTGCGCTCAATCGCGAGCAAGCTCGCTCCTACAAGGGAGCGGGTGTGCTGCTCGCGATAATTCCGGACCTGTCACTTTCTCAAGCCTTGAGATCCCCCGACACCTATGTCCAGTAACCCTCCCATCGGCCAGCCCGCTTACGTCCTGCACAGTCGCGCCTATCGCGAGAGCAGTGCGTTGGTGGACTTCCTCACGCCCCAAGGGCGGCTGCGCGCGGTGTTGCGTGGCGCGCGGGGCAAGGCCGGGACCCTGGCGCGGCCGTTCGTGCCGCTGGAAGTGGAGTTTCGTGGGCGCGGCGAGCTGAAAAACGTCGGGCGCATGGAAAGCGCGGGAACCTCCACCTGGCTTAATGGCGAGGCGCTGTTCAGCGGCCTCTACCTCAACGAATTGCTGATCCGCCTGCTGCCCGCCGAAGATCCGCATCCGGCGATCTTCGAGCACTATGCAGCGACCTTGCTGGCGTTGGCCGAGGGCAGGGCCCTTGAGCCCTTGCTGCGTGCCTTCGAGTGGCGCCTGCTGGACGACCTGGGCTACGGTTTTGCCCTGGACACGGATATCCACGGCGCGCCGATCGAGGCGCAGGGCATGTATCGCCTGCAGGTGGATGCCGGCCTGGAGCAGGTTCAGCTGTTGCAGCCGGGCCTGTTCAACGGCATCGAGCTGCTGGCCATGGCGCAAGCCGACTGGAGCGCCCCCGGCGCGCTGGCGGCAGCCAAGCGCCTGATGCGCCAGGCGCTGGCGGTGCACCTGGGCGGTCGGCCATTGGTCAGTCGCGAGTTGTTTCGCAAGCCCTAGCCGTCCCGTTACGCCAATAGGCTCGAATCCTGCCTGGCCGCCACGACCTGAGGGGCGCACGCTCGAAAGCCGGCAGTTATTTTCGCGAGCGGACACTATATGCTGTGCACCGAATCTCTAACTCCTCAGGAGCGCTTCCGTGACCACCAGCAATCGCATTCTTCTTGGCGTGAACATCGACCACGTAGCCACCCTGCGTCAGGCCCGGGGCACCCGTTACCCTGACCCGGTCAAGGCGGCGCTGGACGCGGAAGAGGCGGGGGCCGACGGCATTACCGTGCACCTGCGCGAGGACCGCCGGCATATCCAGGAGCGCGACGTGCTGCTGCTCAAGGACGTGTTGCAAACCCGCATGAACTTCGAGATGGGCGTCACCGAGGAAATGATGGCGTTCGCCGAGCGCATCCGTCCGGCGCACATCTGCCTGGTTCCGGAAACCCGCCAGGAACTGACCACCGAGGGCGGCCTGGATGTCGCCGGGCAGGAGGCGCGGATCAAGGCGGCGGTAGAGCGGCTGTCGAAGATCGGCGCCGAAGTGTCGCTGTTCATCGACGCCGATGAGCGGCAGATCGCGGCTTCCCGGCGCGTGGGCGCGCCAGCCATCGAGCTGCACACCGGGCGTTATGCCGATGCCGAAACGCCGAGCGAGGTGGCCGAGGAGCTGCGGCGCGTGGCCGATGGCGTGGCTTTCGGCCTGGGCCAAGGCCTGATCGTCAATGCCGGCCACGGCCTGCACTACCACAACGTTGAGGCGGTCGCGGCGATCAAGGGCATCAACGAGCTGAACATCGGCCATGCGCTGGTGGCCCATGCGTTGTTCGTCGGCTTCAAAGGGGCGGTGGCGGAGATGAAGGCGCTGATCCTGGCGGCGGCCAAGGCCTGACGAAAGCTCTGTAGCCGCTGCCCAGGCTGCGATCGACCGGAACGGTCGTGGCGATTTTACGGTTGTTCAGGTCCTGCGGACCTGTCGCAGCCTTCGGCAGCGGCTACAGCAGAGGGTTTAAAGCGGCGGGGTTTCCTGGGTCGGCTTGGTCTTGTCCACGCCCGGCACATGCAGATTACCCTCGGCCACCTGGTCGCCTTCCAGCTGCGGCTGCGTGACCCAGGTCAGGATGTCGTAGTAACGACGGATGTTGGCGACAAAGTGCACTGGCTCGCCACCCCGGGCGTAGCCATAGCGGGTCTTGCTGTACCACTGCTTCTGCGAGAGGCGCGGCAGCATCTTCTTCACGTCCAGCCACTTGTTCGGGTTCAGCCCTTCCTTTTGCGCCAGCTTGCGGGCGTCGTCCAGGTGGCCGCTGCCGACGTTGTAGGCGGCGAGGGCGAACCAGGTGCGGTCCGGCTCTTCGATCTTGTCGTCCAGTTGATCCTTCATGTACGCCAGGTACTTGGCGCCGCCCTTGATGCTTTGCTTGGCATCCAGGCGGTTGGACACGCCCATCGCCTGGGCAGTGTTCTGGGTCAGCATCATCAGGCCGCGCACGCCGGTCTTGGAGGTGACGCTCGGTTGCCACAGGGATTCCTGGTAGCCGATGGCCGCCAGCAGGCGCCAGTCGACCTTTTCTTCCTTGGCCGAGGCCTTGAAGTGCTTCTCGTACTTGGGCAGGCGCTGCTGCAGGTGTTGGGCAAAGGTGTAGGCGCCGACATAACCGAGGACGTCCACGTGCCCGTAATAACGGTCTTTCAGGCGCTGCAGGGTGCCGTTCTTCTGCACCTTGTCGAGGAAATCGTTGATTTCGTTGAGCAGGCTGTTGTCTTCGCCGGCGGCCACGGCCCAGCTCTGGTTGCGGGCATCGCCAAGGTCGAAGGCGACGCGGATATTGGCGAAATACACCTGGTTCATCGCCACTTCGTTGGAATCCACCAGGGTCAGGTCGATTTGCCCTTCGTCGACCATGCGCAGCAGGTCGACCACTTCGACCTCGTCGGACTCTTCATATTGAATGCCGGGGTATTTCAGCTTGAGTTCGGCCAGTTGCTCGGCGTGGGTGCTGCCCTTGAGCACCATGATCTTCTTGCCGACCAGGTCGCCCGCATCGGTGGGGCGGGACTGGCCGTTGCGGTAGATGATCTGCGGGGTGACTTCCAGATAGGTGTGGGAAAACCTGACTTGCTGTTTGCGTTTCTCGCTGCTGACCAGGCCGGCAGCAGCCAGCACCGGGCCGTTAGGTTTACCCAACTGATCGAAGAGGTCGTCGAGGTTGTCCGCGGTTTCGATCTTCAGCGTCACCCCCAGATCGTCGGCGAAGCGTTTCACCAGCTCGTATTCGAAGCCGGTTTCACCGTTGCGATCCTGAAAGTAGGTGGCCGGGCTGTTACGGGTGACCACCCGCAGCACGCCATCCTCCTTTACTCGCTCCAGTGTGCTGGGTTTCTCAACGCAGGCACTGAGCATCAGGAAGAGTCCGGTTGCGATGAGCCATCTGGCACAGCGCGGACGTAAAGCCATTGGGGAAAACATCTGCGCAGTATACGCAAAGGACAACAACCGCCATATCTCGACAGCGAAGGGCTTGTCTGCTAGAGGTCTCGGCCCCCGGCCAGAGCCCGCGGGAATGGGCCTTCACGGCTTGTTGGATGGGGTGAAATAACCCTTCTGAATGGTCCTGATAAGCCTTTGTCACAGGGGGCCGCGCACGGGCCGACGTCTGGCCGCGCTCGGGCGTGCCGTTTCGGGTGCCGTCGCGGGCGGTTTAGGCTAGAATGCACGGCCTCAAAGCACACCCCCTTCCCGAGGCTGTCCCGAAGATGTTGATCCTGCGCGGCGCTCCTGCCCTTTCTGCCTTTCGCCACAGCAAACTCCTTGAGCAACTGAGCCAGAAGGTTCCAGCTGTCAGTGGCCTGTATGCTGAATTCGCTCACTTCGCCGAAGTTACCGGCGTCCTGACCGGCGACGAACAGCAGGTGCTTGCGCGCCTTCTGAAGTACGGCCCAAGCGTACCGGTGCAAGAACCTACCGGTCGTCTGTTCCTGGTGCTGCCGCGTTTCGGCACCATCTCGCCATGGTCGAGCAAGGCCAGCGATATCGCCCGCAACTGTGGCCTGAGCAAGATCCAGCGCCTGGAGCGAGGCATTGCCTTCTACGTGGCCGGTGAATTCAGCGACGCGCAAGCGCAGCTTATTGCCGATGTGCTGCACGACCGCATGACCCAGATCGTGCTGGGCAACCTGGAGCAGGCTGCCGGCCTGTTCAGCCATGCCACGCCGAAGCCGCTGACCGCCATCGACATCCTCGGTGGTGGCCGCGCCGCGCTGGAGCAGGCCAACACCGAGCTGGGCCTGGCCCTGGCCGAAGACGAAATCGATTACCTGGTCAATGCCTTCCAGGGCCTCAAGCGCAACCCGCACGACATCGAACTGATGATGTTCGCCCAGGCCAACTCCGAGCACTGCCGCCACAAGATCTTCAACGCCAGTTGGGATATCGACGGCCAGAGCCAGGAAAAAAGCCTGTTCGGCATGATCAAGAACACCTATCAGATGCACAACGAAGGTGTGCTGTCGGCTTACAAGGACAACGCCTCGGTGATCGTCGGCAATGTCGCCGGCCGTTTCTTCCCGAACCCTGAAACCCGCCAGTACGGCGCGGTGCAGGAGCCGGTGCACATCCTGATGAAGGTCGAGACCCACAACCACCCGACCGCCATCGCCCCGTTCCCGGGCGCATCCACCGGTTCCGGCGGCGAGATCCGCGATGAAGGCGCGACCGGTCGTGGCGCCAAGCCAAAGGCCGGCCTGACCGGTTTCACCGTATCCAACCTGCAGATCCCGGGCTTCGAACAGCCGTGGGAAGTGCCGTACGGCAAGCCTGAGCGCATTGTGACCGCGCTGGACATCATGATCGAAGGCCCGCTGGGCGGCGCCGCGTTCAACAACGAATTCGGGCGTCCGGCCCTGACCGGCTACTTCCGTACTTTCGAACAGTCCATCACCACCCCGCACGGTGATGAAGTGCGGGGTTACCACAAGCCGATCATGTTGGCCGGCGGCATGGGCAACATCCGCGAAGAGCACGTCAAGAAAGGCGAGATCGTCGTCGGCTCCAAGCTGATCGTCCTCGGTGGCCCGGCGATGCTGATCGGTCTGGGTGGTGGTGCCGCTTCCTCCATGGCCACCGGCACCAGCTCGGCGGATCTGGACTTCGCTTCCGTTCAGCGTGAAAACCCGGAAATGGAGCGCCGTTGCCAGGAAGTCATCGACCGTTGCTGGCAACTGGGCGACAAGAACCCGATCAGCTTCATCCACGACGTCGGGGCGGGCGGTCTGTCCAACGCCTTCCCGGAACTGGTCAACGACGGCGACCGCGGTGGCCGTTTCGAACTGCGCAACATTCCAAACGACGAGCCGGGCATGGCCCCGCACGAAATCTGGAGCAACGAATCCCAGGAGCGCTACGTCCTGGCGGTCGGCCCGGCCGACTTCGAGCGCTTCCAGGCGATCTGCGAGCGTGAGCGTTGCCCGTTTGCCGTTGTGGGTGAAGCCACCGCCGAACCGCAGCTGACTGTTACCGATAGCCATTTCGGCAACAACCCGGTGGACATGCCACTGGAAGTGCTGCTGGGCAAGGCGCCGCGCATGCACCGTTCGGTGGTTCGCGAAGCCGAGCTGGGCGACGATTTCGATCCCTCGAACCTCGACATCGGCGAAAGCATCGAGCGCGTCCTGCATCACCCGGCCGTGGCCAGCAAGAGCTTCCTGATCACCATCGGCGACCGCACCATCACCGGCCTGGTGGCCCGTGACCAAATGGTCGGTCCATGGCAGGTTCCGGTGGCCGACGTTGCCGTCACCGCCACCAGTTTCGACGTCTACACCGGTGAAGCCATGGCCATGGGCGAGCGTACTCCGCTGGCTCTGCTGGATGCTCCGGCGTCGGGCCGCATGGCCATCGGCGAAACCCTGACCAACATTGCCGCTTCGCGCATCAACAAGATCTCCGACATCAAGCTGTCGGCGAACTGGATGTCCGCGGCTGGTCACCCGGGCGAAGACGCACGTCTGTACGACACCGTGAAAGCGGTTGGCATGGAGCTGTGCCCTGAGCTGGGCATCACCATTCCGGTGGGCAAGGACTCCATGTCCATGGCCACTCGCTGGAACGACAACGGTGAAGAAAAAACCGTGACCTCGCCGATGTCGCTGATCGTGACCGGTTTCGCGCCTGTGGCGGATATCCGTCAGACCCTGACCCCGCAACTGCGCATGGACAAGGGCACCACCGACCTGATCCTGATCGACCTCGGTCGCGGCCAGAACCGCATGGGCGCCTCGATCCTCGCCCAGGTGCACGGCAAGCTCGGCAAGCAGGCTCCGGACGTCGATGACGCCGAAGACCTGAAAGCCTTCTTCGCGGTGATCCAGGGCCTCAACGCCGACGGTCACCTGCTGGCTTACCACGACCGTTCCGACGGTGGTCTGCTGACCAGCGTGGTGGAAATGGCCTTCGCCGGTCACTGTGGCCTGAACCTGAACCTCGACGCCCTGGCCGAAACCTCGGCCGATATCGCCGCCATCCTGTTCAACGAAGAACTGGGCGCGGTGATCCAGGTGCGCCAGGACGCCACTCCGGACGTGCTGGCGCAGTTCAGCGCCGCCGGCCTGGGCGACTGCGTGGCGGTGATCGGCCAGCCGGTCAACAACGGCCATATCAACATCAGCTTCAACGGCGAGGAAGTTTTCGCCGGCGAGCGTCGCCTGCTGCAGCGCCAGTGGGCTGAAACCAGCTACCAGATCCAGCGCCTGCGCGACAACGCCGACTGCGCCGAGCAGGAATTCGACGTCCTGCTGGAAGAAGACAACCCGGGCCTGAGCGTCAAGCTGAGCTTCGACGTCAACCAGGACATTGCCGCGCCTTACATCAAGAAAGGCGTGCGTCCTCAGGTTGCCGTGCTGCGCGAGCAAGGCGTCAACGGCCAGGTGGAAATGGCCGCGGCGTTCGACCGTGCCGGCTTCAACGCGATCGACGTGCACATGAGCGACATCCTCGCCGGTCGTGTCGACCTGAACGAGTTCAAGGGCATGGTTGCCTGCGGCGGCTTCTCCTACGGCGACGTACTCGGCGCCGGCGAGGGCTGGGCCAAGTCGGCACTGTTCAACAGCCGTGCCCGCGACGCCTTCCAGGGCTTCTTCGAGCGCAGTGACACCTTCACCCTCGGCGTGTGCAACGGTTGCCAGATGATGTCCAACCTGCACGAGCTGATCCCGGGCAGCGAGTTCTGGCCGCACTTCGTGCGCAACCGTTCCGAGCAGTTCGAGGCCCGTGTGGCGATGGTCCAGGTCCAGGAGTCGAACTCGATCTTCCTGCAGGGCATGGCCGGTTCGCGCATGCCGATCGCCATCGCCCACGGCGAAGGCCATGCGGAATTCGAAAGCGAAGAAGCCCTGCTCGAAGCCGACCTGTCCGGTTGCGTGGCCCTGCGTTTCGTCGACAACCACGGCAAGGTCACCGAAAGCTACCCGGCCAACCCGAACGGCTCGCCGCGCGGGATCACCGGCCTGACCAGCCGCGACGGTCGCGTCACCATCATGATGCCGCACCCTGAGCGGGTATTCCGTGCCGTGCAGAACTCCTGGCGTCCGGAAGAGTGGAACGAAGATGCGGCGTGGATGCGCATGTTCCGTAACGCTCGCGTGTGGGTGAACTAAGGCCCGTGTACAAGCTCAGCTTTTTCGTCCCGCCCAGCCACGTGGAAGTGGTCAAGAACGCTGTATTCGCCGCCGGTGGCGGACGGATCGGCGCTTACGACCAGTGTGCGTGGCAGGTGCTGGGCCAGGGCCAGTTCCGCCCGTTGGACGGCAGCCAGCCGTTTCTCGGGCAGACCGGCCAGGTCGAGCAGGTGCAGGAATGGAAAGTCGAGCTGGTGGTGGCCGACGAGTTGATCCGTAGCGTGGTGATGGCCCTCAAGCAGAGCCATCCCTACGAGACGCCGGCTTACGAAGTCTGGCGTCTGGAAGACTTCTAAGGCCCCGCCCATGAAAAAGCCCGCTGAACCGGTAACGGTCAGCGGGCTTTTTTGTGCCGGTTCGCTGCCACCCCCGTAGGAGCGAAGCTTGCTCGCGATAGCGCCCGTCCAGGCGCCATCTTCTTCACTGTGGACCTGATCGCGAGCAAGCTTCGCTCCTACAGCATGCGAGCCCGTCAGACCTTGGCGCTGACCTCGCTGCGGTTGATCAGGGTATCCAGCGCCTGGCCCAGGCTCGCGGCCTTTTCCCCGATCAGCAGGTGCCAGACGCCATCATCGAGCTGGCTCGAGCCCTGGCAGCCAAGGCTCTTCAGCTGATATTCCGACAGCGCCTTGTTGTCGCCCAGTTGCACCCGCAGGCGGGTCATGGCCACGCAGTCCAGTTGCAGCACATTGTCGCTGCCGCCGAAGGCGTCCAGCCATTTCACGGCTTCCTGGGGCGCGATGCTCACCGCTGCCGGTGCTTCGAAGGCCGCAGCGGCGGGGCCTGGCTGCTCCAGTGGCTTGCCGGCGCTGGGCATGGCCAGGCGAATTTCATCGGCGATGCTGTCGGCCAGCGGGCCGACCACCACTTGCAGGCTGCCGCCCTTGCCGGGACGCACCACGGCCATGGCGCCAAGGGCCTTGAGCTCGCTGTCCGATGCCTTGTTGCGGTCGGCCAGTTCCAGGCGCAGGCGGGTGGTGCAGGCGCCGACGGTGATCAGGTTGTCCGCGCCGCCCAGGGCCCGAATATAGGCACCGGCGCGCTGATTGTTGCTCAGGGCGACTTTTTCACTGCCCGGGGTGTCTTCGCGGCCCGGGGTTTTCAGGTTGAAGCGTTTGATGCAGAAGTCGAAGACCGTGTAGTAGATCACCGCATAGAGCAGGCCCACGGGAAATATCAGCCAGCCGTTGGTGGACTTGCCCCAGCCCAGGGCCATGTCGATGGCGCCGCCGGAGAAGGTGAAGCCCAGGTGAATATTGAGGAAGTTGGTCAGGCCCATGGCGAGGCCGGTCAGCAGGGCGTGCACCAGGTAGAGAAAGGGGGCGAGGAACATGAAGGCGAATTCCACCGGCTCAGTCACCCCGGTGAGCGCTGAGGTCAGGGCCATCGACAGCAGGATCCCGCCCATCACCTTGCGCCGTTCCGGCAAGGCGTTGCGATACATCGCCAGACAGGCGGCGGGCAGGCCGAAGATCATCATCGGGAACATGCCAGTCATGAACTGGCCGCCCTTGGGATCGCCGGCGAAGTAACGCGAGATATCCCCGGTGACCAGGGCGCCGGTGGTCGGATCGGTGAAGTTGCCGAAGACGAACCAGGCCATGTTGTTGAGGATGTGGTGCAGGCCGGTGACGATCAGCAAGCGGTTGAACACACCGAAGACGAAGGCGCCGAAGCTGCCGCTGTCCAGCAGCAGGGCGCCGAAGCTGTTGATGCCGTGCTGGATCGGCGGCCAGATCAGGCCGAACACTACCCCCAGGCCGACGGCGCTGAAGCCGGTGACGATCGGCACGAAGCGCCGTCCGCCAAAGAACGCCAGGTATTCCGGCAGCTTGATGTCCTTGAAGCGGTTGTACAGGGCGCCGGCCAGCAAGCCGCTGATGATCCCGGCGAGCATGCCCATGTTGATGCTGGCGTCGAGCACCTTGAGGGTCGCCACCATCACCAGGTAACCGATGGCGCCGGCCAGGCCGGCGGTGCCGTTGTTGTCCTTGGCGAAGCCCACGGCGATGCCGATGGCGAAGATCAGCGCCAGGTTGGCGAAGATGGTCTGGCCGGCATCGTGGATGATCGCGATGTTCAGCAGGTCGGTGTCGCCCAGGCGCAGCAGCAGGCCGGCGATCGGCAGGATCGCGATCGGCAGCATCAGGGCCCGGCCCAGGCGCTGCAGGCCTTCGATGAATAATTGGTACATGGCGTGTCTCCCGGTGTTCTTGTTGTTCAGCTCAGGGGCCAGTGTTGGTGGCAGGCATGGCGCACCGCCGAGGCACTGCTCAGGTTCAGCAGGTCGTGGCTGAGACGCCGGCATTCGGCGGCGTCCAGCTGGCGGACCCGTTCCTTGATCTCGCCCACTTGCGGCGGGCTCACCGACAGCTCGCTGACCCCCAGGCCGATCAGCACCGGCGTCGCCAGCGGATCGGAGGCCAGGGCGCCGCACACACCGACCCAGCGGCCGTGCCTGGCCGCGCCGGCGCAGGTCTGGGCGATCAGCCGCAGCAGCGCCGGGTGCAGCGCATCGACCCGCGCGGCCAGGCCGGCATGATCACGGTCCATGGCCAGGGTGTATTGCGACAGGTCGTTGGTGCCGATGGAGAGGAAATCGGCGTATTCGGCCAGTTGCTCGGCGAGCAGGGCGGCGGCCGGGACTTCGATCATCACCCCCAGCTCCGGGCGCTGGCCGATCCCCAGCTCGGCGCACAGGCAATCGATGCGCTCGCGGATATGCAGCAATTCGTCGAGCTCGCTGACCATCGGCAGCAGGATGCGGCAGCGTTGCAGTGGGCTGACCTGCAGCAGGGCCCGCAGTTGCTGGTCCAGCAGTTCCGGGCGGGCCTGGGCCAGGCGAATGCCGCGCAGGCCCAGCACCGGGTTGGCTTCCACCGGCAATGGCAGGTAGTCCAGTTGCTTGTCGCCGCCGACGTCGATGGTGCGGATGATCACCGCCTTGTCGCCCATGGCATCGAGTACGGCCTGATAGGCCTGGCGCTGCTCCTGCTCATCGGGGGCGGTATGCCGGTCGACGAACAGAAACTCGGTACGCAGCAGGCCGACGCCGTCGGCACCGTTGGCATGGGCGTTCTCGGCTTCCTGGCTGGAGGCGACATTGGCGGCGACTTCGATCGCCTGGCCGTCGAGGGTCCTGGCCGGCAGCTGGGCCTGTTGCTGTTGTTGCTCGCGCCGTTGCTGGCGCAGCAGATGGCTCTGCCGGACCTGTTCGATACGGGCGGTGTCCGGTGTCAGTTCCAGGCGACCCTGATCGGCGTTCAGCACCACCTGCTGGCCTTGAGGCACATCGACAAGCTCCGAGCCCAGGGCCACCAGGCAGGGCAGGCCCTTGCCCCGGGCCAGGATCGCTACGTGGGAGGTGGCGCCGCCGGCGGCCATGCACAGGCCAACGGCGCCTTGCTCGCTCAGTTGCAGCAGGTCGGACGGGGTCAGTTCGTGGGCTGCGACTATGGCGCCGGCCGGCAGCTGGTAATGCCAGGCTTCGCCGAGCAGGGCGCGCAGCACCCGTTGTTGCAGGTCGCGCAGGTCGTTGGTGCGTTCGGCGAGCAGGGCATTGCCCAGTTGCAGCAGGATCTCGCACTGTTCGCCGATGGCGTCGCTCCAGGCGTGGGTGGCGGCGCGTCCCTGGGCGATGCTCTGGCGGGCGGCGTCCAGCAGCGCCGGGTCTTCGAGCAGGGCCAGGTGGGCGGCGAAGATCGCTTCTTCCTGGTTGTCCTTGCGTTGCCGGGCGTGGTCCAGGGTGCCGCGAATGTCGCTGCGAACCTTTTCCAGGGCCTGGTCCAGCGCCAGCAGTTGTTCCTGGGGCGGGTGACCGCCGCTGTCTTCGGGCAGGGTCATGGCGGTCAGGTGAAACAGCGGCCCGCAGACCAGTCCGGGGGCGGCGCAGACACCCTGGATCACCCCGGCTTCGGCGGGGCGCTGGGGTGTGGCGGCCTTCACCGCCGGCGCCGCGGCGTGGGCGTCTTCGGCCAGCGGGGTGGCGAGGGCGTCCAGCAGCGCCAGCAGGGCGGCTTTGCAGTCCTTGCCCTGGCAACTGACCCGCACCTCGTCCTGCTCGCCGACCCCCAGCCCCATCAGGCTGACCAGGCTGTCGCAGGACGCCGACTTGCCGTTGAAATGCAGTTGTGCCTTGCTGCTGAAACCCTGGGCGGTCTGGCGGATCAGCGCAGCGGGCCGGGCATGCAGGCCACCGCGGTGATTGACCCGGGTATGGCCTTCGACCTCGTCGGTCGAGGTGTCGCTGGCTTGCGCCTGGGCCCCATTGGTCGCGCGCGGAACGATGTGCAGCAGCGGTTCGCCGACTTTCACCGATTTCAGGGTGATGGGCAGGGCCTGGAAGTGTTCGCCGTTGGTCAGGATCATCAGGCTGATCAGGCTTTTGCTGTTCCGCGCGACCTGGTCGAGGTCGAAGCGCAGCAGGGCCTGGCCGCTGCTGACCCGGGCGCCTTCCTGCACCAGCATGGAGAAACCCTCGCCTTGCAGTTGGACAGTGTCCAGGCCCAGGTGCAGCAGCAGTTCCGCGCCATTGTCAGCACGCAGGGTCACTGCGTGGCCGGTGCGGGCGGCATGCACCACTACGCCGGCGCACGGGGCATGCAGGGTGTTGTTCAGCGGGTCGATGGCGATCCCGTCGCCCATGGCGCCGCTGGAAAACACCAGGTCGGGGACCCTGGCGAGGGTGAGCACCGGGCCGCTCAAGGGAGCGCCGAGCGTCAGGTCTTTATTGTTGTTGTGCATGGCGCAGTACTCATCCGTTGAAGGAAAGGCTCAGTGGGTGCGGGTCACTTTGCTCAGGTGCCGTGGCTGGTCCGGGTCCATGCCGCGGGCCTCGGCAAGGCTTGCGGCCATGCCGTAGAAACTCTGGATCGCCAGGATCGGATCGAGCGCCGGGTGTTCGGCCCGGCTCAGGGTCAGGTCGCGCTCGGCGATGTCGTCCGGCGCCGCCAGCAGCACCCGGGCGCCACGCTGGCGCATGTCGGCGGCGAGGCTGATCAGGCCGGCCTGTTCCGCTCCCCGTGGGGCGAACACCAGCAGCGGGTAGTTGTCGCCGATCAGCGCCATCGGGCCGTGGCGAACTTCCGCGCTGCTGAAGGCTTCGGCCTGGATCGCCGAGGTTTCCTTGAGTTTCAGCGCGGCTTCCTGGGCGATGGCGAAACCGGCGCCGCGGCCGATCACCATCAGCCGCTGGCTATCGTGCAGGGCCTCGACGGCCGGGCTCCAGTCCTGGATCGCGGCTTCGCGCAGTCCCTGGGGCAGGGCGAGGCCGGCTTCCAGCAATTGCGCGTCCTGTTTCCAGTGGGCGATCAGGCGGGCGCTGGCGCTGAGGGTGGCGATAAAGCTCTTGGTCGCCGCCACGCTGCGTTCGGCGCCGGCGTGCAGCGGCAGGCAGAACTCGCTGGCGGCTTCCAGCGGGCTGTCCTGGGCGTTGACCATGGCCACGCTCAAGGCCCCGCGTTTGCGCAGCAGCCGCATGCTGTTGACCAGGTCGGGGCTCTGCCCGGACTGGGAAAAGGCGAATGCCGCCTGGCCGCTGACCCGCAGCGGCGCCTGTTGCATGGTCACCACCGACATCGGCAAGGACGCGACCGGGAAGCCCAGCTGCTGCATGGTCAGGTAGGCGAAGTAGCTGGCGGCATGGTCGGAGCTGCCGCGGGCGACGGTCATCACCACTTGCGGCGGCTGGCGGTTCAGGCGCCCGGCCACTTCGATCAGTTGCGGGTCCAGGTGCTGCAACTGGCCTTCGACGGCCGCGGCAGAGGACAGCGCCTCTTCAAGCATTTTTGAAGTCAATGTCTTCTCCTTCGACCATGACGGCGGTCAGTGTGAGTGAGCGGTCCAGGCACACGCAGTCGGCCCAGCTGCCGACCTGCAAACGCCCGCGTTCGGCCAGGCCGAGATAATCGGCGGGAAACTGTGACAAGCGTTGCGAAGCTTCGGCCAGGGGCAGGCCGATCTTCACCAGGTTGCGCAAGGCCTGATCCATGGTCAGGGTGCTGCCGGCCAGGGTGCCGTCCGGCAGGCGCACGCCGCCCAGGCATTTGGTCACGGTGTGGCTGCCGAGCTTGTATTCGCCATCCGGCATGCCGGCGGCCGCGGTGGAGTCGGTCACGCAGTACAGGCAGGGGATCGAGCGCAGGGCCACGCGCATGGCGCCGGGGTGCACGTGCAGCAGGTCGGGGATCAGTTCCGCGTACTGGGCGTGGGCCAGGGCGGCGCCGACTATGCCCGGCTCGCGGTGATGCAGCGGGCTCATGGCGTTATACAGGTGGGTGAAGCTGGTGGCCCCGGCGTCGAGCGCGGCCACGCCTTCCTCGTAGCTGCCCAGGGTGTGGCCGATCTGCATGCGGATGCCGCGGGCGCTGAGGGCGCGGATCAGCGCGTCATGGCCGGCGATTTCCGGGGCGATGGTGATCACCCGGATCGGCGCCAGGCGCAGGTAGGCCTCGACTTCGGCCATCAGCGCGGTATGGGCGAAATTGGGCTGGGCACCGAGCTTGCCTGGATTGATATACGGACCTTCCAGGTGCACGCCGAGCACCCGGGCGCTGCCGCTGGGGCGCTGCTCGCAGTATTCGCCGATGGCGCCCAGGACCCGGGTGATCTCCTCGGTCGGCGCGGTCATGGTGGTGGCCAGCAGCGAGGTGGTGCCGAAGCGTACGTGGGTGCGGGTGATGGTCTCGAACGCCGGGGCGCCTTCCATGATGTCCTTGCCGCCGCCGCCGTGCACATGCAGGTCGATGAAGCCCGGCAGCAGGTAGGGCAGGTCGTTGTCCGCGGGGTCGCAGGGGCTGCCTTCGATGCCGGTGACCTTGCCGTCCCGGTGGTTCAGGTGGCCGCGAATCCAGCCTTGCGGGGTGAGGATGTTGTATTCGGACATGGGCTGCACTCTGGGACGGGTTCTTGGCGACTCGGCGGCCTGGCTCAGCGGCCTGGTTTAGCGACGCAGCTCGGCGACGAAGTCGTAGTAGTCGTTGCGGCAATAGGTGTCGGTGACTTCGATCGGGGTGTTGTCTTCGAGGTAGCCGACACGGGTCATCAGCAGCATCGCGGTGCCGGGGGCGATGCCCACCAGGGCGGCGAACTCGGCGGAGGCGTTGATCGCCTGGATGTGCTGCAGGGCTCGGACCACCGGGCGGCCGATGCCATCGAGGTAGGCGTAGAGCGAATCGCCGATGGCGTCCGGCTGGGCAATGATCGAGGCCGGCAGGGTGCTCATTTCGATCGCCATCACCGTGTCGTCGGCTTTGCGCAGGCGCTTGAGGCGCGCCACCTTGTCGTTCGGCGACAGGCCGAGGCGGATCAGTTCTTCGTGGGTCGGCGTGGTGATTTCCCGCTCCAGCCATTGGGAGCCGGGGACGAAGCCCTTGAGGCGGAGCATTTCGCTGAAGCCGGACAGCCGCGACAACGGTTGTTCCAGGCGTGGGGTGATGAAGGTGCCGGAGCCCTGGCTGCGACGGATCAGGCCTTGTTCGAACAGCACTTCCAGGGCCTTGCGCGCGGTGACGCGGGAGATGTTGAGCATCTCGCTCAGGTTGCGTTCCGAGGGCAGGGCCTGTTCGGCTTTCCACTGGCCGGCATGGATCGCGGCTTCAAGGTTGCGCGCCAGTTGCAGGTACAGCGGGGTCGGCTGGGTATCGTCGGGGCGCAGGGCCAGGATGTGGTTCATCTGTCGAGGTTCCGATGCGTTATTGGTTTGTTGTCGCCCGGTAATGTGGCGAAAACTAATACCACTTAAATACCATGTCAACGCCAGTACTACGGCGATGGCGCGCGAGAACGGGCGCTTTATGGGGGGTGGCGGGCTTGGTTTGGGAAAGTGGTATTAGGGAGGTCTGGCCATGAATGCGAAAATCGCAGGGGCGGCGGTTTTTCGAGGGGGAATTGGTATTCACCTTTCGAAGCCGGCGCGGCCTGCGATTTTTTTTGTAACTGAGGTGTTTTAGCGGCGTTTCAGCGAGGAATCAGGGGCGGATTTCGATCATCGTGCCGTCCGGGACCAGGCCCCAGACTTCGCGCATGTCGACGTTGCGCATGGCAATGCAGCCATCGGTCCAGTCCAGGGTGTGGAAGTACTGCTCGGGGTAGTCTTCGCTGTCCGGGGTGCCGTGGATCATGATCATGCCGCCGGGCTCCACGCCCTCGCGGCGCGAACGCGCGGAATCGCTGATGTTCGGGTAGGAAATATGCATGGCCAGGTTGAAGCGGTCGCTGGTCTTGCGCCAGTCCAGCCAGTAGAAGCCTTCCGGCGTGCGCTTGTCGCCTTCCATGAGTTTCGGGCCCTTGGGCTGTTTGCCCAGGGAAATGCGGTAGGTCTTGAAGGGTTTGCCGTCGTTGATCAGTTGCAACTGATGAGCCGACTTGAGGACCAGGACTTTCTCGATGACCTTGCCGTCCAGGGTATCCGTCGCGGAGGCGTGGGAGACAGCGATAACCGAGCAGCAGAAAAGAGCGAGCAACCAGCGCATTGAAACGATATCCCTAAGAGTACACAGGTGCCGCGTACGTTTTGTTGTTTAAGTGAGGGCCGGCTGAGCCAGGGGCGGAATGGACTCGGAGCGCACGGGGTATTGCTCGTTCCGCCGGTCAGCGAAGAAACATTCTAAGGTACGTCCGACCGTGCGAAAAGCCAGCTCGGACCAGGGAATGTCGGCTTCTTCGAAAAGCCGGACTTCCAGGCTCTCTTCGCCGGCGGCGAAATCCAGGTCCGCCAGCTCGGCGCGGAAGAAGACATGCACCTGGCTGATGTGCGGGACGTCGATCAGGGTATAGATGCTCAGGTTGCGGACCCGGGCGCAGGCTTCCTCGAACGTCTCGCGAATCGCCGCCTGTTCGACGGTCTCGCCGTTCTCCATGAAACCGGCCGGCAGCGTCCAGTAACCACGGCGCGGCTCGATCGCGCGCCGGCACAGCAGCACCTGGGTGCCCCAGGTCGGCAGGCAGCCGGCGACTATGTTCGGGTTCTGGTAATGGATGGTCTGGCAGTTGTCGCAGACAAAACGCAGGCGCGAATCGCCTTCGGGAATGCGCTGGGTGACCGGGTGACCGCACTGGCTGCAGAATTTCATGCTGGGTATCCGAAAAGGCTGCGCCTATCTTGGCGTGCACGGGGCTTTGTCGGCAAGTTGTCGTTACGCGACATGGCGTGGATCGGGGGTTGGGCGGTCGGTTTGTTTGGTGCATGATGCAAGGTAGTCGACAGATCGAGAAGACTCATGCTGGACGAGCTACTGCACCGGGTAAGCAACCATACGCCGCGACCGCTGGAGACGGATCGACGTTTCCCCGAGGCTGCCGTACTGGTGCCCATTACCCGCAGTGACGAGCCTGAGCTGGTGCTGACCCTGCGCGCCAAAGGATTGTCCACCCACGGCGGCGAAGTAGCCTTCCCCGGCGGCCGCCGCGACCCGGAAGATCCCGACCTGGTTTTTACCGCCCTGCGCGAAGCCGAAGAGGAAATCGGCCTGCCCCCGGGGCTGGTGGAAGTGATCGGCCCTTTGAGCCCGCTGATTTCCCTGCACGGGATCAAGGTCACGCCTTATGTCGGGGTGATTCCCGATTATGTCGAGTACCTGGCCAATGACGCCGAGATCGCCGCGGTATTCAGCGTGCCGCTGGAGTTTTTCCGCCAGGACCCGCGCGAACATACCCACCGCATCGATTATCAGGGCCGCAGCTGGTATGTGCCGAGCTACCGCTTCGGCGAGTACAAGATCTGGGGCCTGACAGCGATCATGATCGTCGAGCTGATCAACCTGCTGTATGACGCCAAGATCAGCCTGCACCAACCGCCCAAAAGCTTTATCAATATTTGAAGCCATCGCTCGTATGGCCTGAACCCCACTGTGTATATGAACCTGCCTGGCCTTGAGGACAACAATATGAAATACCGCCTGGGCGACGCCCGCGTCGAAACCCACCCGCAAAGCTGGGTCGCACCCAATGCCACGCTGGTGGGCAAGGTCAAGCTGGAGGAGGGGGCCAACGTCTGGTTCAACGCGGTGCTGCGTGGCGACAACGAGCTGATCCTGATCGGCAAGGACAGCAATGTGCAGGATGGCACGGTGATGCACACCGACATGGGCTTTCCGCTGACCATCGGTACCGGCGTGACCATTGGCCATAACGCCATGCTGCATGGCTGCACCGTCGGCGACTACAGCCTGATCGGCATCAACGCGGTGATTCTCAACGGCGCGAAGATCGGCAAGAACTGCATCATCGGCGCCAATTCGCTGATCGGCGAAGGCAAGGAAATCCCCGATGGTTCGCTGGTGATGGGCTCGCCGGGCAAGGTGGTCCGCGAGCTGACCGAGCAACAGAAGAAAATGCTCGAAGCCAGCGCCGCGCACTATGTGCATAATTCCCAGCGTTACGCCCGCGACCTGGCCGAGCAAGAATAATGACCACCCCCGAAAAACCCGTTCCCTCGCCCTGCGTGAGCATCTGCGCGCTGGACGATGATGATATCTGCACCGGCTGCCAGCGCACGGTGAGCGAGATCACCCGCTGGAGCCGCATGGACAACGCCGAGCGCCGCGAGGTGCTGGCGTTGTGTCATGAGCGCGCCAAGTCCAGCGGGCTGCTGTGGATGATCGGTACCCAGTCCGGCTAAACAGCTGTCGCGAGCAGCCTCGCCCCAGCCGGAGCGAGCCTGCCCGTGGTATCGGCGCCAGCTCCCGTCTGGTCCATCCCACCCACCTGAAGTACCCTGTGTGCCTTACTGACAGGTACTTTTCGCCCCATGCTCTTCCTGATCGCCTATATCGGCAGTGTCGTGCTGATCAACTACGCCTTTTCCAGCGCTCCGCACCTGGACATCATCTGGTCGGCCTGGGGCGGGCTGGTGTTCGTCCTGCGGGACATGGTGCAGACCCGCTTCGGCCATGGCGCGCTCGTCGCCATGCTGGTGGCGCTGGTGCTGTCCTACGTGACCTCCGACCCGGCCATCGCCCTGGCCAGCGCCACGGCGTTCGCGGTCTCCGAGTGCATCGACTGGCTGGTGTTCAGCATCACCAAGCGCCCGCTGCACGACCGCCTGTGGATAAGTTCGGCGTTGAGCATTCCCCTGGACACCTTTATCTTTTTCGGACTGATCGACGCCTTGACCCCGGGCGTGATCCTCACGGCGCTGGGGTCGAAGTTCGCTGGCGTGACCGTGGTCTGGCTGGCCATGGCCTGGCGTGTGCGCAAGGCGGCGTGCGCCAGCTGAGGCCAAAGCGCGCGGTTCATGTAAAATGCCGCGCTTTCTTCCCCATGGGCCGCCCGCCTGGTGCGCGACCCTCGATGATCCGCTCCTTTTTGAGGACCTTCAGATGACCCGTATCGGAACTCCATTGTCGCCAACCGCGACCCGCGTTTTGCTGTGTGGCTGTGGTGAGTTGGGCAAGGAAGTGGTGATCGAGCTGCAACGCCTGGGCGTTGAGGTGATTGCCGTGGATCGCTACGCCAATGCGCCGGCGATGCAGGTCGCCCATCGCAGCCATGTGATCAACATGCTCGACGGTGCCGCGCTGCGTGCGGTGATCGAGGCGGAGAAGCCGCACTTCATCGTGCCGGAAATCGAAGCCATCGCTACCGCCACCCTGGTGGAGCTGGAGTCCGAAGGGTTCACCGTGATCCCGACCGCCCGTGCCGCCCAGTTGACCATGAACCGCGAAGGCATCCGTCGCCTGGCCGCCGAAGAGCTGGACCTGCCGACCTCGCCTTACCACTTCGCCGATACCTTCGAAGACTACCGCAAGGCGGTGGACGACCTGGGCTTCCCCTGCGTGGTCAAGCCGGTGATGAGTTCCTCGGGCAAGGGCCAGAGCCTGCTGCGCAGTGTCGACGACGTGCAGAAGGCCTGGGACTACGCCCAGGAAGGCGGGCGCGCCGGCAAGGGCCGGGTGATCATCGAGGGTTTCATCGATTTCGATTACGAAATCACCCTGCTGACCGTGCGCCATGTCGGCGGCACCACCTTCTGCGCGCCGGTCGGCCACCGCCAGGAGAAGGGCGACTACCAGGAATCCTGGCAGCCCCAGGCCATGAGCCCGAAAGCCCTGGCCGAGTCCGAGCGCGTGGCCAAGGCGGTGACCGAGGCCCTGGGTGGCCGTGGCCTGTTCGGCGTCGAACTGTTCGTCAAGGGTGATCAGGTCTGGTTCAGCGAAGTGTCGCCGCGTCCCCATGACACCGGCCTGGTGACCCTGATTTCCCAGGACCTGTCGCAGTTCGCCCTGCATGCGCGGGCGATCCTCGGCCTGCCGATCCCGTTGATCCGTCAGTTCGGCCCGTCGGCGTCGGCGGTGATCCTGGTGGAAGGCCAGTCGACCCAGACCGCTTTCGCCAACCTGGGCGCGGCCCTGAGCGAGCCGGACACGGCCCTGCGCCTGTTCGGCAAGCCTGAAGTCAACGGCCAGCGCCGCATGGGCGTGGCCCTGGCGCGCGACGAGTCGATCGAGGCCGCCCGGGCCAAGGCGACCCGCGCTTCCCAGGCGGTCGTAGTCGAGCTGTAAAAGCATCGCGAGCAAGCTCGCTCCTACAGGTTCGGCGCAGCCCTTGTAGGAGCGAGCTTGCTCGCGAAGCGATCTTTCAATCGACCTGGTTCAGGTCGTTATTGCGCGTTTCCTTCAGGCACAGCACAGCGATCAGGCTGAGCACCGCTGCCGCCGACACATAGCCGCCGACCCAGCTCAAGCCCCCCATCGCCACCAGCTTCTGGGCGAAGAAGGGTGCCGCCGAGGCGCCGACAATGCCGCCCAGGTTATAGGCCGCCGACGCGCCGGTATAACGCACGTGGGTCGGGAACAGCTCGGGCAGCAGGGCGCCCATCGGGGCGAAGGTCACGCCCATCAGGAACAGCTCGATGCACAGGAACAGCGCCACGCCCCAGGTCGAGCCCTGGGTCAGCAGCGGTTCCATGGTGAAGCCGGAGAGAATCGCCAGCAGGCCGCCGATGATCAGCACCGGCTTGCGTCCGTAACGGTCGCTGGCCCAGGCCGACAGCGGTGTGGCCGCGGCCATGAACAGCACCGCGAAGCACAGCAGGCCGAGGAAGGTTTCGCGGCTGTAGCCAAGGGTCGCGACGCCGTAGCTCAGCGAGAACACCGTCGAGATGTAAAACAGTGCGTAACACACCACCATCGCCGAGGCGCCCAGCAGCACTGGCAGCCAGTACTGGCTGAACAGCTCGACCAGCGGCATCTTGACCCGCTCCTGGCGGGCGATGGCGTTGGCGAATACCGGGGTTTCGTGGAGTTTCAGGCGCACATACAGGCCGACCAGTACCAGCGCGGCGCTGAGCAGGAACGGGATCCGCCAGCCCCAGGAGCGGAACTGCTCATCGCTCAGGCTCATGGCCAGGGTCAGGAACAGGCCGTTGGCCGCGAGAAAGCCGATCGATGGCCCCAGTTGCGGGAACATGCCGAACCAGGCGCGTTTGCCTTTGGGCGCGTTTTCCGTGGCGAGCAGCGCGGCTCCGCCCCATTCGCCGCCCAGCCCCAGGCCCTGGCCGAAACGCAGCAGGCACAGCAGGATCGGGGCCCAGGCGCCAATGCTGTCATAGCCGGGCAGCACGCCGATCAGCGTGGTGCACACGCCCATCAGCAGCAGCGATGCCACCAGGGTCGACTTGCGGCCGATCCGGTCGCCGAAGTGGCCGAACAGCGCCGAGCCCAGGGGGCGGGCGAGGAAGGCGATGCCGAAGGTCAGGAAGGCCGAGAGCATCTGCGCGGTGCCGGACGTCTGCGGAAAGAATACCGGGCCGATCACCAGCGCGGCGGCGGTGGCGTACACGTAGAAGTCGTAGAACTCGATGGCGGTGCCGATAAAGCTGGCGGTGGCCACGCGGCTGGCGGAGTTGGTCGGCTGGGCAGGCACGGAGGCGCTGTAAGTGGTGCTGGTCGTCATGCGGTTATCCCTGACAGTCATATGCTCCATCGGAGCGAATTATTATGGTCGAACACCCAGGGATGTGGGTTTGGCGCGGGCGTGGCTCGGGGTGGGAGCGCAGCCTGCCAGAAGCGGGCAGAGCAGGGCAGAAGCCGTTGGGTGCGGGTAGCACGCGGGTGCTGCGGGGCTTGGGTAAGCGGATCGATTATAGGAAGGCCCCTAACGATTCAACAAGCAGGACTTGTCCCTGTAGCCCTGTAGCCCTGTAGCCGCTGCCGAGCCTGCGAGGCTGCGATCGGCGGCACAGCCGTCGTAAAACCAGGCGGCGCGGTATTTCAGGCGGATTGTTGTATCCCGGTTAGCGCCCGCTTCGTCGGAATGCCGCCCAGATCGATCGCAGCCTCGCAGGCTCGGCAGCGGCTACAGGGACGAGGGAGCACCTGGCTTGGTGTGCCAGATCAGCACGCGGCTGACCCGGTTGTCCTCGGTCTCGAGGATTTCCAGGCGGTAGCGGCCGATTTTCAGGCAGACGGCGCTGTCGGGAATGGTCTCCAGCGCTTCGGTGACCAGGCCGTTGAGGGTTTTCGGGCCGTCGCTGGGCAGGTGCCAGCCCAGGCTCTTGTTCAGCTCGCGAATCGAGGCGGCGCCTTCGATGACAAAGCGTCCGTCGGCCTGGGGATGGATATGCGGGTTGTCGAGGCTATGTTCGCTTTCGAATTCGCCGACGATTTCCTCGAGGATGTCTTCCAGGGTGACGATGCCCAGCACTTCGCCGTACTCGTCCACCACCATGCCCAGGCGGCGCTGCTGCTTGTGGAAGTTCAGCAGTTGCAGCTGCAGCGGGGTGCTTTCCGGCACGAAGTAAGGTTCATGGCAGGCCGCCAGCAGGGCCTCTTTGGTCAGGCTGGCATCCGGCAGCAGGTGGCGGATCTGGCGGGTGTTGAGGACCGCCTCGACCTGGTTGATGTCGCTATGGAACACCGGCAGGCGGGTGCGTTTGGACAGGCGCAGCTGCTCGATGATCTCGCCGATGGGCTCGTCCAGGTTGATCCCGTCGACTTCGCTGCGCGGCACCAGGATGTCATTGACGGTGATGTTGTCCAGGGCATGGATGCCCGACACCGGGTGCGGGCGGCCGTTGGCATGTTCCTCGGCGTCGTCCGGGTCGGCGGCCTGCTCGTCTTCGCTCTGCTTGACGGCGCCGGCCTTGCGGCTGAAGGGGCGCAGCAACAGCTGGCTGATGCTGTCGAGCAGCCAGGCCGCGGGGTAGATGATCTTCAGCGGCACGCCCAGCAGGGTGTTGCCCAGGCTGAGGATGGCGTCCGGATAACGGGTAGCCAGGGTGCGCGGGAGGTAGTCAGCGAGTACCAGCAACACGCTGGTGGCGATCAGGCAGGCCAGCCACGGGCCGTTTTCCGCCCACTGCAGGAGCGCCAGCAAGGTGCTGATGATGACCGCCAGCACCCGGCACAGGGTGTTGCAGAGAATCAGGCTGTCGCGCGGGAAGCTTAGGCGCGCCAGCGGTTTGTCGCCGGAGCGCGAAGCAGTGCGCAGGGTCAGCAGGTGTTGCTGGGCGGCTTCGATGGCGGTGAACAGCCCCGACCACAGCACCAGCAAGGCCAGGACCACGAGCATCGGCTCTATGGGCAGGTTGTCCATTATCGCCGCTCGTCAGATATGCAGGATGTATTCACGGACCAGCTTGCTGCCGAAGTACGCCAGCATCAGCAGGCAGAAGCCGGCCAGGGTCCAGCGAATCGCCTTGTGTCCGCGCCAGCCGAGGCGGTTGCGGCCCCACAGCAGCACGCTGAACACCACCCAGGCCAGGCACGCCAGCAGGGTCTTGTGCACCAGGTGCTGGGCGAACAGGTTCTCGACGAACAGCCAGCCGGAGATCAGCGACAGCGACAGCAGGGTCCAGCCGGCCCAGAGGAAGCCGAACAGCAGGCTTTCCATGGTCTGCAGCGGCGGAAAGTTCTTGATCAGCCCGGACGGGTGCTTGTGCTTGAGCTGGTGGTCCTGCACCAGCAGCAACAGGGCCTGGAACACGGCGATGGTGAACATGCCGTAGGCAAGGATCGACAGCAGGATATGGGCGAGGATGCCCGGTTCTTCGTCGATCACCGGCACCGTGCCGGTGGGCACGAACTGCGCCAGTAGCACGGTCAGCGCCCCCAGCGGAAACAGCAGGACCAGCAGGTTCTCCACCGGAATGCGCGAGCAGGCCAGCAGGGTCAGGGCAATCACCGCGGCGGCGATCAGGCTGGCGGCGCTGAAGAAGTCCAGGCCCAGGCCCACGGGGGTCATCAGGTGGGTCAGGAGGCTGGCGCTGTGGGCGAGCAGGGCAAGGATGCCGAGCGAGACCAGCAGGCGCTTGTTCGTCTTGGCGGCTTGAGCCAGACGAGTGCCTTGATAGAGGGTCGCAGCGGCATAGAGACAAGCGGCGGCGAGGGTGGTTAGCAAGCTGGGTGACAAGGGGAGCATAAATCCTGTTAGGCAAGCCCGAAAGTCGTTGAGTTTGGCATAGAACCGCCACCACACGAAAGACCGCGCAACCAGACGGCGGCTGTGCGTCGCGCGCAGTCTTCGCTATAATCCGCGACCTGCCCACGGAGCACCCTTTATATAAGGGGCCCGAGCCGCCATTACCTCGGTCTACTTAGGGCCTGAAAGGATCGCGCATGTTTGAAAACCTAACCGACCGTCTCTCGCAGACGCTGCGCCATGTCACCGGCAAGGCCAAGCTGACCGAGGACAACATCAAAGACACCCTGCGCGAAGTGCGCATGGCGTTGCTCGAAGCCGACGTCGCCCTGCCGGTGGTCAAGGACTTCGTCAACTCGGTGAAGGAACGTGCCGTCGGCACTGAAGTGTCGCGCAGCCTGACTCCGGGCCAGGCGTTCGTGAAGATCGTCCAGGCCGAGCTCGAAAGCCTGATGGGCGCGGCCAACGAAGATTTGAACCTGAGCGCCGTGCCGCCTGCCGTCGTGCTGATGGCCGGTTTGCAGGGCGCCGGTAAGACCACCACCGCTGGCAAGCTTGCGCGCTTCCTTAAAGAGCGCAAGAAGAAGAGCGTGATGGTGGTATCCGCCGACGTGTACCGTCCGGCGGCGATCAAGCAGCTCGAAACCCTGGCCAATGACATTGGCGTGACCTTCTTCCCGTCCGACCTGAGCCAGAAGCCGGTCGCGATCGCCGAAGCGGCTATTAAAGAAGCCAAGCTCAAGTTCATCGACGTGGTCATCGTCGACACCGCCGGTCGTCTGCACATCGACGCCGACATGATGGACGAGATCCAGGCGTTGCACGCGGCGGTCAAGCCGGTGGAAACCCTGTTTGTGGTCGACGCCATGACCGGCCAGGACGCCGCCAACACGGCCAAGGCCTTTGGTGACGCGCTGCCGCTGACCGGTGTGATCCTGACCAAGGTCGACGGCGATGCCCGTGGCGGTGCCGCGCTGTCGGTGCGTGCGATCACCGGCAAGCCGATCAAGTTCATCGGTATGGGCGAGAAGAGCGAAGCGCTCGAGCCGTTCCACCCTGAGCGTATCGCTTCGCGCATCCTCGGCATGGGCGACGTGCTCAGCCTGATCGAGCAGGCCGAACAGACCCTCGACAAGGAAAAAGCCGACAAGCTGGCCAAGAAGCTGAAAAAAGGCAAAGGCTTCGACCTCGAAGACTTCCGCGATCAGCTGCAACAGATGAAGAACATGGGCGGCCTCGGTGGCCTGATGGACAAGCTGCCGAATATCGGTGGCGTGAACCTGGCGCAAATGGGCAATGCCCAGGGCGCGGCCGAGAAGCAGTTCAAGCAGATGGAAGCCATCATCAACTCCATGACCCCGGCCGAGCGCCGCGACCCTGAGCTGATCAGCGGTTCGCGCAAGCGTCGGATCGCCATGGGCTCCGGCACCCAGGTGCAGGACATCGGTCGCTTGATCAAGCAGCACAAGCAGATGCAGAAGATGATGAAGAAATTCTCCGCCAAGGGCGGAATGGCGAAAATGATGCGCGGCATGGGCGGAATGTTGCCCGGCGGCGGCATGCCGAAGATCTGAAGAATCCACGCCGGCAGCCATGCCGGCGTTTCCCGCGGGGACGCGGGACCTCCAGCAAACCCGCGCTTGGCGGGAGCTGACTCGCCGTTGTTGCCAACGGCCCTATAGCAAATCTGGATGGCAGCCGGTAGGCGCCGGAAAAAGTCATTTGCAAAAGTCCGGATATTCCTTAGAATATGCGGCCTTTCGGGCACCCATGCCCGCTGTGCATTTAGATTTGCAGCACCGACTACAGGAACGATGTTCACATGCTAACAATCCGTCTTGCCCTTGGCGGCTCCAAAAAGCGCCCGTTTTACCACTTGACCGTGACCGACAGCCGCAACCCACGCGACGGTTCGCACAAAGAACAAGTTGGCTTCTTCAACCCGATCGCTCGTGGTCAAGAAGTCCGCCTGTCCGTGAACCAAGAGCGCGTAGCCTACTGGCTGAGCGTTGGTGCACAACCGTCTGAGCGCGTTGCTCAGCTGTTGAAGGAATCGGCTAAGGCTGCAGCCTGAACCCTATGAACGCGACGCCTGCTCCTGCTGATGATTTGATCGTTATCGGCAAAATCTACTCTGTTCACGGCGTTCGCGGCGAAGTGAAGGTTTATTCCTTTACTGATCCGATTAAAAACCTGTTGGATTACAAAACCTGGACGCTCAAGCGCGAAGGTAGCGTGAAACAGGTTGAGCTGGTCAGCGGACGCGGGAATGAAAAATTCCTGGTCGCAAAGCTCAAGGGTCTCGATGATCGTGAAGAGGCGCGTCTTCTGGCCGGTTATGAGATCTGCGTGCCGCGCAACCTGTTCCCTGAACTGACCGACGGCGAGTACTACTGGTACCAGCTGCAAGGTCTCAAGGTCATCGACACTCACGGACAACTGTTCGGGAAGATCGATCACCTGCTGGAGACCGGCTCGAACGATGTAATGGTGGTCAAGCCTTGCGCTGGCAGCCTGGATGATCGCGAACGCCTGTTGCCCTATACCGAGCAATGCGTGTTGGCCGTCGACCTGGCAGCGGGCGAGATGAAGGTGGATTGGGACGCGGACTTCTGAACGTGGCTAGCCTGCGCGTAGAAGTGATCAGTTTGTTTCCCGAGATGTTTTCCGCCATCAGCGACTACGGCATAACCAGCCGCGCGGTGAAACAGGGGCTCTTGCAGCTGACCTGTTGGAATCCGCGAGACTACACCACGGATCGACATCACACTGTGGACGATCGCCCATTTGGCGGTGGCCCGGGCATGGTGATGAAGATCAAGCCCCTGGAAGATGCTTTGGTTCAGGCCAGGCAGGCAGCCGGGGAGGGCGCGAAGGTGATCTACCTGTCGCCCCAAGGCCGCAAACTGACTCAGTCGGCGGTACGCGAGTTGGCGAATGAGGATGCATTGATCCTGATTGCCGGTCGTTATGAAGGCATTGACGAGCGTTTTATTGAAGCTCATGTCGATGAAGAGTGGTCGATTGGCGACTATGTACTCTCCGGTGGCGAGCTGCCGGCGATGGTCCTGATTGATGCGGTTACGCGACTGCTGCCCGGAGCTTTAGGGCATGCGGATTCCGCGGAGGAAGATTCCTTCACGGATGGTCTGCTGGATTGCCCGCACTACACCCGACCGGAGGTGTATGCGGATCAGCGTGTTCCCGACGTGTTGCTGAGTGGCAACCACGCACACATCCGGCGTTGGCGTTTACAGCAGTCCCTTGGTCGGACCTATGAACGACGCGCCGATCTTCTGGAAAGCCGCTCGCTTTCTGGAGAAGAGAAGAAGCTGCTCGAGGAATACATCCGCGAGCGGGACGATAGTTAACAACGTATCGATGGTAGATCCGACGATTTACCTTAGGAGCACAGCATGACCAACAAAATCATTCTTGCACTCGAAGCAGAGCAGATGACCAAAGAGATCCCAGCCTTTGCCCCGGGCGACACCATTGTCGTTCAGGTGAAAGTGAAGGAAGGCGATCGTTCCCGTCTGCAAGCGTTCGAAGGCGTTGTAATCGCCAAGCGTAACCGCGGCGTGAACAGTGCATTCACCGTTCGTAAAATCTCCAACGGTGTTGGCGTAGAACGTACTTTCCAGACCTACAGCCCGCAAATCGACAGCATGGCTGTCAAGCGTCGCGGTGACGTACGTAAAGCCAAGCTGTACTACCTGCGTGACCTGTCGGGTAAAGCAGCTCGCATCAAGGAAAAACTGGCTTAAGTCCAGCTTCCGATGCAGAAAAAAGCAGCCTACGGGCTGCTTTTTTGTTGCCCGTCATTTATCCCCGAAGTGTGTTTCAGGCAGTAGAACCATGAGCCCCCGCGAGCAAGAAATCCAACGCCGGACCGAGCTGTCGGTCACCCGCGTGACCAAGGCGGTATTCCCGTCGACCACCAATCACCACAACACCCTGTTTGGCGGCACGGCGCTGGCCTGGATGGACGAAGTGTCGTTCATCGCCGCGACCCGTTTCTGCCGGTTGCCGCTGGTCACCGTGTCCACCGACCGTATCGACTTCAATCACCCGATTGCCGCGGGCTCCATCGTCGAGCTGGTGGGACGGGTAGTGAAGGTCGGCAACACCAGCCTCAAGGTCGAGGTTGAAGTCTTCGTCGAGAGTATGAGTTGCGATGGGCGGGAGAAAGCCATCCACGGCCTGTTCAGCTTTGTCGCCATCGATGACGACAAGCGCCCGGTGCCGGTGCTGCCGGGGTTTGTCGACTGATCGCGAGCAAGCCTCGCTCCTGCGGGATTTCACCGTTCTGTAGGAGCGAGGCTTGCCCGCGATGGGCTATCAGGCCGCCATATCCTTCTGAATCAACGCCACCAGGGTCCAGCCCGCTGTGGGCTTGAGGGTGCTGTCCGGCGTCACCACATGCACCCAGCCGCTGCTGTCGCGAGCGAACAGCAGGGTTGCCCGTTCGCCGTGCAGCGCCTGGTAATCCTCCCAGCCGAAACCTTCGGTGAGGTTGGTGCTGTACAGCTCCGCACCCTGTCCCAGCAGGCTGGCCAGTTTGCTGTAGGACAGCGCCTCGCTGCCCAGCAGATGCCCGCGGTGTTCATGGCTGGCCCGGTGCTTGTCGGTGCGCCGGCTTTCCTGGCTGTTGGCCAGGCCGAACAGGCGCTGATGGCCGAAGTCGTGACGGAAGCGCATGGAGGCCAGGGTGTTCAGTTCGCCGGAGGGCGACAGCGCCAGCAGATGGCCAAGCCCCACCAGGTCCAGATGGGCATCGGCGTGTTGCGACGCCGGATTGCCGAAGTAGGTCGGCAGGCCGTCCATGCGCGCGGCGCGGATGTTTTCCCAGCTCGAATCGGTCAGCAGCACGCGACTGCCCAGTTGTTGCAGGGCCTTGCCGATGGTCCGCGCCGGAGCGTTCGCCCCGACGATCAGGAAGCCACTCGGCGCCGGTTCCGCGACTTTCAGCAGGCGGGCCAGCGGCCGCGCGGTGGCGCTTTGCAGCACCACGGTGCCGATGATCACGGCAAAGGTCAGCGGCACCAGCAGCAGCGCGCCTTCATGGCCGGCCTGGTCCAGGCGAATGGCGAAGATCGCCGAGACAGCCGCGGCAACGATGCCCCGCGGTGCGATCCAGGCCAGCAAGGCCCGTTCGCGCCAGTTCAGATTGGAGCCGGCGGTGGATAGCAGCACGTTCAAGGGCCGGGCGATGAACTGGATCACCAGCAGCAGAATCAACACCAGCGGCCCCAGGGCGATCAGCGCATTGAGGTCCAGGCGTGCCGCCAGCAGGATGAACAGCCCGGAAATCAGCAGCACGCTGAGGTTTTCCTTGAAGTGCAGGATGTGCCGGACGTCGACGTCCTTCATATTGGCCATCCACATGCCCATCAGGGTCACGGCCAGCAGGCCGGACTCATGCATCACCTGGTTGGCGCCGATGAAGATGCCCAGCACCGCCGCCAGCGTGGCCAGGTTGTGCAGGTATTCCGGCAGCCACTGGCGGCGCATGATGGTCCCCAGCACCCAGCCGCCGACGATGCCGAACAGGCTGCCGCAGAGAATCACCCCGCCGAAGGTCATCAGGCTGTGCTGCAGGCCCTGGCCCTCGGCGCTGGCGATGATGAAGCTGTAGACCACCACCGCCAGCAGGGCGCCGATCGGGTCGATGACGATGCCTTCCCAGCGCAGGATGTTGGCGATCGACGCCTTGGGCCGAACCACCCGCAGCATGGGTACGATCACGGTGGGCCCGGTGACCAGGGTCAGGGTGCCGAACAGCAGCGCCAGCAGCCAGTCGAAGCCCAGCAGCCAATGGGTGGCCAGGGTGATCACTGCCCAGGTCGAAAGCGCGCCGATGGTCACCAGCCGGTGCACCACCTTGCCGATCTCGCGCCATTCCGACAGGTGCAGGGTCAGGCTGCCTTCAAACAGGATCAAGGCCACCGCCAGCGACACCAGCGGCATCAGCAGCGGTCCGAACAACGCTTGTGGATCGAGCCAGCCCAGGACCGGGCCGGCGAGAATGCCGCTCAACAGCAGGAACAGAATGGCCGGTAGTTTCAGGCGCCAGGCCAGCCATTGGCAGCCCACTGCCGCCACGCCTATGCCGCCAAAGGCCAACAGAATCTGTTGTTCGTTCATTGAAGCTCCCTGTTCCTTGAAATAGCGGGCTATGAAAGACTAGCGACCCTCTGCACAGTTCACTATTTATTTGCGCCTGGCCTCAAGCCCGCGCCTTTCGAGTATTTATGCCCGCCATCGACCATCCCCTGATAGACCGCTTCCTCGATGCGCTATGGCTGGAAAAGGGCCTCTCGGACAACACCCGCGAGGCGTATCGCAGCGACCTGGCGCTGTTCAACGGCTGGCTGCAGGAAAAGGGGCTGGAACTGGTGAATGCCGGCCGCGAGCTGATTCTCGACCACCTCGCCTGGCGGGTGGAGCAAGCCTACAAGCCGCGTTCTACCGCGCGTTTTCTCTCCGGGGTGCGCGGCTTCTATCGTTACCTGCTGCGGGAAAAGCTGATTGCCGTGGACCCCACGCTGCAAGTCGACATGCCGCAGTTGGGGCGGCCGTTGCCCAAGTCCCTGTCGGAGGCCGATGTCGAAGCCCTGCTGGCCGCTCCCGACCTCAGCGAGGCCATTGGCCAGCGCGACCGCGCCATGCTTGAAGTCCTGTATGCCTGCGGCCTGCGGGTCACCGAGCTGATCAGCCTGACCCTGGAGCAGGTCAACCTGCGCCAAGGCGTGCTGCGGGTGATGGGCAAGGGCAGCAAGGAGCGCCTGGTGCCGATGGGCGAGGAAGCGATTGTCTGGGTCGAGCGCTACATGCGCGATGCCCGGGGCGAGCTGCTCGGCGGGCGGCCCAGCGATGTGCTGTTCCCCAGCCAGCGCGGCGAGCAGATGACCCGGCAGACCTTCTGGCACCGGATCAAGCATCAGGCCAAGGTCGCCGGGATCGGCAAGTCGCTGTCGCCCCATACCTTGCGGCACGCCTTCGCCACCCATCTGCTCAACCACGGCGCCGACCTGCGGGTGGTGCAGATGCTGCTCGGCCACAGCGACCTGTCGACCACCCAGATCTACACCCATGTCGCCCGGGCTCGTCTGCAGGATCTGCACGCCAAGCACCATCCCCGCGGTTGAGTGAGGCATCGGTCACGCCCCGGAAGCGGCTCCGCGCTGATCGGCAAGTGACCGGCTTGGCTCAGCGGGAGCCCGCCAGGCGGGCCTTATGTGGTAGGCTTTGCCGGTTTGCAAAGTGGGCCGTTATGACCCGGTGTTCCAGTACGGGCGTTCTGACCGTCCCATTTGTCCGCCTTCAGGAGTTCCCAATGCGCGTGACCCAGATGATCGCCGCCGCAGCCATTGCGTTGGCCAGTACCTTTGTTATGGCCGATGACGCCGCCGAAAAAGCGATTCGTAAAAGCCTCCAGGGCCTGCAGCTCGAAGTCCCGGTAGAAAGCATCAGCGCCAGTCCGCTGCCCGGTGTCTATGAAGTCAAGCTCAAGGGCAGCCGCGTGCTGTACGCCAGCGCCGACGGCCAGTTCGTAATGCAGGGCTACCTGTTCCAGCTCAAGGACGGCAAGCCGGTCAACCTGACCGAAAAGACCGAGCGCCTGGGCGTGGCCAAGCTGATCAACGCCATTCCGGTCGCTGAAACCGTGGTCTACCCGGCCATCGGCGAAACCAAGACCCACATCACCGTCTTCACCGACACCACCTGCCCGTACTGCCACAAGCTGCACGCCGAAGTGCCTGAACTGAACAAGATGGGCGTGGAAGTGCGTTACGTCGCCTTCCCGCGCCAGGGCCTGGGTTCGCCGGGCGACGAGCAGTTGCAGGCGGTCTGGTGCTCGGCCGACAAGAAAGCGGCCATGGACAAGATGGTCGATGGCAAGGAAATCAAGGCCGCCAAGTGCGCCAACCCGGTTTCCAAGCAGTTCGCCCTGGGCCAGTCGATCGGTGTGAACGGCACGCCGGCCATCGTTTTGGCCGACGGCCAAGTGATTCCGGGCTACCAGCCTGCGCCACAAGTCGCCAAACTGGCGCTGGGCGCGAAATAATCCTGCGTCGTCGAGCCTTTGACGATCATGGCGCGGCGGTTGTGGCCGACGTGTCATTAATAGAGAGCCGTGTGGTTTGCGGCTGTTTTCCACGGCCGACCTAGTGTCGGCCGTTTCATGGGGAGTTCAGAGTGAATCCGGTCAAAGTGGGCATCTGTGGGCTGGGTACCGTCGGTGGCGGTACCTTCAATGTACTTCAGCGCAACGCCGAGGAAATTGCTCGTCGTGCCGGGCGTGGAATCGAAGTGGCACAAATTGCCATGCGCACGCCAAAGCCTCAGTTCCAGACGACCGGTATTGCGATTACCAACGATGTGTTCGAAGTGGCCACGAACCCTGAGATCGACATCGTCATAGAGCTGATGGGCGGCTATACCGTTGCCCGCGAGCTGGTACTCAAGGCCATCGAGCATGGTAAACATGTGGTCACCGCCAACAAGGCGCTTATCGCCGTACACGGTAACGAAATTTTCGCCAAGGCCCGTGAGAAGGGGGTGATCGTGGCGTTCGAAGCCGCCGTGGCGGGTGGTATTCCAGTCATCAAGGCGATCCGCGAAGGCCTGGCGGCCAACCGCATCAACTGGGTGGCCGGGATCATCAACGGCACTGGCAACTTCATCCTCACCGAAATGCGCGAGAAGGGTCGCACCTTCGAAGACGTGCTGGTCGAGGCCCAGGCCCTGGGTTACGCCGAAGCCGACCCGACCTTCGACGTCGAAGGCATCGACGCGGCGCACAAGCTGACCATCCTGGCGTCCATCGCCTTTGGTATCCCGCTGCAGTTCGACAAGGCCTATACCGAAGGCATCACCAAGCTGACCACCGCCGACGTGAACTACGCCGAGGCCCTGGGCTATCGCATCAAGCACCTGGGCGTGGCCCGCCGCACCGATGCCGGCATCGAGCTGCGCGTGCACCCGACGCTGATCCCGGCCGATCGCCTGATCGCCAACGTCAATGGCGTGTTCAACGCGGTGATGGTCAACGGCGACGCCGTCGGCTCCACCCTGTACTACGGCGCCGGCGCCGGCATGGAGCCGACCGCTTCGTCGGTGATCGCCGACCTGGTGGACGTGGTTCGCGCCATGACCAGCGACCCGGAGAACCGCGTGCCGCACCTGGCCTTCCAGCCGGACTCGCTGTCGGCCCACCCGATCCTGCCGATCGAGGCCTGCGAAAGCGCCTACTACCTGCGGATCCAGGCCAAGGATCACCCGGGCGTACTGGCCCAGGTGGCGAGCATCCTGTCCGAGCGCGGCATCAACATCGAGTCGATCATGCAGAAAGAGGTCGAAGAACACGACGGCCTGGTGCCGATGATCCTGCTGACCCACCGGGTGGTGGAACAGCGCATCAACGATGCGATCACCGCGCTGGAAGCCCTGCAGGGCGTAGTCGGTCCGGTCGTACGGATCCGCGTCGAGCACCTGAACTAATCCGCTTCGTTGCGGGAGCCCCGGCGGCTCCCGCTTGAGAACTCTTTTTAGAGGAGCCAGTCATGCGTTACATCAGCACCCGCGGCCAGGCACCGGCCCTGAATTTCGAAGACGTCCTGCTGGCCGGCCTGGCGAGCGACGGCGGCCTGTACGTACCGGAAAACCTGCCACGTTTCACCCAGGAGGAAATCGCTTCCTGGGCCGGCCTGCCATACCACGAGCTGGCTTTCCGGGTGATGCGCCCGTTCGTCACCGGCAGCATTCCGGATGCCGACTTCAAGAAAATCCTCGAGGAAACCTACGGTGCCTTTTCCCACAACGCCATTGCCCCGCTGCGCCAGCTGAACGGCAACGAGTGGGTCCTGGAGCTGTTCCACGGCCCGACCCTGGCGTTCAAGGACTTCGCCCTGCAACTGCTGGGTCGCCTGCTGGACTACGTGCTGGAGAAGCGCGGCGAGCGCGTGGTGATCATCGGCGCCACTTCCGGCGATACCGGTTCGGCCGCCATCGAAGGCTGCAAGCGTTGCGACAACGTCGATATCTTCATCCTGCACCCGCACAACCGTGTGTCCGAAGTGCAGCGCCGGCAGATGACCACCATCTTCGGCGAGAACATCCACAACATCGCTATCGAAGGCAACTTCGACGACTGCCAGGAAATGGTCAAGGCCAGCTTCGCCGACCAGGGCTTCCTCAAGGGCACTCGCCTGGTGGCGGTGAACTCGATCAACTGGGCGCGGATCATGGCCCAGATCGTCTACTACTTCCACGCGGCCCTGCAGCTGGGCGGCCCGGCGCGTTCGGTGGCGTTCTCGGTACCGACCGGCAACTTCGGCGATATCTTCGCCGGTTACCTGGCCCGCAACATGGGCCTGCCGATCAACCAGCTGATCGTCGCCACCAACCGCAACGACATCCTGCACCGCTTCATGAGCGGCAACCAGTACGTCAAGGAAACCCTGCACGCCACCCTGTCGCCGTCGATGGACATCATGGTCTCGTCGAACTTCGAGCGCCTGCTGTTCGACCTGCACGGTCGCAACGGTGCCGCGCTGGCCGCGCTGATGGACTCCTTCAAGCAAGGTGGCGGTTTCAGCGTCGAGCAGGAGCGCTGGACCGAAGCGCGCAAGCTGTTCGATTCCCTGGCCGTGGACGACGCCCAGACCTGCGAGACCATCGCCGAAGTCTTCGCCCAGACCGGCGAAGTGCTCGACCCGCACACCGCGATCGGCGTGAAGGCCGCCCGTGAGTGCCGTCGCAGCCTGGATATCCCGATGGTGGTGCTGGGCACCGCGCATCCGGTGAAATTCCCGGAAGCGGTGGAAAAGGCCGGGATCGGCAAGGCCCTGGAACTGCCGGCGCACCTGTCCGACCTGTTCCAGCGCGAAGAGCGTTGCACCGTCCTGGCCAACGACCTGAAGGCCGTCCAGGCCTTCGTCAGCCAGCACGGCAATCGCGGCAAACCGCTCTGATCGAGTGACATCGATCGTCAACAAGGCCCGTCTCTGACGGGCCTTGTCTTTTTATACACAGGCTGTTTATCGCGATGCGTCTTTTAAGGATCGAGCTCAAGGACAGGGCACAAGGACAGGGCGACGCCGCGTCGAGGATCACTCACAGGATGCTTATGTTGCTGCGCCCGGTTTTCCGCACATTGATGGTTTTGGCGATGCTGTCCCTGGCCCCGTGCCTGATGGCGGCGCAGAACCTGCCCTTCAAGCTGGTGCCGGCCTTCGTCCAGCTGCAACCGCTCACCCTGGCTTCGGCCGAACGGCAATGGCTGGCGGGCCGTGGCACCTTGAAGGTGGGCATTTCGATCGACGACTACCAGCCGATCGACATCACCCGCGACCGCAACCGTTACCAGGGCATCAGCGCCGATTACCTGAGCCTGGTCGGCGAACGCCTGGGCGTGTCCCTGGAAGTCCTGGGGTTCTCCGAGCGCGAACAGGCGGTCGAGGCGCTGCGCACGGGGGCGATCGATATCCTGACCAGCGCCAACGGTTATGAGCGTGGCGCCGCGGGGCTGCATTTCTCCAGTGACTACATGCCCGACCGCGCGGTCGTGGTGGTGCGCCGGGACGAGGCGGAAATTCCCGAAGACCTGGCTGGCAAGAAAGTGGTGCTGCTCGAGGGCTATGCGGACGCCAAGATTGCCCATGCGGCCTATCCCCACAGCCAGATCATTCTTTCGCCCAATCTGTACAGCGGCCTGGAAGCCCTGAAACAGGGGGATGTCGATGCCTTTATCGGCAACGAGGTGATCGTCCGTGCCTACAAGGCGCTGCGCCCTTACCTGGGGTTGCAGGTCCGCACCGAAAGCCGGTTGCCGCCGATCGGCTTTGCCTTCGCCACGCGCCAGACCGACCCGCTGCTCGGCCGCCTGATCGAACAGGCGCTGCAAAGCATCGACGACTCCACGCGGCGGGAGATCCTGGCCCGCTGGACCACCGGGCTGGGTGCCAGCACTGGCGACGAGCGGATCAAGCTGAGCAAGCAGGAGCGCGCCTGGCTGCTCGAGCATCAGCATGTGGTAGTGGCGTCCCAGCAGTTTCCGCCCTACGTGTTCAAGGATAAGGACGGCCAGTGGGCCGGGCTGAATATCGACCTGCTCAACCGCATCTCGAGGATGACCGGGCTGCAATTCGTCCAGGAGGAAACCTTCTCCACGGCCCACACCCTGGATCTGCTGCTCAAGGGCCGGGCGCAGATGAACACCACGCTGTCGGCCAACGATGAGCGCTGCGGCTTCCTCGACTTCACCCATGCCTTTGGCGGTTCGGCCTGGGTGTTCGTGGTGCGCGCCGACGACATCCAGCTCAATACCTTCAACCAATTGGCCGGCAAGGTCCTGGCGCTTCCGGCCAAGCATGCGCTGGAGAGCTACGTCCGGCAGAACTACCCGAAGGTCCACCTGCGTCTGGTCGACACCTACCTGGAGGCGCGGGCCCTGGTGGCCAGCGGCGAGGCCGACGCGACCATCCAGAACGAAGTCGAGGTGCAGGGCTACCCGGCGAACGGCCTGCGCATCGGCCGCAGCGTCGAGGGCAAGTGGTCGGCCGACGAATTGTCGGTGCGCCGGGACCAGCCCGAGCTGCTGAGTATCCTGAACAAGGCCCTGGAAGCCTTCCCGGTGGCCGAGCTCAGCGCCATCCGCCTGAAATGGCTGGGGGTGACGCCGGTGCCGGTGCCGATGTGGCAGCGAGTGCCGGTATGGATCTATTGGGTCACCTTTACCGCGATCCTGTTCGGCTTGCTGTCTTTGGCCTGGAACACCCGGCTCAAGGGGCAGATCCGCCAGCGCCTGCAAGCCGAGCAACGGCTCAACGATCAGCTGGCGTTCAAGCGCGCCTTGCTCGACGGCATCCCCAACCCGATCTTCGTCCGCGACCTGGCCGGACGCCTGATCACCTGCAACAAAAGCTACGAAACCCAGACCGGCATGCGCCTGGAACAGATCAAGGGGCTGTGCCTGACCGAGCTGGATGTGTTGCCCGAGGCCACGGCCCGGCAACTGCACCGCGAGTTCCTGGAGCAGTTGGAGTCGCAGGAGTCGGTGTTCGTCGACCGGCAGATCGAATCCAGGAACGGCCCGGTGCAGGTCTATCAATGGACGGTGCCGTTCTACAGCGCCCAGGGCGAGTTGCAGGGGCTGCTGGGGGGCTGGATCGACATCACCGAGCGCAAGCGCCTCGAGGAAGAGCTGCTGGAGGCGCGTCGCGCCGCGGATCAGGCGAACTACGCCAAGAGCGCCTTTCTCTCGACCCTGAGCCATGAGATTCGCACGCCGATGAACGCGATCATCGGTTTGCTGGAGCTGGAAAAGGAACAGGCGCGCCTGCGCGGCATGCCGTTTTCCGATGCCTTGCGCGTGGCTTATCAGTCGGCGCAGGAGCTGGTCGGCCTGATGGGCGACAACCTCGACCTGGCCAAGATCGAGGCCGGGCACATGCAGCTGGCGCCGCAGACCGTGGCCCTGCGAGGCTTCTTCGAAGACATACAGCAACTGTTCGAGGTCACCGCGCGCAACAAGGGGCTGCACCTGACGCTGGCCTTCGACAAGGCGGCGGACGGTTTCTACTGGCTCGATCCATTGCGCCTGCGCCAGGTGCTGCACAACCTGCTGAGCAATGCCCTGAAGTTCACCCAGGTCGGCGAGGTGCGGGTATCCGTCGAGCGCCAGGCCGATGAACACGGCGCCGACCGCCTGTGCATCAGCGTGGCCGACACCGGGCCAGGCATCAGCCCGGAGAAGCAGGCGAGCCTGTTCGATCCGTTCATTCAGGCCCATGTGCAGACGACGCCGGAGCAGGGCGGAACCGGCCTGGGCCTGAGCATCTGCAAGCAGCTGGTGGAGCTGATGGGCGGCCGCATTCTGCTGCAAAGCCAACCCGGCGCGGGGACCCGCGTGACCCTCGAGCTCTATCCGGAGCAAGTGGTCGAGGCTTTCAGCCAGTCGCCCCAGGTGACCAGCGAACGCCCGCAGAGCCGTCGCATGTCGGTGCTGGTGGTCGACGACGTGCGGGCCAATCGCATGGTGCTCAGCCAGCAATTGATGTTCCTCGGGCACAAGGTAGTGGCGCTCGACAGCGCCGAGGCGGCGCTGGCGCGCTGGCAGGGCGAGGCGTTCGACCTGGTGATGACCGACTGCCACATGCCGGGCATGAGCGGTTATCAGCTGAGCGAAGCGATACGTGAGATCGAGGCCCGGGACGGGCGCGACGCCTGCCCGCTGATCGGCTGCACCGCCAATGCCTTCGAGGATGAGCAACAGCGCTGCGAGCAGGCCGGCATGGATGAACTGCTGGTCAAGCCGGTGACCCTGGATCGGTTGGCGCAGATGCTTGCGCGTTTCTTGCCGCCGCCATCCTTTGATATCCAGACCCTGCGCAGCATGACCCAGGCCGACGAGCCGATCCTGCAACGCATGCTGCGCGAGCTGTGGAGCAACCTGGGGCAAGAGCAGGCGGCCCTGGAGTCGGCGGTGCTGGAGCAGGACTGGGCGCGTATCGGCGCGTCCACCCACCGCCTCAAAGGGGTCTGCTGCCTGATCGATGCATTGCCGCTGGCCCAGGTCTGCATCGACCTGGAGGGCGTTGTCCGGGCCCGCTCGACGGCGGTGCTGGCGGAGCACTGGCTGCGCCTGAAGGAGGCCCTTGGCTGCTTGCGCAGCGATATCGAGCCGCACCTGGGTAGCGATTAAGACTTGTCTTATGGGGCGGCCTGCCCTCTGCGATTAACGTACCGGCCCGCTGCGGATTCTCGCCGCTCTCGCCGTATCGGAGGTCGTTCCATGCACTCGTTGAAAGTGCTCGTTCTTGAAGACAATTCGTTCCAGTTGATGGCCCTGCACCAGATGCTCAACGCCAATGGCGTGTTCAACGTGTTGAACGCCGAAAGCGTTGCCGCCGCCCGGCAATCCCTGGACAGCAAGGGACCGGTGGACATCGCCATCTGCGATCTGTACCTGGAGCAGGCCGACGGCCTGGAGCTGATTCGTTACCTGGCGGAGCAACAGCGGGCGAAGGCGCTGATCATCCTCAGCGACGCGCAAGCGGATGTTCGCGAAGGCGCCGCGGCCATGGCCCGGCAGCAGGGCCTGAATGTGCTGGGCTGCCTGCCCAAGCCGGCCTCGGTGACCCTGGTCAATGAGCTGCTGAGCCTGTACCAGCAATGTTTCGAGCCGGGCCCGCAAGCCTTGTCGCTGGCCCAGGTGCGCGAAACCCTGGCGCTGGATGTATTCCAGCCTGAGGCCCCGACCGCCGAGGAAGGGCAGGCGGCAGTACTGCGCCATGGGGTCGCGCACTTTCAGCCGGTGGTCAGCCAGGACGGCGAGGTCCAGGGCGTCGAGGCGCTGGCGCGCTGGCAGCATCCGGAGCATGGCCTGATGCTGCCCGCCGAGTTCCTCCCGGTGATCGAGTTCGCCGGGCTGGAAGAAGCCTTCACCTGGCTCATGCTGGAGCAAGCCATGCAGCTGTCGGCCGGGGTGCGCCTGGTCATGGGCCGCTCGCTGGCGATCTCGGTGAACATCCCGGTGGGCATGCTGGAATTGCCGAACTTCGCCCGCCAGCTGGAAGCCCTGCTGCGCCGTTTTGAAGTACCGGCACGCCTGCTGACCCTGGAAATCGTCGAGACCACCGAGCTGCAAACCGACACCGCCCATGTCGAGGCCCTGCTGCGCCTGCGCATGATCGGTTGCAAGTTGTCGATTGGCGACTTCGGCACCGGTGGCACCAGCCTGCAGCGCCTGCTGGAGTTGCCGTTCACCGAGCTGAAGATCCCGCCGGCCTTTGTCTGCGGGCTGGCGGCCGATGAGCGCAAGTCGGCGGTGGTGGCCGGCGCCATGAGCATGGCCCGGCGCATGTCGCTGGGGTTGGTGCTGGCCGGTATCGAGAGCGCCGCCGACTATGAGGCGGCCAAGCGGCTGGGGCAGGCGCGCCTGCAAGGCTGCTTCATCGCCGAACCCATGAGCGCGGTCGCCGTGCGTCAGTGGATCGCCCGGCGCGTGAGGGCCGACCTCGGCGAAGAGAGAGGCTGAGCCCGCGTTCAGGCCAGCCCGTGTTCCTGCACGTAGATGTACAGCGCCGCGGCGCTGGACAGGCCGAGCTTGCGCATGGCGCTGACCTTCTGGGTGCTGACGGTCTTTTTGCTGCGGCTGAGCTTGGCGGCGATTTCCCCGACCGTCAGCCCGGCCGCCAGCAGGCGGATCACTTCGAGCTCGCGGGGCGACAGCTGTTCCCCGGACAGCAGGCGATCCGGCCCGACCTCGCCCGCCAGGCTGAGGAGTTGCTGGATGGCCTGGGCGACGAACACCTTGTTGCGGCGCACATGGCTGATCGCCGCCGGCAGTTCATCGGCCAGGCTGGCCTTGCTCAGCAGGCCCATGACGCCCAGGTCGAGAATCGAGCGGAACAGCCCAGCGTTGTTGAGCATGGTCACCACCACGATCGGCAGCTCGGGGTGATGCCGGCGCAGTTGCTCGATCAGGCGCAGGCCGTCGTTCTGCTGCTCTCCCGGCATCATGAAGTCGGTGACCAGGACTTCGCAGGGACAGCTTTGCAGCAGTTCGCCGAGGGCGGTCGGGGAGCTGGCTTCGCCGACGATCTCCAGGTTGTCGTCGCGCTCCAGGACCGCCCGCAGGCCGATAAGGAAAATCGGGTGATCGTCGGCCAGGACGATCTGCAGTTTTTTATTGGATGTTTGATTCAAGACTCGCTCCGGTGAGAAGGCAGCATTTCGGCCAGGCCCAGCAGCTGGGCAACTGTCATCGCTGCACCGCCGGGCTTTACCAACCGCTCGAGGAGAGGGCCCCCATGGCCACAACCCTACCTGCCAGAAAGACCTGCACAAGGCCTGAAAATCCGCCCAGGGAGCAGGTTGCGATGCCGGTCCGGATCGACCCTCGGCGCTATTCCTGCCAACAGGCGGTGTCGCGCTACAAGAAGGTCGAGGCGCTGATCGATCAGCCGGCACCGTCGCGTTCGTTTCTGGTTTGAAGTGCCGATTCTAGTCTGATACGGGCTGTTTTTTATCTGTCATGTTTTGCGGGCATGCTGGATCAACTCAGGTCGGCAACCGCCAGCGGTTGCGAACTTTCTTCTCTGGGCGATGGTCACTTGAATGCCAGAAAGCTACCGGCATTGGTGTATTCGAGCCTTAATTCCAGCTATTGAGTGGTGATCGAGATGGAAAGTATCAGCCTATTGTTGGGTGAAGCTTTGAGCCCGTATCAGGTAACGCTGACCCCGCGCGCGCAAGGGGAATGCCTGGTGACCCTGAAGAATGCCTTGGGGGCCATCGTGGTCGAGCGTGAGTTCAACCAGGTCCAGTTGACCGACAAGCGCCAGTTGACCGATGTCGTCGACGGCCTGCATCGCGACGTATTGATCGCTGAAGGTCGCCTGGAACCCTGTGTCATCGCGGCCTTGCGCAATGTGGCCCAGGAGAAGGCGTTCGACAGCGCACGCTGATTGGAAATTTTCGGGAACCTTCGCTTCAGCCCATCAGTCAGACCCTTGGCAACAGGATCGAGCATTGTGCTCCGGTGCTTGTCGCTTGTTGCACGGGTCTGGTTTCAGACCACGTTTAACCCCGAGTCGTCTCCCCACTGCTCGGGGTTTCTTTTTGCCCGGATTTTTTAGCGCTGCGGCGCGTCGTGGAAAAACGCCAGGGCATCGCTGCGGTATTGCTCGCGCAGCGACGGTTCCAGCCACTGGGCATAAAGCTCCAGCAAGGTGTGCGGGCGCAGTTCGAGCAGCGCCCGGTTGATGCGCTCCACCGCCTGGCGGCCCTGCGCTGTGTTCGAACAGCCGACGTTCACCGATTGATACTTGGGCATGCCCTGGATCGGGTAGAACTCCAGCTCGTTCGGATCGATCCCTTGCTGTTGCGCCTGGAAACGAATCTCCGGCTGGTAGCCGATCAGGGCTTTGAGGCGTCCGTGCCTTTGCATCTGCAGCAGGTTGCCGATGGCGCTGTTGCCGTAGTGGGCCATCAGGGCTCCGGGCGGCGCCTGTGCGAGCAGGCTGTCGATCTGCTCGCCGTAACTGCGCTCGGCCACCACGCCAACGTTGTGCGGGGCGCTGGCCAGGAGCGCACGCAAATCGATCTGGCCGTCGTGGATAAACGGCTGCACGCCATCACGGTCTTTGCGACGCACCGCCAGGCCGTTGCTGAACACGCGAAAACTGGTGATGGAAAACGCGATCCACTGTGCCCGCTGCAGGTTGAACATCAGCGCCGGATCGCAGACGAAGGGTTGCTCCCGGAGCATCTGCATGCCCCGGGCGCGGTTGACGTGCACGATCTGGTGGTCGTACTCCGGCAGGCTGGCCATCAGCACAGGCAAGGCCTGGTCGATCACCCCGCGGCCTTTTTGCGGGCCTTCGAAAATCGTCGTTGGCGGCAGGTCGCGCAGGACCCAGACCAAGGTGTTCCTGGCCTGGCTGACCTGGGGCCAGGTGCCGAGTGCCAGCAACATAAAAAACACACCTATCCCGCGAATCATTCGCCCGCCACTGCATGGGTTCATCAGGCTGCTGATCCTTGTCGGTAAAACTCTCATTGTCGCGAAATCGTGTTCAACGCTAGATCGCGCCGCTGTCACGCAGGCTTTTGATCTGCTGCTCGTCGTAACCCAGGGCGCCCAGTACCTGGGCATTGTGTTCGCCGAGCGCGGGGCCGACCCATTCGGACGAGCCTGGGGTGTCCGAGAGTTTCGGCACGATGCCGGGCATCTTGAATGCCTTGCCGTCCGGCAGCTTGGCCTGGAGGAACATCTCCCGGGCGAGAAACTGCGGATCGCTGAACATGTCCTCGGCGCTGAAGATACGGCTGGCGGGGACTTCCGCCTGGTTCAGCAATTCGAGCACGCGCTCCAGCGGCAGCGAGTTGACCCAGCGATCGATGACCCCATACAGCTCGTCGCGCCGGCTATCGCGGCCGTCATTGCTGGCCAGGGCCGGGTCGTTGGCCAGGTCTTCGCGGCCGATCACCTGCATGAAGCGCTTGAAGATCGCATCGCCGTTGGCGCCGATCTGCACGTGCTTGCCATCGGCGCTGGTGTGGATGGAGGAGGGCGTGATGCCGGGCATGATGTTGCCGGTGCGTTCGCGGATGAAACCGAAGACGTCGAACTCCGGGACCATGCTTTCCATCATGGCGAAGATCGCTTCGTACAACGCCACGTCCACCACCTGGCCCTGGCCGCCGTTGACCTCGCGGTGCCGCAGGGCCATCAGCGCGCCGATCACACCCCAGAGGGCAGCAATCGAGTCGCCGATGGAAATGCCGGTGCGCACCGGCGGGCGGTCCTCGAAACCGGTGATGTAGCGCAGCCCGCCCATGGACTCGCCAACCGCGCCGAAACCGGGCTGGTCCTTCATCGGCCCGGTCTGGCCGAAACCGGACAGGCGCACCATCACCAGCTTGGGGTTGAGCGCGTGCAGGGTGTCCCAGCCCAGGCCGAGTTTTTCCAGGACCCCGGGGCGGAAGTTCTCGATCAGGATGTCGGCCTCCGCCAACAGCTTCTTCAGCACCTCCAGGCCGTCCGGGTGCTTGAGGTTCAGGGTCAGGGACTGTTTGTTGCGCGCCTGGACGAACCACCACAGCGACGTGCCTTCATACAGCTTGCGCCACTTGCGCAGCGGGTCGCCGCCATCGGGCGATTCGACCTTGACCACCTCGGCGCCGAATTCGGCGCAGATACGCGAGGCGAACGGGCCGGCGATCAGGGTGCCGAGTTCGACGACTTTCAGGCCGGCAAGGGGTTTGGCGGTAAGCGGCATGGAAGATCCTTGTAGGACAAAGATTGGACGGTAGAGCGTTTTAACATAGCCCGGCGCTCCCTCGCCAAAGGATGATGGTGCGCGATTCGTGGATTGGCCCGTGCATCGGTTAGACTTGCCGCCTTTCCTCGTATCAAGAAGCCCCGTCCATGGCCCAGCCGTCTACCACCTACAAGTTTGAATTGAACCTGACTGACCTCGATCGCGGGGTGTACGAAAGCGTCAAGCAAACCATCGCCCGCCATCCGTCGGAAACCGAAGAACGCATGACCGTGCGCCTGCTGGCCTACGCCCTTTGGTACAACGAACACCTGTCGTTCGGTCGTGGCCTGTCGGAAGTGGATGAGCCGGCCCTGTGGGAAAAAAGCCTGGACGACCGTGTGTTGCACTGGATCGAAGTCGGCCAGCCGGACGCCGAGCGCCTGACCTGGTGCTCGCGCCGTACCGAGCGCACCAGCCTGCTGGCCTACGGCAGCCTGCGCGTGTGGCAGACCCGGGTGGTGGACGCGGTGAAGAACCTGAAGAACCTCAATATCGCCGGCGTGCCCCAGGACGTCCTGGAAGTCCTGGCCAAGGACATGCCGCGCGTTATCAAGTGGGACGTGATGATCAGCGAAGGCACGATCTTCGTCACCGACGATCGTGGCCAGCACGAAGTCCAGCTGGAATGGCTGTTGGGCGAGCGCTGAGTTCGCCACGCCGCGCGCTGTTTCGCTGTATCCCCCGTATCGAAGAGAAGCTTCTGTCACCCCATGCGTATCGAACCTCGTGAGTTGCCCGCCACCCTGCCGTTTCTCGGTGATCTGCCGCCGTTGCTGACCCGCCTGTACGCCGCCCGTGGCGTGCAGTCCGAGGCCGAGCTGGACAAGAGCCTGGCGCGGTTGATCCCGTTCCAGCAGCTCAAGGGCATCGAGGCCGCGGTGGACCTGCTGGTGACCGCGCTGGAGCAGCGCGAACGCATCCTGATCGTCGGCGACTTCGACGCCGACGGCGCCACCGCCAGTACCGTGGGCATGCTTGGCCTGCGCCTGCTGGGCGCGGCCCATGTCGATTACCTGGTGCCGAACCGTTTCGAATACGGCTACGGCCTGACCCCGGAAATCGTCGCGGTGGCCCTGGAGCGCCAGCCCCAGCTGCTGATCACCGTGGACAACGGCATCTCCAGTGTCGAGGGCGTGGCGGCGGCCAGGGCGGCCGGGCTGAAAGTGCTGGTCACCGACCACCACTTGCCGGGCCACGAGTTACCGGCGGCCGATGCCATCGTCAACCCGAACCAGCCCGGCTGCGAGTTTCCGAGCAAGGCCCTGGCCGGGGTCGGGGTGATCTTTTATGTGCTGATGGCGCTGCGGGCCCGCCTGCGCAGTCTCGGCTGGTACGAAACCAAGCCGCAGCCGAACATCGGCGAGCTGCTGGATCTGGTGGCGCTGGGCAGCGTCGCCGACGTGGTGCCGCTGGACGCCAACAACCGCATCCTGGTGCACCAGGGGCTGGAGCGGATTCGTGCCGGGCGGGCGCGGCCGGGGATCAAGGCGATCCTCGAAGTGGCCAAGCGCGAGGCGTCGCGCATCACCTCCACCGACCTGGGGTTCATCCTTGGCCCACGGCTGAATGCCGCCGGTCGCCTGGACGATATGAGCCTGGGCATCGAATGCCTGCTCAGCCATGACATGGCCCTGGCGCGGGAAATGGCCAGCCAGCTGGACGAGTTGAACCAGGATCGCAAATCCATCGAGCAGGGCATGCAGCGCGAAGCCCTGGCCCAGCTCAAGGACCTGCCGGCGGAATCGATGCCGTTCGGCCTGTGCCTGTTCGAGCCCGACTGGCACCAGGGGGTGATCGGGATTCTCGCTTCGCGGCTGAAAGAGCGTTACCACCGGCCGACCATCGCCTTTGCCGACGCCGGCGAAGGCATGCTCAAGGGTTCGGCGCGTTCGGTGCCGGGCTTTCATATCCGCGACGCCCTGGACGCGGTGGCGGCCAAGCATCCGGACCTGATCAGCAAGTTCGGCGGTCACGCCATGGCCGCCGGCCTGTCGCTGCCGGAGCAGAATTTCCCGGCTTTCGCCGAAGCCTTCGATGCCGAGGTGCGCCGCCAGCTGCGCGAGGAAGACCTGACCGGACGCCTGCTGTCGGACGGCACCCTGGCGGTGGAAGAGTTCCACCTCGAACTGGCCCGCGCCCTGCGCCATGCCGGGCCCTGGGGCCAGCACTTTCCCGAGCCGCTGTTCCATGGCGTATTCCAATTGGTGGAACAGCGCGTGGTCGGCGAGCGTCACCTCAAGGTGGTACTGCGCAGTGAATGCGGCTCGGTGAAACTCGACGGCATCGCCTTCGGCATCGACCGCGATATCTGGCCGAACCCGACCATCCGCTGGGTGGAACTGGCCTACAAGCTGGACCTCAACGAGTTCCGCGGCCAGGAAACCGTGCAACTGATGATCGCCCATATCGAACCGCGTTAAGGCTGCTGACGCTATCGCGAGCAAGCTCGCTCCTACAGGGAGTGTGTTGCTTCTGTAGGAGCGAGCTTGCTCGCGAAAAAACGCCAGGCCACCGTTACCTTCCTCGGCAAAATGTCTCGGAACCCTGCTGGTCGCGCCGTTGTCGACTAGTCTCTAAACACTGCTTGATTGGCCTTGTGACGTCTTGTCCTTTTTCTCCCGCGGGGGCGGGCGCTGTTCCTTTCCAGTCACTCGTCGACTTTTCAAACAGAACCCTGGAGCCTGACCACTGATCGAGAGGTGCCCCATGAGTCTGCTGCTTGAACCCTATACCCTTCGTCAATTGACCTTACTCAACCGCATCGCGGTATCGCCCATGTGCCAGTACTCCAGCGTAGATGGACTGGCCAATGACTGGCACCTGGTGCACCTCGGCAGTCGTGCCGTGGGCGGCGCCGGACTGATTTTCACCGAGGCCACGGCGGTCACCGCCGACGGGCGCATCACCGCCCAGGACCTTGGCCTGTGGAACGATGAACAGATCGCACCCTTGCAACGCATCACCCGGTTCATCGCCGCCCAGGGCGCAGTCGCCGGCATCCAGCTGGCCCACGCCGGACGCAAGGCCAGCACCCATCGGCCGTGGCTGGGCAAGCATGGCAGCGTCAAGCCCGAGGAGGGCGGCTGGGTCCCGGTAGGCCCTTCGCCGATTGCCTTCGACCCGCAACATACACCGCCGACCCAACTTGACGAGGGGCAGATCGCCGCGATCGTCCAGGCCTTCGTCGACTCGGCCAAACGCGCCCTGGTCGCCGGCTTCAAGGTGGTCGAAGTGCATGCCGCCCACGGCTACCTGCTGCATCAATTCCTCTCGCCCCTGAGCAATCAGCGCCGTGACCAGTACGGTGGCTCCTTCGATAACCGCATTCGCCTGGTCCTGCAGGTGTGTGAGGCGGTGCGGGCGGTCTGGCCGCAAGAGTTGCCGCTGTTCGTCCGGGTGTCGGCGACCGACTGGGTGGAGGACGGCTGGAACCCGGACGAAACCGTCGAGCTGGCCTGCCGCCTGAAGGCCCTGGGTGTGGACCTGATCGATGTTTCCTCGGGCGGCACCGCGGTCAATGCCGAGATCCCCACCGGCCCGGGCTACCAGACCCGCTTCGCCGAACGGGTGCGCAAGGAGTCGGGGATCGCCACCGGCACCGTGGGCATGATCACCGAGCCGGCCCAGGCCGAGCACATTTTGCGTACCTGTCAGGCCGACATCATCTTCCTTGCCCGCGAGTTGCTGCGCGACCCGTACTGGCCGCTGCATGCCGACGACGACCTGAGCGGGCACAAGGCGATCTGGCCGGCGCAGTACCAGCGCGCGACCCATCGCGACCAGCCGATTCACGAGTCGGACCTGCGTGAGTGAGCTGAGCGGGGCATAAAAAAACCGGCCTGTGAGGGCCGGTTTTTTATGCCGTGTCATACACCGCGACCTGTAGTCGCTGCCGCAGGCTGCGATGGGCCGCGTAGCGGACCGCCTCTGGACACAACGGTCGATCGCTCCATCCGCGGCGCCCGTTGACGACCGGTTCCCGGTCGATCGCAGCCTTCGGCAGCGGCTACAGGCGATAGTGCTTCCTCAGCTGTACTTGCGCTTGTCCGGTGCCGGCGGGAAGTACTGGTACAGCCAGGTCTCGCTCAGGGTGCGATCGTTGGTGCGGATGAACAGCCGCAGCTCCACCGGATCGACGCTGTCGTTGGTCGGGTACCAGTCGAAGAGCACGCGATACCCCTGGATCTCGTCCAGCTTCAGCACATGGAAATCCTTGACCTGACCGTTCGACGCGGTGACCACCGGTTCGATGCCGGTGCCCTCCGGCAGTCGCTCCAGGCCGCCGCCATTGAAGTCCACGGCGAAGCGCCGGGCCCAGACCGGCGGGTAATGCTCGCCCGGGGCCCAGCCTTCGACGAAGCCGCCCATGCCCGAACGGGTGGCGTTGACCCGCGCCAGCGGCGTGCCCACCGGTGGCAGGGCGCTCCAGTACAACTTGTAGCCGTAGTTCAGCGAGTCCCCGGCGGCCAGCGGTTTTTTCGGGGTCCAGAAGGCCACGATGTTGTCCAGGGTCTCGCCGGTGGTGGGGATCTCCAGCAGGTCGATCGAGCCTTCGCCCCAGGCGGTGGTCGGCTCGACCCACAGGCTCGGGCGCCGGCTGTACCAGTCCACGGTGTCCTGGTAGTTGGCGAACTCGTGGTCGGTCTGCACCAGGCCGAAGCCCTTCGGGTCCTTGTCGGCGAAGGCGTTGAACTGCAGGGTCGCCGGGTTGTTCAGCGGGCGGCAGATCCACTCGCCGTTGCCGCGCCACATGGCCAGGCGGTCCGAGTCGTGGATCTGCGGATGGATGGTGTCGCACATGCGCCGTTCATGGGTGCCGCAGCTGAACATGCTGGTCATCGGCGCGATGCCCAGCTGTTCGATGGCGGTGCGGGCGTTGACGTGCGCGTCGACGTCCATCACCACGCGCTCGGCCTGGCAGTCGATGTCGAAGCGGTAGGCGCCGGTGGCGCTGGGCGAGTCGAGCAGGGCATAGACCACGAAACGGGTGCTGTCCTTGTCCGGGGTCTCGAACCAGAACTTGGTGAAGTCGGGAAACTCTTCACGTTTCTTGGCGTAGGTGTCGATCGCCAGGCCGCGGGCCGACAGGCCGTACTGGCCGGTCTTGTCCACCGCGCGGAAATAGCTGGCGCCGAGGAAGGACACCACGTCGTGCCTGTCCAGTTCCGGGGCCTTGAACAGCTTGAAGCCGGCAAAGCCCAGGTCGCCCTTGAGCTGCGCGGTGTCGACGCTGGTGTTCTGGTAGTTGAACAGCGACGGGCGGAAATGCACTTCCCGCGCCTGACGGCTCTTGGCGTCGACGCTGTACATGCGCACCGGCTGCTTGAAGCCCATGCCGACATGGAAGAACTGCACGTCCAGCTGGCCGTTCAGCTCCTTCCACAGCGAGTGGTTGCCGTCGTACTGGATCGCGTTGAAGTTCTGCGGGGTCATGGTCGCCAGGGTCGGCGGCAGCACTTGCTTGGTATCCACGTAGGGCTTGCCGGCCAATTGCTTGGCCTGGGCCTTGAGAAGCTCGAAATCGAAGGCCTGCGCTTCGCCGTCGGCGGCGCCCGCCCAGGCCCGGGTGGCCAACAGACCCGTGGCCGACAGGCCGGTGTAGGCTGCCAGCGCCATGGATGCTTTCAGAAGATGCCTGCGATGCATAAGTGAACCTTGTCAGGAGATCCCGAGCCCTTCCTGGCTGCGCTGGATCGGAAATGGAGGTTCGGTCATGCCTTCGGCCAAACACAACGGACTTTTAACAGCTGGCGGATAGAATAATCGGTTCGCCCGGGGCAAAAAATGCCCCGCGTGTATCGATACGTAAAACCACGGACGGCTTCAGGAAACCCAAGATGCTCAATGAACGCCCTTTGACCCCGCAAGACATCCCGCTGTTCAAACTGATTGACCGCGCGGAACTGATCGAAGCGTTCTACCGCCTGCAGGACGGGCAACTGCTGTGTTATCCCCAGCGCGAAGTGGTGACCGGCTGGCCGCCTGGCGAAGCCGAGCATGACGCGCAGGTCTTGCAGGCGTGTGGACAGCGCGGCGGCTGGCTGTACGGGGTGTTCGACGAGCACCGGCTGGTGGCCGCGGCGGTGGTCGATTGCCTGGTTATCCACAGCGCCGGCTTGCAACTGCGGCAACTGAAGTTCCTGCATGTCAGCCAGGCTTATCGCGGGCGCGGCCTGGGCCAGCGGCTGTTCGGCCTGGCCGCCGAGCAGGCACGGCGCATGGGCGGCGAGGGGCTCTATGTCTCGGCCACGCCATCGCGCAACACCGTGGATTTCTACTGCCGCCTGGGCTGCGAGCTGTTGTCGGCCCCCGATCCAGAGCTGCATCGCCTGGAGCCCGAGGACATCCATCTTTACCTCAGGCTGGCCTGATCTTCAGCGGGTTTTGCACCAGGTGAAGATCACCAACAGGCTGAACAGCCTCTGTGATTCATGGGCTGCTACTGATCAACGGCATGAGCCTCGGCACGGCATACAGCACCAGTACGCAACCCAGCCACAGGCCCAGCCAGCGATAGTGGGCCGGCATGCCGCAGGCGTGCCAGCCTTTGGCGGCGGCATACACCAGGGTGATCTGGATCAGCACCAGGGACAGGACCCCGGTGGGAGCCGCCACCGCCGAGACAAAGGGCGCGGCGACGGCGTGGGTCAGTACCAGGCCCAGTTGCAGGGCGGCGAACGGCAGCACCAGCCAGACGGCCACTTGCAGCATCAGGCTGACGATTCGGGAATGACGAGGCATGGGCGCATCCTTGCTGCCGGAGAAGTTTCCGCGCCGCGGGCGGGGAAACCAGGCGTTTTGTGGCGGCGGATGGTGCCGCAACTTGATCGGCTTGGCCAGGCCTCGTTCAATAGCCGCCTTTCAAGGAGATCGGGCAAATGAATTGCGGTTTTTCGGCGTGCGCGCGATGAAGTACAAGAAGACCCTGGCGGTCGTGGGGGGCCTGCTGGGAGCCTGTGTACTGGTGTTCGCCAGCGCGCTCTACACAGTGCTCGAACGCGAGCCCTATTCGGCGACCAGCCCCTCCGGTCGTTACCTGTTGCAGCATGCCTCGGCCGGCGGGCTGCTGGTGCCTTTCGGCGGCAAGGGCTATCTGCAGGTCATCGACCTTGAGGACCCGGATCGGGTCTACCGCACGCCCTTGATCCGGGACTGGTCGCTGGACCTGCGGATGTACGAGGACGACAACAGCATCAGCATCTTTGGCCTGGAGTTCATCAAGGCCACCAAGACCTACATCATTCAGTGGCCGGATTGGCAGCATCACTGGCTCGATTGGTTCATCAGCAACACGCCCTATGAGTTCTGCGCTGAAACCGACGGTAATTGCTATTAGCAGGGCAGGCGGCCTTGCCACATCGTTCTCTGATTCGTGTCGCGACCATCGCGGGCAAGCCTCGCTCCTACGGATTTATACAGTCCGTAG
>NZ_JAQZAA010000089.1:0-58707 GCF_028640875.1 Pseudomonas sp. SBT1-2 | reverse complement strand
TCTCTCGTCAGCGGGAGGCGAATTCTACAGCGTTACACGCTGCTGTCAACACCTCTTTTTCTCCGCTTTCGACCGAGAAGATCGAACCGTCAATCCGGCGAAAACACACTGCCGAACCGACTCCTTCGGGCCTCGATGAACTGAAGCGTAACCGCTGTCGAAAACCGTGTAACTCGTTGAATCTCAAGGAGTTTTCCGTTTCGACTGCGCCGGAAGTGGGGCGAATTATAGACTTCCAGAATCTGCCGTCAACCCCTAATTTGTCTTTTCTATCAATAACCTGCAAAAACAGATAAATCCTTCTCTATATAAGAAGAGCAGAAACACCATGAGCAATATATTGCTCATGCGTTATTAGTTGAGCATCATGTCGGCGCACCCAATCTCCCCCCTTTATAAAACCGGATGATGCCTTGCCATGAATGACCAGTCCCGCAGCCTAACCTCAACCCTGTTCCCAGTGGGACTGCTGCTTATTGCCATGGCCTCCATCCAGTCCGGCGCCTCGCTGGCCAAAAGCATGTTCCCGATCGTGGGCGCACAAGGCACCACCACACTGCGTCTGATCTTCGCCAGCATCATCATGCTTCTGCTATTACGCCCGTGGCGCGCGAAGCTCACAGCCAAGTCCTTGCGCACGGTCATCGTTTACGGGATGGCGCTGGGTGGAATGAACTTCCTCTTCTATATGTCGCTACGCAGCGTTCCCCTGGGAATCGCCGTCGCCCTGGAATTCACCGGCCCGCTTGCCGTGGCCATTTATGCTTCGCGAAAAGCCATCGACTTTCTCTGGATCCTTCTGGCGGTTATCGGCCTGCTGCTGTTGATCCCTAGCAGCGATACCAGCGCCGGCATCGATCTGATCGGCGCAGGTTATGCCTTGGGGGCCGGAGTGTGCTGGGCGCTCTATATTCTGTTCGGGCAAAAGGCCGGAGCCGATAATGGCGTCCAGACCGCAGCGCTGGGTGTAATGATCGCCGCCTTGTTCGTTGCGCCTATCGGTATCGTGCACGCCGGAGCTGCCTTGCTGACCCCCAGTCTGATTCCCATTGCCATCGGTGTGGCCATTCTCTCCACTGCCCTTCCCTATAGCCTGGAGATGGTCGCCCTGACCCGAATGCCAGCGAGAACCTTCGGCACGCTGATGAGTATCGAACCCGCTTTCGGTGCCTTGTCCGGGCTGCTGTTCCTCCACGAATACCTGTCTCTCGCACAATGGATGGCTATTGCCTGCATCATCCTGGCGTCAGTGGGTGCGACCCTGACCATGCGCAGCGAATCGAAACCTTTGGTAGCGGCGGATTGATTCTCGGTTGTACATAGCTCTGGCATTTGCCGCTCAATTAGGCCATGTTTAGGCGCTGTAACTCAGCGCCAGTCATGGATTTTTCGGGCAAGGACCGCACAGACGCCAAAGTGACAGCTAACGCAGTCGAACCCGGACAACAGATCCGGGATCAGCAATAGGGACAGGAATGAAACGTTTTTTGATTCTGTTAGCCGTACTTGCCATCGCAGGTTGCGCCGCAACTTCGAAAACCGAGGTCAAGCGCGGAAAGAAGGGCCTGCATATCAACTGCTCCGGCCTGTCCTCCTCCTGGGACAAATGCTACGCCAGTGCTGCTACCTCCTGTGGCCCCAAAGGCTACAAAGTGATCGCCAAGTCCGGCGATACGGTGGAGGATCCGGGCGATTACCCCTTCGGCCTGAACCCCGCCGGCTACACCAGCCGCAGCATGATCGTCATCTGCAAGTAGGCAGCACCTGCCTACTGCACATCCTGCGTTGGCAACTGACGAACAATTTCGTCATGGCTCGATTTCAGGACCTGGCGCTGAATGTCCGGACTGACCAACATTCGCGCCACCACCAACGCCCCTACACATTGCGACAGGATCGACCAGGCCAGGCTGTCACTGCCCAGGGTGTGCGCCCAGCTCTGCTGCAAGCGGCAAATCCAGTCTTCCGCCTGCTGTCGAACCACCTCGTCCGCCCGTGATATTTCCGCACCCAAGGTCGGCAGCGCACAACCCGTTTCCGGGCTCTCGACATGCGCCATGCTCAAGTAGTGCTTGAGGCAACGTTCAAGCCGCATCCGGCTTTGCTCGCCATCGGCGCCCAGGCGCTCAAGGCTCTGGCTCAGCTCCCGCTCGACAATCGAACCGAACAGCTCATCCTTGGACGAAAAGTGGCTGTAGAACGCCCCGCCGCTCAGCCCGATCGCTTTCATCAGGCCATCGACCCCTACAGTCGAAAACCCTTCCTTTTTGGCTGACACGGCGCTGCTCTGCAGCAACCGCTCCCTGGTTTCCTGCTTGTGACTGGCTGAATAACGCATGACGCCCCTCTCCTCTCTTCGCCTTGACGCTCGGCGAATCGTAGCATAACGTTCGTTTAGTTAACGACCGTTTACCAATAGAGCGATCCCACCATGACTACAGCTACAGAGAACAAGAAAGTCGTTTTGGTCGTCGGAGCCGGCGATGCCACAGGCGGTGCCATCGCCAAGCGTTTTGCCCGGGAAGGTCTTGTGGCCTGTGTCACCCGACGCAGCGCGGACAAGTTGCAGCCACTGGTGGAGGCCATCCAGCAATCGGGAGGCGAAGCCCACGGGTTCGCCTGCGACGCTCGAAAAGAGGAAGAAGTGATTGCCTTGATCGAACAGATCGAGAGCGAGATCGGCCCGATCGAAGCCCTGGTGTTCAATATCGGCGCCAACGTGCCGTGCAGCATCCTCGAGGAAACCGCGCGCAAGTACTTCAAGATCTGGGAGATGGCCTGCTTCTCGGGTTTCCTCAATGCGCGGGAAGTGGCCAAGCGCATGGTCACTCGCAAACGCGGGACCATCCTGTTCACCGGGGCCACCGCGGGATTGCGTGGCGCTGCGGGTTTTGCCGCCTTCGCCGGAGCCAAGCATGGCATTCGCGCGCTGGCGCAAAGCATGTCTCGGGAACTGGGACCGCTGAACATCCACGTCGCTCACGTGGTGGTCGATGGCGCCATCGACACTGACTTTATCCGCAACAGTTTCCCGGAAAAGTACGCGCTCAAGGATGAAGACGGCATCCTCAACCCCGAGCACATCGCCGACAACTACTGGCATCTGCACAGCCAGCCACGGGATGCCTGGACCTTCGAACTGGATCTGCGGCCCTGGAACGAACGCTGGTAGCCCCCTCCTCCACAACAACAAAAAAGGAGCATTACCGATGAGCAAAACCGTCGAGTTCTTTTTCGACCTGGGCAGCCCGACCTCGTACCTGGCCTACACCCAACTGCCGAAGATCTGTGCCCAGACGGGCAGCCAACTGATTTACCAACCCATGTTGCTCGGTGGCGTATTCAAGGTCACTGGCAACGCCTCGCCAATCAGCATCCCCGCCAAGGGACGCTACATGCTTCAGGACCTGGCGCGTTATGCCAGACGCTATGAGGTGCCATTGGCATTCAACCCGCACTTCCCGATCAACACCCTGCTGCTGATGCGCGCGGTGACCGGCATGCAACTGCGACACCCGCAGCGCTTTGTTGCCTTTATCGACTGCCTGTTTCGCGCACTCTGGGTCGAGAAGCGCAACCTGAATGATCAGGCCACAGTGGCAGCGGTACTCAGTGAGGGGGGATTCGATCCGCTGGAGGTGCTGGCCCTGACCAACGATGAAGAGGTCAAGAACGCCCTCAAGGACAAGACCGAACAAGCCTTGCAGCGCGGCGTGTTTGGCGCGCCGAGCATGTTCGTCGATAACCAGCTGTTTTTCGGCCAGGATCGCCTGGACTTTGTCCTCGAAGCCTTGAGTTAAGCCAAGACGTCGATATGACGAGCAACGCCATTCGCGCTGCCAGCCCAAAGCCGGCAGCGCGATTAACGTTCAGATAGTTGCGGTACGGGTATTCAGCCATTCCAGCGCCGCGCCTTGCAGCAGCGGGCTCAGGCGCCGACGCACTTCGGCGTGGTAGGCGTTGAGCCACTCACGCTCGTCCTGGGTCAGCAGCGAAGGCTCCAGGCAGCGGCTGTCGATCGGGCACAGGGTCAGGGTTTCGAACTTGAGGAACTCGCCGAATTCGGTGGTGCCCGCCTCACGGTTCATCGCCAGGTTTTCGATGCGCACGCCCCAACAGCCCGGACGATAGGTTCCCGGCTCGATCGAGGTGATCATCCCTGGCTGCATCGCGGTTTGCGGTGCCGGCGCCGCCTGATAGGCGATCACTTGCGGGCCTTCGTGGACATTGAGGAAGTACCCCACGCCATGGCCGGTGCCGTGCCCATAGTCCACGCCCTCGGCCCAGATCGGCGCGCGGGCGATGGCGTCCAGCAGCGGCGACAGGATGCCCCGCGGGAAGTGCGCCCGGGACAAGGCGATCACGCCTTTGAGCACCCGCGTGCAATCGCGTTTCTGCTCGGCACTCGGGGTGCCGACCGGCACCATGCGGGTGATGTCCGTGGTGCCGCCCAGGTATTGGCCGCCGGAGTCGATCAGCAGCAGGCCATCGCCTTCGATCACTGCGTGCTCTTCTTCGGTGGCGTGGTAATGCGGCATCGCGCCATTGGCGTTGAACGCGGCGATGGTGTTGAAACTCAGGGACACGTAGCCGGGGCGACGGGTGCGGGCCGCGGTCAGGTGCTCGTCGATCGTCAGCTCGGTGATGCGTTCACGGTCCCAGGCCGACTCCAGCCAGGCGAAAAACTCGCAGAGCGCGGCGCCATCCTGCTCCATGGCCTGACGGATATGCTCGGCATCAGCCAAGCTCTTCTGGGACTTGGCCAATGTCGTCGGGTTCAGGCCTTCCAGCAGCTTCACGCCGCTACCGAGGTTATCCAGCAAACCGGCAGTGACCCGCGCCGGATCCACCAGCAGGCTGGCGCCGTCGGGGATCGCACTCAGGGCCGCGGCCACTTCGCTGTAGTCACGCAGGGTGATGCCATCCTGTTCCAGCACGGCACGCAAAGCGTTATCGACCTTGCTCAGCGCCACAAACAACGTCGCCTGCTGCTGGCTGATCAGGGCGAAGGAGATGAATACCGGGTTGAACGAGACGTCACCGCCGCGCAGATTGAACAACCAGGCGATGTCGTCGAGGGTGGCGATGAAATGCCAATCCGCGCCTCGCTCTTTCAGGGTTTCGCGCAACTTGCCGAGCTTCTCGACCCGGCTGACCGTGGCCTGGGGTGGCAAATGCTGATAGATCGGCTGATCCGGCAGGCTCGGACGGTCGCTCCAGACTTCGTTCAGCAGATCGATATCGGTGCGCAGGCGAGCGCCACGTTCCTGCAGCTTGTTGCCCAGGGTACGCGCCGAAGCCACCGCCATCACCGCGCCGTCGACCGCGACCACGCCCCCTTCCGGGGTCTGCTCGGCCAGCCAGTCCAGCGGACCGGGCTGACCCGGCAACAGTTTGACCAGTTCGATACCGCTGCCCTTGAGCTCCTTGGTCGCCTGCTCCCAATAACGGCTATCGGCCCAGACCCCGGCGAAATCCGCCGTGACGATCAGGGTGCCGACCGAACCGTGAAAGCCCGACAGCCACTGCCGGCCTTGCCAGTAACCCGGCAGGTACTCCGACAGGTGCGGATCGGCCGACGGCACCAGCAGGGCATGAATGCCCTCGCGGCTCATCAGCTCACGGGTGCGCGCCAGGCGCTGGGGGACCACTCCATTGGTCAAGGGCTGCGTACTCATTGTGTCTCCTGCTACCAGGTGAATCATTGTTATTGGATACCGAGGGCATAAGCCCTCAGGGTTGGGCAACCGCCCAGAACGCCGGTGCACTGGCGGATGAAGCCTTGATCAGTTGGACGGCCTGATCGATGTCCTGCTCGGTGGTGAAGCGGCCCAGGCTCAGGCGGATGGTCCGCCCCGCCGTCCGGGCGTCGAGCCCCAGCGCCAGCAACACATGGGACGGCGCATTGCTCGCCGAGTTGCAGGCCGAGGTCGCGGAAAACGCGATGGAGGCACTCAGGGCCGCCGGATTGAACTCCCCTTCACCAAAGGTAAGGCTCAAGGTATGGGGAATGCGTTGGGCCGGGCTGCCGTTCAGGCACAGCCCCGGCAGGTCGGCCAGCTGTTCGAGCAGGCGCTCGCGCAGCCGAGCGATGGTCGCCGCTTCTTCATCGAAGTGTTCGGCGGCCAGGGCAAAGGCGGCGCCCATGGCGGCAATCTGATGGGTCGCGAGCGTCCCGGAGCGCAAGCCGCCCTCATGGCCGCCGCCGTGGATCTGCGCCTGCAAGCGCTGCTGCGCGCGAGGGCCGACGTAAAGCGCGCCGATGCCCTTGGGGCCATAAATCTTGTGGGCGGAAAAGGACATCAGGTCCACCGGCCACTGCGCCAGGTCGATCGCCACCTTGCCCGCGCCCTGGGCCGCGTCGACATGCAGCAGCGCCCCGCGCTCGCGGACCACGCGGCCAATGCCAGGAATGTCATTGACCGTACCCAGCTCGTTGTTGACCAGCATCAGCGACACCAGGAAGGTGTCGTCGCGCAGGGCTTCGCTGACCGCCTCGGGCGTGATCAGCCCGTCGCGGTCCGGCACCAGGTAAGTCACTGCCACGCCGGCAGCCTGCAGCTGGCTGGCGGTATCGAGAATGGCCTTGTGTTCGATCTGGCTGGTGATGATGTGCCCGCCGGATACGCCCCGGGCCTGAGCCACGCCCTTGAGCGCCAGGTTGTTGGATTCGGTGGCGCCGGAGGTCCAGACGATCTGCTCGGGCGCCGCCCCCACCAGTTGGGCGACCTGCTGCCGCGCCAGCTCGACGCTGCGCCGGGCCTGTTGGCCGAAGGCATGGGAACTGGACGCCGGGTTGCCGAAGTTACCGTTGAACCCCAGGCATTCCACCATCACCTGAATGACTCGCTCATCCACCGGCGTGGTGGCGGCGTAGTCGAAATAGAGAGGACGTTTATTCATCGCAAAAATACCCGCAGAGCCTGTTCCAGGATCAAGGTTCGCTCGGTGCCGAACGCTGATACGCGCCCTTTCGGCAACGCAAAAACGGCAGACCGTCAGCAATACCCGATCGGATGCAGTTAAAGAAGGACAACTTCATTTAAAAGTGCGTAGGAACGCTCCCGAGGGGCAGCTTAACAGGCTCCGGGAGCCGGGTTAAGCGAGGTTCGGCCAAGGGGCCGAAGAACAAGGCAGGAGGCGGGAAAATCATCACAGGGTTTTGCCGACTGTCACCGGCAGTCCGTCAGCCTCTGCGGGCAAGGCCACGGAAGATCGACAAATCAGCTGGCACGGCCATGCAGGGTCACGCTGTGTTCGGCGTTCATTTCGCCCTGCTGGTCGAAACCGAAGGTCCGTTGCGGGGCAAGCAGCTCGGCCTTCTTCTGCTGGTATTCGTCAAAGGAAAGTCCGCGCCGGTTCAGGGCTTCCAGCGCCAGTTCGCGAGTTTCCTCGGCGGTATAAGGGCGCGATTCCGGACCCGGCTGGCTGGCACAACCGGCCAGGACCGAAGTGACGACAAGCAGGGATAAGACGAGCGAACGGTTCATGGCAAAGGCTCCTGGATCTGGGCTGCGAGGCAATGGACACAGGCTACCGTCGCCCTTCCCGGGGCAGAAATCATCACGCTCGATAGTGGCTATCGATTCCCCCTATCGCAGCCCATAGCGCCCTCTCTTATTTCCAAAAGATCTATAAATATGGAAATAAAGTATTTTTTAGGAATATCAGTAAGCCTTTATAACAGGCCCATCGCGCCGCCTGCTGTTGCCTGAGCAACTGTTCGCCAGGCAACAGCCAATCAACAAAACAGTGTCTCCCCAACAACAGCCTGATCCTGCAACAGCGCCACGAGCCCCGCCACTCAAGGCTTTGCCCCGCTGGTACAGCTCTTGCTCAAGCCCTGGGACTACTCACTGCTCGTTGAGCCCTGTTCAACAAAGGAACTGATCATGTCGCGTCCATTAAAAGTCGTTGCCCTGTCCGGTGGAACCTGGCGCCCCTCGCGCACCCTGGTGCTGACCCAAGCGCTGCTCGCCGAACTGGCAGGGCAATTGCCGATCGAGAGCAAGCTCATCGAACTGGGCGACATCGCCCGCCCATTGGGCGCGGCCCTGTCCCGCCAGGAACTGGCGGCGGAAGTCGAAGCCGAGTTGCAGGCCATCGAAAGCGCCGACCTGCTGATCGTCGCAGCGCCCGTGTATCGAGGCTCCTACCCGGGCCTGCTCAAGCACCTGTTCGACCTGATCGACCTCAACGCCCTGATCAATACCCCGGTGCTGCTGGCCGCCACCGGAGGCAGCGAGCGTCACGCCCTGGTGCTGGATCACCAGCTGCGGCCGCTGTTCAGTTTCTTCCAGGCCCTGACCCTGCCCATCGGGGTCTATGCCACCGAGGCCGACTTCGCCAACTACCAGATAACCAGCGAGCCCTTGAAGGCCCGCATTCGCCTTGCGGCAGAACGCGCCGCGCCCCTGTTCGGCGTGCATCCGAAAAATCTGCTGAAAATCGCTTAAGGACCTGTCATGGATGTTTTCTGGTTTCTTCCGACTCACGGCGACGGCCATTACCTGGGCACCACCCAGGGCGCGCGTCCGGTCACCCTCAACTACCTCAAACAAGTGGCCCAGGCCGCGGACAGCCTGGGTTATCACGGCGTACTGATCCCCACCGGCCGCTCGTGCGAAGACTCCTGGGTGATCGCCTCGGCGCTGGTGCCCCTGACCGAACGCCTGCGCTACCTGGTGGCGATCCGTCCGGGAATCATCTCGCCGACCGTCTCGGCGCGCATGGCCGCCACTCTCGACCGGCTGTCCAACGGCCGCCTGCTGATCAACGTGGTGACCGGCGGCGACCCCGACGAGAACCGTGGCGACGGCAGTTTCCTCAGCCACAGCGAGCGCTATGAAGTCACCGACGAATTCCTGAGGATCTGGCGCCGCGTGCTGCAAGGCGAAGCCGTGGATTTCGAAGGCAAGCACCTGCATGTGCAGAACGCCAAGGCCCTCTACCCACCGGTGCAGAAGCCCTACCCGCCGCTGTATTTCGGCGGTTCCTCGGACGCCGCCCATGACCTCGCCGCCGAACAGGTAGATGTCTACCTGACCTGGGGCGAACCGCCGGCCGCGGTCGCCGCGAAACTCGCCGATGTGCGTGAGCGGGCCGCCCGCCATGGCCGCACGGTGAAGTTCGGCATCCGCCTGCACGTGATCGTGCGCGAAACCGCGGAAGAGGCCTGGAAGGCCGCGGACAAGCTGATCGAACACATCAGCGACGAGACCATCGCCGCCGCGCAGCAATCCTTCTCGCGCTTCGACTCCGAGGGTCAGCGGCGTATGGCTGCCTTGCACGACGGGCGGCGCGACAACCTGGAAATCGCCCCCAACCTCTGGGCCGGCGTCGGCCTGGTGCGTGGCGGCGCCGGCACCGCGCTGGTGGGCAACCCCGAGCAGGTCGCGGCGCGGATCAAGGAATACGCGGACCTGGGGATCGAGAGCTTCATTTTCTCCGGCTACCCGCACCTGGAAGAAGCCTATCGCTTTGCCGAACTGGTGTTCCCGCTGCTGCCGGAACCCTACGCCAGCCTGGCCGGACGTGGCGTGACCAACCTTACCGGGCCGTTTGGCGAAATGATCGCCAATGATGTGCTGCCGAGCAAAAAAGCGGCTGAGGCTTAAGGGTATTTATTGCCTGATAGAACGCTATCGCGGGCAAGTCGGATCGCCGCCCGCTCGCTCCTACAGGGTGCAGGTGTTTTCTGTAGGAGCGAGCTTGCTCGCGATCATCCCCACAGCCCCACCGATTTCACGGCCGCGCAACCGGCCCCCAACGAGGAACACCGCGTGACTGCCAAGCCGCAAAGCGCCCTGTTGTCCCCCTTGCAGACCGCCCGCCAGCTGGCGGCCGAGTTTGCCCTGACCGCCGTCGAACGCGACGAACGCGGCGGAACCCCCAAAGCCCAGCGCGACGCCCTGCGCCAGAGCGGCCTGCTGGCCCTGAGCATTCCCACCCTGTACGGCGGCCTCGGCGCCAGCTGGAGCGAGACCCTGAACATCGTCCGCGAGTTCGCCAAGGTCGACAGTTCCATCGCCCACGTCTTCGGTTTCCATCACCTGATGCTGGCCACCGTGCGCCTGTTCGCCCGCCCGGAACAATGGCAACCCTGGTTCGAACAGACCGCGCGCAAGAACTGGTTCTGGGGCAACGCCCTCAACCCGCTGGACACCCGTACCGTGGTGAAGAACCTCGGCGGCTGGCGCGAGTTCTCCGGCAAGAAGAGCTTCTGCTCCGGCGCCAGCGATTCGGAAATGCTCATCGCCTCGGCGGTCGACGAAGGCAACGGCGGCAAGCTGCTGATCGCCGCCATCCCCAGCGGCCGCAGCGGCATCACCCTGCACAACGACTGGAACAACATGGGCCAGCGCCAGACCGACAGCGGCAGCGCCAGCTTCGAACGGGTGCGGGTCGAGGAATCGGAGCTGCTGCTGGACCCGGGCCCCTTGAGCACGCCCTTTGCCTGTCTGCGCCCACTGATCGCTCAGTTGACCTTCACCCACATGTTCCTCGGCATCGCCGAAGGCGCCTTTGAAGAAGCCCGCCAGTACACCCTCAGCGAAACCCGGCCCTGGCATAAGTCCAGCGCACAGGAGGCCTATCAGGACCCTTACGTACTGGGCCATTACGGTGATTTCTGGGTGGCCCTGGAAGGCATGCGTCTGTTGGTGGAGCGCGCCGCGGAGCTGCTGGACAAGGCCTGGGCCAAGGGGCCGAACCTGAGCGCCGAAGAACGCGGTCACCTGGCCACGGCCATCGCCACCGCCAAGGTCGCCACCACGCGCCAGGGCCTGGAACTGTGCAGCCGCCTGTTCGAGGTCACCGGCGCCCGCTCCACCCACGCCTCCCTGCGCCTGGACCGGCATTGGCGCAACCTGCGCACGCAAACCCTGCACGACCCGGTGGATTACAAACTCCATGAGTTGGGCGACTGGGCCCTGAACCAGTCCCTGCCGACCCCGACTTTCTATTCCTAGCCTTCTGTTCCCGGAGCTTGTCCATGCAGCTTTTGACCTTACCGCCCTCGCCCGCCCTGGCCACCTCGATCCGGGCCACCGCCCAGGTATTCGAAGACCCGAAATCCCAGGCCTTGCTGGCGCATCTGCAGCAGGTCGCGCCGAGCGAGGCCAGTGTGCTGATCATCGGCGAGACCGGTACCGGCAAGGAGCTGGTGGCGCGCCATATCCACAACCTCAGCGCCCGGCGCAACCGGCCGTTCGTGGCGGTGAACTGCGGGGCGTTCTCCGAGTCGCTGGTGGAGGCCGAGCTGTTCGGCCATGAAAAAGGCGCCTTCACCGGGGCCCTGAGCGCCAAGGCCGGCTGGTTCGAAGAAGCCAATGGCGGGACTCTGTTCCTCGACGAGATCGGCGACCTGCCGATGGCGATCCAGGTGAAATTGCTGCGGGTGTTGCAGGAGCGCGAAGTGGTGCGCCTGGGTTCGCGCAAAAGCATTCCCATCGATGTGCGGGTGCTGGCGGCGACCAACGTGCAACTGGAGAAAGCCATCAACGCCGGGCATTTCCGCGAGGACCTGTACTACCGCCTCGACGTCGTCAGCCTGGAACTGAGCCCGCTGCGCGAACGTCCCGGAGACATCCTGCCGCTGACCCGGCACTTCATCGAAGCCTACAGCCAGCGCCTGGGCTACGGCGCCGTGACCATCAGCAGCGAGGCCGAGCACAAGCTGCGCAGCTACAGCTGGCCGGGCAATATCCGCGAACTGGAAAACGTCATCCACCACACCCTGCTGATCTGCCGCGACGGCGTGATCGAGCGCGACGACCTGCGCCTGTCGAACATGCGCATCGAGCGCCAGGACGACAGCCATCACAGCCATGACGACTCAGCCGAAGCCCTGCTGGAGCGGGCCTTTCACAAACTCTTCGAAGAGCAGGCCGGCGCCCTGCATGAAAAGGTCGAGGATACGCTGCTGCGCGCGGCCTACCGTTTCAGCCACTACAACCAGGTGCATACCGCCAATCTGTTGGGCCTGAGCCGCAACGTCACCCGCACCCGGCTGATCAAGATCGGCGAACTGGCGGTGAACAAGCGCCGTCCGCCGGAAAAAACCGGCCAGCATGAACGCACCCTGCAACTGTCGATCTAGCTGGCCAAACGGCAATGCAGCGCGTTATCCGGGCTGCGCTCGATGCTGCGCACCACCTGGAACGAGCCGAAGGTCACGGTCTTGGCCTGATAGGCGCGCAGCAGTTGCCAGAAGTCTTGTTCGCCCTTCTCGAAACTCTGGAAGGCCGCTTCGCCAGCTTCCCGGGTTTGCCATTGCAGGTAGTTGAGCACCCGCCGGCCGTCTTCGCTGGCCTGCACGCTGCCACTCAGGAACCCCGGGTAACCCTGGGCCAGGCGTTCGGTCTGCTCGGACAGCGCCGACACCAGGCCGGATTGTTGATGGGGTTCGATTTCGAATTCGATCAATTGCGTAAAGCTGCGATTTTGCGCAAACGCGTGCATGGCAAGTCCCCACTGACGGATAAACGGAATCTTGTGATTCGAAGGCCTGCAGGGTAAAACCTCCAGTTAAGTAAAGGTCAAGCGACTTTTGCTCATTCCCCACCCGCAGGAGTGCTGCATGCTCACCCCCGAAACCGTGCACAAGGAACTCACCGTCGGCCAAGTGGCCGCCCGCAGTGGCGTAGCGGTCACCGCGCTGCATTTCTATGAAACCAAGGGGCTGATCAAGAGCAACCGCAACGCCGGCAACCAGCGCCGCTATCCGCGGGAAGTGCTGCGCCGGGTGGCGCTGATCAAGGTGGCGCAGCGCCTGGGCATTCCCCTGGCCGAGATCGGCCAGGCCCTGCGCAGCCTGCCGGAGCACCGCGCACCGACGGCCGCCGATTGGAAGCGGCTGTCCGAACAGTGGAGCCATGAGCTCGATGAGCGGATCAAGCAGCTGACCCTGCTGCGCGACCGCCTCAATGGCTGCATCGGCTGCGGCTGCCTGTCGATGCAAGACTGCCCGCTGCGCAACCAGGGCGACCAGCTGGGCGAACACGGCCCGGGCGCGCAATTGCTGGAAACCGACTGAGCGGACGGCGCAGCGGTTTCCCCAGCCGGCAATCGGTGGAGCAGCCGCTGCTGGCGTCTTTTCAGGTCAAAACGCACTGCCAGGTCTGGCGAGCGCTACCTCGAAATGCCGCCCGGCCCGATCGCGGCCTGCGGCAGCGGCGACATATCTTCCCCTGATCGCTGGCTCACTGTTGCCTGGCGAACACCTCGTCAGTTCAAACCAGGCTGTGGATTCCCCGGGCCTATAGTGAACCGACCGGAAAACCGGCCAGGTTCACTTCGACGAACACCCAGACAAGAAAGGAGAACCGAGATGAGCGTCAAACCCATCCCCGAGGGTTACCCCAGCATCACGCCCTACCTGGGGATCACGCAGGCTGCCGAGGCTATCGAGTTCTACAAGAATGCCTTCGGCGCCACCCAGGTCATGCGCCTGGACATGCCCGACGGCAGTGTCGGCCATGCCGAACTGCGCATCGGCGACTGCCCGATCATGCTGGGAACGCCCTGCGACCAAGGGCCATTGAGCAATCCCGACCAATCGCCTTCGGTCGGCCTGCACCTGTACGTCAACGATGTCGACAAACAGTTCGCCCAGGCCATCGCCGCCGGCGGCCAGGTGGTGTCCGAGGTCAAGGACCAGTTCTACGGCGACCGCAGCGGCACCCTCAAAGACCCGTTCGGCCACCTGTGGTTTCTCGCCACCCGCAAGGAAGACCTGAGCGAAGAGCAGATCAAGCAGCGGGCCGTGGAGATGTTTAAACAGCAGGGATAAGCCCTGAGCCTGTAAACCGCTGATCGCGGGCCAGTCGGATCGCCGCCCGCTCGCGCCTACAGATGCGCGCTCCCTTGTAGGAGCGAGGCTTGCCCGCGATAGCGCCCTCAACGCCCCACAGCACCGGCCTTTTGCACGCCATTGGTCGCGCGGAAACATTTACTTTCATATCGTCTTTCGGGATTTACGATTCTCATTCGTCTTAATTAGATGCAGCAGGTCGCGTTGGCGAAGGCTACGCCGCGGGTTTATCTCCGGGCTCGGCAAACGCCCCGCAACTCCACTCCTCGAATCAAGACGCGTGCTCAATGTCGAAGAAGTCCCGCTCGAAAATCTGGTTTCTCGTTCACAGCTGGCTGGCGCTGCCCATCTGGTTCTTTGTGCTGATCGTTTGCGTCACCGGCACCCTGGCCGTGGTCAGCCAGGAAATCGTCTGGCTGGCCAACCCCGACATCCGCGCCAGCAAACCCACAGGCGATGCCCAGCCGCTGAGCTACGACCAGATCGTCAAGGCCATCAAGCAGGCCGAACCGCAGACCCTGGTCGAAAGTATCAACACCCCCGACGAAGCGCATTTCGCCCTGACCGTGGGCGTCAGCTACCCCGATGGCCGTTCTGTCGAGGTCTATGTCAATCCGTACACCGGCGTGATCCAGGGCGTCAGCCCGCCGTTCAACTTCCAGGCCTTCACCCGCGCCCTGCACGGCTGGTGGCTGGTGCCGTTCACCAATGGCTACAGCTGGGGCTGGTACCTGGTATCGCTGCTCGGCCTGCCGATGCTGGCGTCGCTGGTCACGGGCCTGGTGGTCTACAAGAAGTTCTGGAAGGGCTTTCTCAAGCCGACCCTGCGCCTGCGCCATGGCGCGCGGATTTTCTGGGGCGATTTCCATCGCCTGAGCGGCATCTGGTCGATCTGGTTTATCGCGGTGATCTCCATCACCGGCACCTGGTTCCTGATCGAGGCAATCCTCAGCGACAACCAGATCACCATTTCCAGCGAACCCATAGTGCCGGTGATCGCCCGCGAAAACGTGCCGACCTCGGCCGACGGCAGCCCGGCGTCGATGATCGGCGTCGATGAAGCCATCCGCATCGCCACCCAGCAGATCTCGGGCTTCGAGGTCGGCTTCGTCATGCTGCCGAGCAACGCCTACAGCCATATGTTCATCGGCGGCCGCGGCTGGTACCCGCTGATGTACCAGACCGCCAACCTCAACCCTTACAGCGGCTCGGTGGATACCGCGCACCTGCTGTCCCATCGCTCGGCCCTGGAATTCGTCACCGAGTCCATGCGCCCGCTGCACACCGGTGACTTCGGCGGCCTCTGGATCAAGCTGATCTGGTTCTTCTTCGGCCTGCTACTGAGCATGATGGTCCTCAGCGGCCTGCTGATCTGGACCAAACGCACCGCCCTGGCCACCGCCGCGGCCCTCAAACGCAGCACCAAGACGCCGCGCCCCGCCCTCGCCCCGCGCCCGCTTGCGGCCCTGCACAGCGACACGCCGGAGGGCAACCTGTGAGCAAGACAGACAACCCAATGCCGGTTTCGCCCCTGCGCCAGTTCTGGCTGAAATGGCGTTTCCACCTGAACATCCTGCTGTTGCTGATCCCCCTCGGTTTCATGCCCAAGTACTTTGCCGACGCGGCGCTGGCCCGTGGCGACAGCGGCCTGGGCGAACGCGAGGTGGGCGAGATCCAGGTCGGCCCCTGGAGCCTGCGCCTGGCCGAACTGCGTAACGAAGCGCCGCAACTCCAGGGGCCGGCCGGTTATATGAAGGGCTTCAATGCCGCCCTGTGCGATGCCTGCATCGACCAGGTCAAGGCCACCTACCTGCGCATCGGCAAACCCCGCAGCCTGCGCGCCGCCGGGGTGATCTTCTTCGGCACCCCATACCGCATGGGGGCCAGCCTGCCCGTTGCGGAAAAGACCAAGGCCGACGCCGAGCTGTGGATCACCATGGAAGGCTGGGACGGCAGCATGCACCAGGCGGCCATCCCCCTGGGCCAGGCATCCCCGGCGACCCTCGCCTGGCTGAACAAACAAGGAGGCAAACCATGATTGCTGTATCCACCGCCCGCCTGCGCCTGCTCGGCGCCGGCGCGCTCCTGCTTGCCAGCGCCGTGTTCAGTGGCGGCGCCCTGGCCCACAACCCGATGTGCGAGTGCAAGCAGATCGACGGCGAGCAGATCCGCTGCACCGGCGGCTTCTCCGATGGCAGCGGCGCCCCGGGGGTGACCCTGGACGTGATCGGCTACGACGAAACCATCCTGGTGCCCGGCAAACTGGGCGCCGACTCCACCCTGACTTTCAAGAAACCCGACGCCGAGTTCTATGTGCTGTTCGACGCCGGCCCCGGCCATGTGGTCGAGATCGACCAAGCCGACATCGAGGCCCCATGAGCACCTCCCCTCCCCAAGTCGTGCGCCCGGCCGGCGCCGGCCATGAAACCCTCTACGTCCTGTTGTTGTGCCTGTTGATCCTCAGCGTGGCCGGCTCCGTGGTGCTCTGGCGCGGCGAAACCCGCGAAGTGGCGAGCGTCGACAGCCACCAACTGGACGCCCGCCGCGACCTCACCGCCGGCGAACAGGGCCTGTACGCCGACCTGCGGGTGACCCTCGACGAAATCCGCCTGCTGCGCGAAGAAGCCCAGGCCCTGCCGCCCCCCGAGCAACTGGCCGAGGAAGGCTTCGCGCCCTTTGCCCAGGACGCCAGCTCGGTGAGCCGTGGCGGGCATGTCTGGCAACTGCGGCAACAGGCCTATGTCGGCCTCAGCCAGAACAACGCAGTGGCCGGTTCCTTGCTGATGCGCATCGCCACCGACCCGGCCGCCACCCCGGACATCTGGCTCAACCGCGGCCCGTCCCTCGCCGCCCCCGACGACCTCAGCGACGCCGCCCTGGCCAGTGCCGGCTGGCAGCAGGTGGTCGCGCAATTCGATGCCGGAGTGACCCGCCAGCATCGCCACTGAACCCACGCATTCACCCGAGAGAAGACCGCTAGCCCATGCCTATTTCATCTCAACGCCGCCCGTTCCTGCGGGTGCTGCTGGTCAGCCTGTTCGCCCTGTTGCTCAGCCCTCTCGCCATGGCCGACCAGGCCAAGCGCCTGCGTATCGGCATCACCCTGCATCCCTACTACAGCTACGTGGCCAACATCGTCGGCGACAAGGCCGAGGTCGTGCCGCTGATTCCCGCCGGCTTCAACCCCCACGCCTATGAACCGCGCGCCGAAGACATCAAGCGCATCGGCACCCTGGACGTGATCGTGCTCAACGGCGTCGGTCACGACGACTTCGCCGACCGCATGATCGAGGCCAGCGAGCGCCCGGACATCCCGGTGATCGAGGCCAACCAGAACGTGCCGCTGCTGGCCGCCACCGGCATCGCCGCGCGCGGCGCCGGCAAGGTGGTCAACCCGCACACCTTCCTGTCCATCAGCGCCTCCATCGCCCAGGTCAACAACATCGCCCGCGAGCTGGGCAAGATGGACCCGGCCAACGCCAAGGCCTACACCCAGAATGCCCGCGCCTACGGCAAACGCCTGCGGCAGATGCGCGCCGACGCCCTGGCCAAGCTGACCAAGGCGCCCAACGCCGACCTGCGGGTGGCCACGGTGCACGCCGCCTACGATTACCTGCTGCGCGAGTTCGGCCTGGAAGTCACCGCCGTGGTCGAGCCGGCCCACGGCATCGAGCCCAGCCCGAGCCAGTTGAAAAAGACCATCGATCAACTGCGTGAACTGGACGTCAAGGTGATCTTCTCCGAGATGGATTTCCCGTCCACCTACGTCGACACCATCCAGCGCGAGTCCGGGGTCAAGCTGTACCCGCTGTCGCACATTTCCTACGGCGACTACAGCGCCGAGAAGTACGAGAAGGAAATGGCCGGCAACCTCAATACCGTGGTCCGGGCGATCCAGGAGGCCGGCGCATGACCGCCCTGCACACTCTGGCCCGCGGCCCGTCCATCGAGTTCGACCAGGTCAGCCTGACCCTGGGCCGCACCACCATCCTCGACAACGTCAGCTTCAAGGTGCAGCCCGGCACCCTGCATGCCCTGGTCGGCCCCAACGGTGGCGGCAAGAGCTCGCTGATCAAGACCCTGCTCGGGCAGATGCCCCACCAGGGCCGGTTGAGCCTGCACTGGCCGGGCGAACCGGGGGTGATCGGCTATGTGCCGCAAGCCCTGGAATTCGATCGCGGCCTGCCGATGACCGTCGATGACTTCATGGCCGCCATGTGCCAGCGCCGCCCGGCCTTCCTCGGCCTCAGCCGGCATTACGCCGCGGCCATAGGCGAGGCCCTGGAGCGGGTCGGCATGCAGGACAAACGCAAGCGGCGCATGGGCGCCCTGTCCGGCGGCGAACGCCAGCGGGTGCTGCTGGCCCAGGGGCTGATCCCGGCGCCGCAGTTGCTGGTGCTGGACGAACCGATGTCGGCCCTCGACGAGGCCGGCATCCAGGTCTTCGAGCGCCTGCTCGGCGACTGGCGCCAGGCCGGCATCACCCTGCTGTGGATCGAACACGACCTGGAAGCGGTCGGCCGCCTGGCGGACCGGGTCACCGGCCTGCATCGCCGGGTGCTGTTCGACGCCCAGCCGCAACAGGCGCTGACCCCGGAACGTCTGCTGACGCTGTTTTCCACCCACCCGCGCAGCACGGACATTGTCAGCGGGAGTGTTGCCTGATGAGTTACGAAGCCTTTCGTCTGATGATCCAGGGCTGGGCCTCCTCCGGTTACCTGCCGGAAGCCCTGGCCTATGGGTTTGTGGTCAACGCCCTGCTCGCCGGATTGCTGATCGGCCCGGTGCTCGGCGGCCTGGGCACCTTGGTGGTGGTCAAGCGCTTTGCCTTCTTCTCCGAAGCGGTGGGCCACGCGGCCCTGACCGGCGTGGCCATCGGCATCCTGCTCGGCGAGCCCTACACCGGCCCGTACGGCAGCCTGTTCGGCTACTGCCTGTTGTTCGGCATCCTGCTCAACTACCTGCGCAACCGCACCGGCCTGGCGCCGGACACCCTGATCGGCGTGTTCCTCTCGGTGTCCCTGGCCCTGGGTGCCAGCCTGCTGCTGATCCTCGCCGGCAAGATCAACGTGCACATCCTGGAAAACGTGCTGTTCGGCTCGGTGCTCACGGTCAACGGCAACGACCTGCTGGTGCTGCTGATCGTCGGCGCTTTGGTGATGGGCCTGAGCCTGCCGCTGTACAACCGCATCATGCTGGCCAGCTTCAACCCGCAACTGGCGGCGGTGCGCGGCGTCGCGGTGAAAACCCTGGACTACCTGTTCGTGATCCTGGTGACCCTGATCACCGTGGCCGCGGTGAAAGTCATAGGCGCGATCCTGGTGGGCGCCCTGCTGGTGATCCCGGCGGCGGCCGCGCGCCTGTTGAGCCAGTCGCTCAAGGGCTTTTTCTGGATCTCGGTGCTGATCGCCACGGTCAGCACCCTGTGCGGCATCCTGCTGCCGATCCTCTTCGACCTGCCGGTGCCCTCCGGCGCCGCGATCATCCTGGTGGCCGGTGTCGCCTTCGCCCTGGCCGCCATTGCCCGCGGCATTGTCCCCAGCCTCAAAGGGAATATCGGATAAATGCACAGTTCATTACGTCACCTGACACTACCCTTGACCCTCGCCCTGGCCGGGCTGAGCAGCGCTCCGGCCCTGGCCCAGCCGGATCGTTTCGAACCCATGCGCGTCACCGCCAACCAGAGCCTGGGCACCACGGCGCTGCACAGCGCCAGCTCACACAAGCCGCTGACCGTACTGGCCTCGCTGCCGGTGACCTTCGGCCTCGGCCAGTTGCTGCTGCAAGGCACCGATGTGCAGCTCGAGCGCGCCGCCCCCGACAACCTGCCGGGCTCGCGCCAGACCGCTTACTTCACCGGCCGTGGCGCCCCGGCGCTGCACAAGCTGGCCCTCGACGCCGACGCGGTGATCGGCCTGCGCTCGATCTGGCCGGACGACCCGCTGTACCCCAACGCGCGGCGCAGCAACATCCGCATCGTCGAAATCGATGCCGCGCGCCCGGTGGACGGCGCCCTGCCCGGCGTCGCCCTGCAACCCGGCAAGAGCGATGGCCTGAACAGCCAGCCGTGGCTGTCGAGCAACAATTTAGGGCGCATGGCCGATGTGCTGGCCGCCGACCTGGTGCGCCTGGCCCCCGCCGCCAAGCCGAAGATCGACGCCAACCTGGCCAGCCTCAAGCAACGCCTGCTCAAGCTCAGCGCCGATACCGAGGGCCAACTGGCCAACGCCGACAACCTCAGCGTGCTCAGCCTCAGCGACCACTTCGGTTACCTGGTCAGCGGGCTCAACCTGGAACTGCTGGAGGTCGACGCCCGCGCCGACAACGAGTGGACGGCCGAAGCGCTGCAGCAGTTGCAAGCCCGGCTCAAGGACAACGACGTGGCCATCGTCCTGCATCACCGCCAGCCGTCCGACGCGATCAAGGCCGCCATCAGCGCCGCCGGCAGCCAGTTGCTGGTGCTGCAAACCGACAGCGCCGACCCGCTGGCGGAGCTGGAGAGCAACATCAGCCAGATCACCAGCGCCCTCGCTCCGAAAACCTGACCCGCCACTACCTCTGTAGGAGCGAGCTTGCTCGCGATAAACGTCAACGATGATGCGTATTGCCTGAGTGAACGCGTTGTTCTTGCGCTCATCGCGAGCGAGCTCGCTCCTACAGGGGAAATGGCGCGGCTTACAAATTCCCCCAAGAAACGCCCGCCTCGCCGGTGCTAGCCTGCTGCTCCCTTGAACGGACAGGAAGCCCCGCCATGAGTGATTACCTCAAGCTCAACCAGGCCAACTGGGACGAGCGCGCACCGCTGCACGCGGCCTCGCCGGACTACCAGGTACAGATGTTTGTCGACGACCCGCGGCACCTGTCCGAGGTGGTGCGTTTCGACCTGCCGCTGCTGGGCGACATCAGCGGCCTGCGCGGCGTGCATCTGCAATGCCATATCGGCACCGACACCCTGTCGCTGGCGCGCCTCGGCGCGCGGATGACCGGGCTGGATTTCTCCCCCGCGTCCCTGGCCGAAGCCCGCAGCCTGATGGCGCGCACGGGTACCACTATCGAGTTCGTCGAGTCCGACGTCTACAAGGCCTCCGAAGTACTGCCCAAGGGAGCCTTCGATCTGGTCTACACCGGTATCGGTGCCCTGTGCTGGCTGCCCAGCGTCGATACCTGGGCGCGTAATGTCAGCGAACTGCTCAAGCCCGGTGGCCGGCTGTTTATCCGCGAAGGCCACCCGATGCTCTGGGCCCTGGACGAAAGGCGCGAGGATACGCTGCTGGTGGAGTTGCCCTACTTCGAGCACAGCGAACCGCTGGTGTGGGACGACGACAGCACCTACGTCAGCACCGACCGGCCGCTCAAGGCCACGGTGACCCATGCGTGGAACCACGGCCTGGGGGAAATCGTCAGCGCGCTGCTCAAGCACGACCTGCAGATCAGCGGCCTGGTGGAACACCAGAGCATCCCCTGGGACGCCCTGCCCGGGCAGATGCGTTGTGACGAACACGGCGAATGGCACCTCAAGGAAGCGCCCTTGCGCCTGCCATTGAGCTACACCTTGCAAGCCATCAAGCGCCCGATCTGACGCCCACAAAAAAAGCCCGCAGGACTGTATCTCCAGCGGGCTTTCCACATCCCCACACTCCCTGTAGCCGCTGCCGAGCCCTGGCGAGGCTGCGATCGGGCTGGGCGGCATTCCGACGAAGCGGCCGCAATGGGGCCAACGCGATTATCCTGACCCAACGCATTCTCAGGTTTTGCGCCTGCTGCGCAGTCGATCGCAGCCTCGCAGGCTCGGCAGCGGCTACAGCGGCGGGGTAATCAGTTGGTGGCCGCCTGGGCGTCCATCTTCTGCCGCAGGCTCAGCGGGCGCATGTCGGTCCATACCTCTTCGATGTAGGCCAGGCACTCCTTCTTGAAGCCGCTCTTGCCCACGGTGCGCCAGCCTTGTGGCACAGCCTTGTAGTCCGGCCAGATCGAATACTGCTCCTCATGGTTGACCACTACCTGAAAGAGGATGTCCTCGCGGTCAAATACTGAAGTCATTACGTGTCTCCATCGCTGTAAGGCTCGCTGCGCCGAGCGCGCAGCGGTTGTGAATAAGGAACGTTCGAGGCCCGTGGAAAATTAGAGGCTGGCGACCGCCGCCGCCAAAGCCCGGCTGAAAATATCCGCCACCTGGTCGATCTCCGCCGCGGTGATCACCAGTGGCGGCAGGAAACGCACCACGCTGCCATGGCGCCCGCCCATTTCCAGGATCAACCCGCGCTTGAGGCATTCACGCTGCACCAGCGGCGCCAGGCGACTGAACTGCGGCGGATGGCCCAGGGCGTCTTTCTCGCCGGCCGGGTCCACCAGCTCGATCCCCAGCATCAGGCCCCGCCCGCGAATGTCGCCCATCTGCGGGAAGTCGCGCTGCAGGATCCGCAGGTGCTCGCGCAAGCGCTCGCCCATGGCGGCGGCATGCTCGGCCACCTTGTGTTCCTTGAGGTAGCGCATCACCGCGGAACCGGTGGCCATGGCCATCTGATTGCCACGGAAAGTGCCGGCATGGGCGCCCGGCAGCCAGGTGTCGAGCCAGTCGCGGTAGACCACCACCGCCATCGGCAGGCTGCCGCCGATGGCCTTGGACATCACCACCACATCCGGGATGATCCCGGCGTGCTCGAAGGCGAACATCTTGCCGGTACGGCCGAAACCGCTCTGGATCTCGTCGACGATCAAGGCCACACCGGCCTTTTCAGTGATGCGACGCACACCGCGCAGCCAGTCGAGGTCGGCGGGAATCACCCCGCCCTCGCCCTGCACCGCCTCGACGATGATCGCCGCCGGCAGTTGCACGCCAGCTTCCGGATCGCTCAGCAGGTTTTCCAGGTAGCTCAGGTTGGCCTTCACCCCCGCCTCGCCACCCAAGCCGAACGGGCAGCGGTAGTCGTAAGGAAACGGCAGGATCTGCACGCCATTGGTCAGCAGCGCACCCAACGGCCGCTTCGGCCCCAGGCTGCCCATCAGGCTCAAGGCGCCCTGGCTCATGCCGTGGTAGGCACCCTGGAACGACAGCACGGTGCTGCGGCCGGTGGCGGTACGGGTCAGCTTCAATGCCGCTTCCACCGCATCGGTGCCGGTGGGGCCGCAGAACTGGATTTTCGCCTCGGCGGCCAGGGCCGGCGGCAGCAGGCCGAACAGGTCCTGGACGAACTGGTCCTTGACCGGGGTGGTCAGGTCCAGGGTCAGCAGCGGCAACTCATCGGCCAGCACCTGCTGGATCGCCTCGATCACCACCGGGTGGTTGTGGCCCAGGGCCAGGGTCCCGGCACCGGCCAGGCAGTCGATGAAGCGCCGGCCTTCGACGTCCTCGACATAAATCCCGCGCGCGCGCTTGAGCGCCAGGGGAATGCGCCGCGGGTAGCTGCGGGCATTGGATTCCTGCTGGTTCTGCCGGGCCAGCAACGGCGATTCGGTGAACTGGTAAAGCGTTTCGGCCGGCGCGGGACTGGTCCGCGCGGGCTGATCGTCGACAAGGCTGGTAGCAACTGACATCTCTCGAATCCTCACGCTGATGAGTTGAGCGAAACCGCACACCACACAGGTACGCAGCCGGTTCAGCGCGCACTCGCAGGTTTTCCTGTTCTGGAAACGCATCAGCGACGAGAGGATTTACACCCGGGAGAGGGTTTATTGCGTATCAACCGCGAAGGTGGTGGCGAACATCAGAATGTCATCGCGGGCAAGTCGGATCGCCGCCCGCTCGCTCCTACAGATCGGCGTGACCTCGTAGGAGCGAGGCTTGCCCGCGATAAGGCCGTCAGGCCGATTGCAGAGGCATGGTCAGCTCGACCCGCAAGCCATCCGGCCGGCTGTCGAAATGCAGCACGCAACCGCAGCGCTGGACAATCGCCTGGACGATGGCCAGGCCCAGGCCGCAGCCGGTGCTCTGGCCGTTGCGCCAGAAGCGTTGGGTCAGGTGCTGCAAGTCATCCTCGGGAATGCCGCTGCCATGGTCGCGCACCTGGAAGCGCACGCGGTTGCCGAGGGCTTCCAGGTTCAGCTCCACCGGCGCATCGCTCGGGGTATGGCGCAGGGCGTTGTCCAGCAGGTTGCGCAGCGCGGCGATGGCCAGCACCGAGGGCATTTCCAGCGGTGCCGCCGACACCCGCTCGTCGATATGCAGCCGGATCCGTTGCCGGGCACCGCTGGCGGCGTCCTGGATCGCGGTTTTCGCCACCTGTTCGGCGCTGCACTGCACGCCGTCCTCGAACGACAGGCTGCCCTCGACCCGCGCCAGCAACAGCAGCTGCTCCAGGGTCCGGTGCAGACGGTCGGCGCCTTCTTCGGCGCGCGCCAGGGATTGATCGCGGGCCGCGCCGTCGGTCATGCGCGCCACTTGCAGGTGGGTCTTGATCGCCGTCAGCGGGCTGCGCAATTCGTGGGCGGCGTCGCCGGTCAGGCGGCGCTCGCGCTCGATGGTCTTGCCGATGCGCTGGAACAGCTGGTTCTGGGTTTCCAGCAACGGCCGCAACTCGCTGGGCAGCGGCTGGATCTGCAACGGCTCCAGGGAGTCGGCGCTACGGCGCATCAAGGCATCGCGCATGCGGTTCAGCGGCGCCAGGCCCTGGCCGATCCCCAGCCACAACAACCACAGGCAGCCCAGCAACGCCACGCCGACTGGCACCGAGGCAGCCAGCAGCACCGACATGTTCAACGCCTCGCGCTCGACCTGCCGATCGGCAGTGGTGATGCGCAGGTCGCCCCGGGCCAGGGTGAAACTGCGCCAGCGCACGCCATCGATCATCTGGTCGTGAAAGCCCATGCGTTCGGCTTCGAGTTTCTCGTCAGGGTGGTTATGGCTGCGGGCAAGGATCTCGCCGCGCAGGGAGCTGACCTGGCAGGCCATGCCCCCGGGAATGTTCAGTTGTTCGGCGCTGAAATGGGTGCCTTCGCCCTTGCTCGACAACGGCGGCAATTGTTCCAGGAGGCCGGCGACCATGCGCGCCGAAGCCACCAGGCGCTGGTCGAGGGAAAACATCATCTGGTTGCGCAAGTCGCTGAACATCCAGGCCGCGGCCAGTGCCCAGATCAGCACGAAGGCCGCGCCGATGGTCAGGCTCAGGCGCAAACGCAGGCTCATCACTTACGACTCCTCCCCGCCATCCGCCGGCCCCAGGCGATAGCCCAGGCCGCGCACGGTCTCGACGATGCCGTTGCCGAGTTTGCGTCGCAGGTGGTGGATGTGCACGTTGAGGGCATTGCTTTCCAGTTCGTCGTTGAAGCCGTAGACGCTGTCCTTGAGCTGCTCGCTGGACAGCACCCGGCCACGGTTGTGCAGCAGTGCCTGGAGCAGCGACTGCTCGCGCCGCGACAGGTCCACCGGCTGGCCGCCGAGCAGGGTTTCGCGGGTGCTCGGGTCGTAGGTCAGGCGGCCGTGTTCGATCAGGTTGACGCTGCGCCCCGCCACCCGGCGCAACAGGGTATGCAGGCGCGCCGCCAGTTCCCGCAGGTCGAAGGGTTTGAGCAGGTAATCGTCGGCGCCGGCCTGCAGGCCGTCGACCCGGTCGCTGACCGAGTCCCGCGCGGTGAGGATCAGCACCGGGATTTCCAGGCCGTTGTGGCGCAGCTGCTTGAGCAGCTTCAGGCCATCTTCGTCGGGCAAGCCGAGGTCGAGCACCATCACGTCGAACTCCGCCACGCCGAGCATGGCCCGCGCCGCCGAGGCGGTGGCCACGTGTTCGACCGTCAGGCCCTGGGCCGTGAGGCCGGCCACGATCCCGCTGGCAATCAGTTCATCATCTTCACAGACCAGTACGTGCATGGTGAAACCTGTAGAAAAGGGGTGCATTAAAACTATCGCCGATTAAGCCGACATTATGCCCGCACCGCCAGTGTCACAAGGCGTGCAGGGTTAATCATCGGTTAATCGCCGTCGGCCATTGTGCCCCCCACTTGCACCGGTTTAAGGCTTTTCCATGCGTCGTCTGTTCATCCTGTTGTTCATGCTGCTGTCGGGCCTGGCCCAGGCGGGTAACAACCCGTTCGAGGTCAAACCCGACTTTCTCCCGGTCGGCAAAGCCTTCGTCTTCACCTCCGAACGCCTGGCCTCGGGGGAAACCCAGCTGTTCTGGCAAATCGCCGACGGTTATTACCTGTATCAGCAGCGGCTGAGATTCGACGGCCTGGCGGACGCGCAAAAACCGGCGCTGCCCGAGGGCGAGGCCCACAGTGACGAATTCTTCGGCGCGCAGCAGGTGTATCGCCAGGGCCTGGAACTGAAAATCCCCGCCGGCGCCACCGGCAAGGTCAAGCTCGGCTGGCAGGGCTGCGCCGACGCCGGCCTGTGCTACCCGCCGCAATCCTTGGAAGTGGACCTGGGCGGCAGCCCGGCCGCCGCCAATGCAACCAATACCCCTGAGGCCAGCGACCAGGTCCTGGCCAGCGGCCTGCAACAGCGGGCCCTGGGCTGGAGCCTGCTGGTGTTCTTCGGCCTCGGCCTGCTGCTGGCCTTCGCCCCCTGCTCGCTGCCGATGCTGCCGATCCTCGCCGGCCTGGTGGTAGGCAGCGGCGCCAGCCCGCGTCGCGGCTTCGCCCTGGCCGGCAGCTATGTGGTGTGCATGGCGTTGGTCTACGCCGCCATGGGCGTACTGGCCGCGCTGCTCGGCGCCAATCTGCAAGCCCTGCTGCAACAGCCCTGGCTGCTGGGCAGCTTTGCCGCGGTGTTCGTGATCCTTGCGTTGCCGATGTTCGGCTTCTTCGAGCTGCAACTGCCGGCGGCCCTGCGCGACCGCCTGGAAAACGCCAGCCGTTCGCGCCGCGGTGGCAGCCTGGTCGGCGCCGGGGTGCTCGGCGCCCTGTCCGGCCTGCTGGTCGGCCCGTGCATGACCGCGCCGCTGGCCGGCGCCCTGCTGTACATCGCCCAGAGCGGCAACGCCCTGCATGGCGGGCTGATCCTGTTCGTCATGGGCCTGGGCATCGGCCTGCCGCTGTTGCTGCTGGTGACCCTGGGCAACCGCTTCCTGCCCAAGCCCGGTCCGTGGATGAACCTGCTCAAGGGTGTGTTCGGCTTCCTGTTCCTCGGCACCGCCATCGTGCTGCTGCGCCCGGTGCTCGACGAGTCGCTGTGGATCGGCTTGTGGGGCGCGCTGGCGCTGGTCCTGGCCTACACCGCCTGGTATCAGATGCGTGCCGCCGGGCGCGCCGGGCACCTGTTCGGCGCCGGCTCGGTGGTGTTCGGCCTGTGGGGCAGCCTGCTGCTGGTGGGCGCCGCCGGTGGCAGCGACGACCTGTGGCGACCGCTGAAGGTCTACAGCGGCGGCAATGCCGTGGCGGCGGTCAGCGCCCACGACGCCTTCACCACCGTCAAGGCGCCGGCCGACCTGCAAGGCGCTCTCGACGCCGCCAGGGCCCAGGGCCAGTGGGTGCTGCTGGACTACTACGCTGACTGGTGCGTGTCCTGCAAGATCATGGAGAAACAGGTGTTCGGCCAACCCCAGGTCCTCGACGCCCTGAAAGACGTGCGCTTGCTGCGCCTGGACGTGACGGCCGACAACGCCGCCAGCCGCGAACTGCTCAACCGGTATAAAGTGCCGGGGCCGCCGAGCCTGCTGTGGATCGGCCCGGACGGCGAAGAACGACGCAGCCAGCGGATTACCGGCGAGGTAGACGCCGCTGGCTTCCTGCAACGCTGGACCGCTACCCGAGAAGCCCGTTGATGCTGACCTTTACCATCGGCACCTTTGCCATCGCGCTCAACCACCTGCTGCTGATCAGTGCCCTGGCGCTGGCCACCTTGGTTGGCTGGCGAGTCGCCAAGCGCGGTGGCGAGAACCCGGAATCGGTGCTGTTCGGCCTGTTCCTGCTGGGCATGCTGGCGGCGCGCATCGGCTTCGTGGTCGCCTACTGGAAGCATTACCGCCACGACCTGTGGCAGATCATCGACCTGCGCGACGGTGGTTTTCTCCCTTGGCCGGGAGCGATCGTCCTACTGCTGGCCGCCCTCGCCTGGGGCTGGCGCCGCCCGGCCCTGCGCAAGCCGCTGGGCGCCGGGGTCGGCAGCGGCCTGGCGTTCTGGCTGCTCGCCACCCTGTCCCTGAGCATTTTCGAACAAGGCACACGGCTGCCGGAGATCGCGCTGCGCAACGCCGACGGCGGCACCGTGCAACTGACCAGCTACCAGGGCAAGCCCCTGGTGATCAATCTCTGGGCCACCTGGTGCCCGCCCTGCCGCCGGGAAATGCCGGTGCTGGAAAGAGCCCAGCAGCAGCGCCCGGACCTGACCTTCCTGTTCGTCAACCAGGCCGAAAGCATGCAGAGCGTCAGCACCTTCCTGGCCACCCAGGACCTCAACCTGAACAACGTGCTGTTCGACGGCAGCGGCCGCCTGGGCCAGGCCGTGGGCTCCATGGCGCTACCGACTACGCTGTTCTACAGCGCTGACGGGCGCATGCTCGGCAGCCACCTGGGCGAGCTGTCCGAGGCCAGCCTGGCCCGCGCCCTGGAACATTTCGACCGACCGCATTCGACCACGGCCACGCAGGCCGCCCCTTCAAGGAAACTGCCATGCCCTTCATCCGCCACCTGCTGAGCCTGTCCCTGGGCGCGGCGCTGCTCCAGGCACCGTTGCTGCACGCCGAAGAACTGCCCCAGGCGATCAAAAACATCGAAGCCAAAGGCGCCAAGATCGTCGGCCGCTTCGACGCCCCGGACGGCCTCAAGGGTTATGCCGCGCAGTACCAGAACCGTGGCATGGCCCTGTACCTGACCCCGGACGGCAAGCATGTGCTGCTGGGCAACCTGTACGACGCCGACGGCAAGGACCTGAGCGCCGAGCCGCTGCAGAAACTGGTGTATGCACCGATGGCCAAGGAAGTCTGGGCCAAGATGGAAAAGAGCAACTGGATCGCCGACGGCAAGGCCGACGCACCGCGCGTGGTCTACCTGTTCAGCGACCCCAACTGCCCCTACTGCAACATGTTCTGGGAACAGGCGCGGCCCTGGGTGAACGCCGGCAAGGTCCAGTTGCGGCACATCATGGTCGGCATCATCCGCGAAGACAGCCCGGGCAAATCCGCCGCCCTGCTGGCCGCCAAAGACCCGCAAAAAGCCCTGCAGGACCACGAAAAAGCCGGCAAGGGCAGCAGCCTCAAACCCCTGGACAAGATCCCCGCCGAAGTCCAGGCCAAGCTCGACGCCAACATGGCGCTGATGGACGAACTGGAGCTGTCCGCCACCCCGGCGATCTTCTACATGGACGACCAGGGCGAACTGCAACAGCAACAAGGCGCGCCGGCACCGGGCAAGCTGGTGAAGATTCTCGGACCTAAATGAATGAGATGCGCCAAGACCTGACCCGTAATGGCCTTTAGCCTTACCGACAGCGTTACACTACTGCCTTTATTCACGCAGACAGGGAAGTGACGTTTTGATAGCTCAAGGACAAGCTAGGCTTTTAGACATTCTCGATTACTGGCACAAGGTGGAGTTCTTTCTACCTTATGCCCTCGAGAAATATGTCGAGGACTTCAAGGAATGGGAGACCCGATGGCTCTCCCAGGAAGATCTCCAGCAGAGCAAGGACAGCCGCTGGCGCAACTTTTCCATCCCCGACGACCTTCAAGTCAAAGGCTTCAACCTCTACATCGGAGTCTTTGATGCCTCCGTCATTGCAACTCTTTGCGAACCGCACCTGGCCGCTTTATCGGTAGACGAGAACACCTTCTATGAAGAGCAGGAACGGGTGGAGCTTGAAGGGCTGACGTGCTTTGCCAAGATCAAGCTCAACGCTCAAGCCGTCCCGCAACTGGATGCCGTGTCACTGTCGACGGCTCCCTGGGCCCTGGGGCAAACGGTGAGCAAAGGGCTTGGCGCTCTTGGCCATCAAGCCTTCGAAGACGCCAAGGAGCAGTTGATCAAACTGCTGCACAACTTCCATGGACAGCGCCAGCAAAACGATGACCCGAGCTTGATGGCTGAGGAAGTCCTGCATTTACATCAACTGCTGTGCAACTGGGCCAGTTTCACGCCTGAGCAGAACAGCGGTACCGCGGTCGCATTGCTTCAAGTCCTGACCCAGCCCAAGGTCGAGAAACCACTCACCCAGCCCTCTGCGGCACAGGCACCGGAAGTCGAGGATGAAGAAGAACCCGATACCGAGATCGACATTCTCAACAGCTTTTTCATAAAAGACATCGAGCGTGCGATCGCCAGCTTGCAGCGCGCAGAGCAGCCGCTGCCTTTGCTTCAGTACCTGGGCGAAGCCGACCCGAGCAAAAGAATCGACCTGTATACCGATCATGGCCGCACGGCCATTTACCAGGCCCTGCAACCGCAATGCATAAACCCCGGGCATTGGCCGGATGAGCCCGGCCATGCCATGAGCCTGATGCAACAGTTCGCGATCAATACCGCGCTCGGCACCTTGGAAAACAGCGGGGTGTTCTCCGTTAACGGACCACCCGGGACAGGCAAAACGACCTTATTGCGCGACATGTTCGCCGAGAACATTGTTCGTCGAGCGCGGGTATTGGCGGGATACAGCGAGGCGGCAGACGCTTTTGTTGGCGGGAAAAAACCGCAGGTCACCTTCAAGGGCATGCCGAATACCTACACCATCCGCGCGCTCAAGCCTGAGCTGACCGGCTATGAAATGGTGGTGGCCTCCTCCAACAACGCCGCCGTGGAAAACATTTCCCGAGACCTGCCCAAACGCAAATCCCTGGGAAAATGCTGGAACAACGTGCAGTACCTGCAACCGGTCGCCCATAAGATTGCTGCCCAGAAAAGCGATGGCAGCATCAGCCCCCTGTCCGATGAGGACAAACCCTGGGGGTTGATCTGCGCCGCACTCGGTAACAGCAGCAACCGAAAAGCCCTGCAGGAACGTTTGTTTTTCAACCCGGTAGACACCACCGAGCCCAATCCGCCCCTGACGATTCGGCAATGGGTGGATGACTATAAGGGCCCCACCTTCAAGGAGGCCTGCGCAGCCTTCAAAAAAGCCGACGAGGAGGTCAGCAAGGCGCTGGAGGAGCGAGCCCGCTACGCCAGCCTGCTGGAAGAAATGGCGGCTACCGATGAGCCGGCCTTCCTGCACCCTCAACAGCAGTCATTCAATCAGGCCGAACAGACCAGGGCGTCCGCCCAGCAAGCCCTCGACCGCCAGCAACAGCAACTTCAAGCAACGGCGCAACACCTGAGCAGCCTGCAGGAACTGGAGCGCCTGATAGATCGCAGTCGTCCGGTCTGGTGGAAGCGCTTGTTCAATACTCAAGCAGCTAAAACCCACCGTAATGAACAACTGGAAAATGCCCGGCTCCAGCGTCTGGCGCATGAAGAGATCAACCGCGCGAAAAGCCTTCTGAACAATAGCCTGAGACCGGAACTTGAAAGCGCGCAAACCGCATTGCTGTTCTGTAAAAGCGAACTCGATGCCCGTAAAGCGCAATGGCAAGGCAAGTGCCAATGCCTGGACGATTTCGCCAGCCGCCTGGGCCGTCCGAACCTGCCAGGCCAACTGAGTGAACTGGAGAACAGCGACTTCCAGATCAATGGGCTTTGGCATGATGCCGCGCTCAACCGATTGCGCTCGACCGTGTTCGCCGCGGCGTTGACCCTGCATGAGGCCTGGCTTGCCGAGGTCGCGCCCTCAGGCTCGAACGGCAAGGGCTTCAGCGCCAACCTTGCAGCCATCAGCCTGTTGCTGAGCAACAAGACACCCGAGGATGAGCGACTGACCCAGGTGCTCTGGCAAAGCCTGTTCATGGTGATCCCGGTGGTCTCGAGCACCTTTGCCTCCTTTGGCAACCAGTTCCGTGGGCTGGGTGCCGGCTCTCTGGGCTGGCTGTACATCGACGAGGCAGGGCAAGCCGTGCCCCAGGCCGCCGTCGGTGCCTTGTGGCGGGCGCAGCGCGCCATGGTGGTGGGCGACCCCCTGCAAATCGAGCCGGTCTTCACCCTGCCGCAACGCCTGGTCAAGACACTGGGCCAGCTATCGGCGCACACGGCAAACGATGCCTTCGCCCCCAATCGCGTGTCGGTCCAGAGCCTGGCGGACCAGAACAATCGCTATGGCAGCGTGTTCAAGAACGACACCGATGAAGAGCTGTGGATCGGCAGCCCGCTGAGGGTCCACAGACGCTGCATCGAACCCATGTTCAGCCTGTCGAACCAGATCGCCTACGGTAACAAGATGGTCTTTGGCCTGCCCAACGCCCACGCCGAACAGGACGCCCCGGTGTACAGCTCCAGTTGCTGGGTCGATATCCCTGGCAATGTCGAACACAAACAGGTCGTCCCCAGGCAGATCGAGTTCATGGTCGATCTTCTCGGGCAGCTGTACCTGCGCGATGGAGAACTGCCGCAGCTGTACGTGATCTCGCCGTTCAAGGCCGTGCGCCTGGCCCTGCAGAAAGCCATACGCGCGGCGGCCTGGGCCAGGCCCAACCATCGCCCGAAATTACCCGCGGGCGAGTTGAAACAGTGGTTGAAAGCCTCCATCGGCACCGTGCATACCTTCCAGGGCAAGGAACAAGACACCGTGTTCATGCTGCTGGGGGCAGACCCCGAGCATGCGGGAGCGGCGCAGTGGGCCGCCTCCAAACCCAACCTGTTGAACGTTGCCCTCACCCGGGCCAAACGTCGGGTCTATCTGGTGGGGGATTTTGACCTCTGGGGGTCGCTGCGCTATTTCGATGCGGTGAGTCGCGGCAAATTCCCGCTGCAAAGAATGGGGCCTGCTGCCTTTCTGGCAAAACTGAATGCTCTGGAAGAGCAGGCCTAACGTTGAACACTGTCAGCGCCTGACGCTGACCTGAAGATATTTGGTGAACGCGCTCGCCCCCCACGGATACCTGATTGTGAAAAAACGATCAGGCCCCTGTGGGGGCGAGCCCGCTCAGGATGAACGCTTCAAAAACGACTCAACGGGCGCCGCGCCCATCCAGCAACGCATCCACCACCGCCCTGGCCATTTCCACGGAATGGACCATCGACCAGATCAACCCACGCTCCAGGCCACTGCCGCGTTCGGTGATTTCATCGCTGACTTCTTCAGCGCATTTGAGCAGCAACGACACATGCACCAGGGCTTCTTCGGCGCTGATGCCTTCGCGTACACAAAAAAGAGAATCCGGACCTACCGGCCCTGCCGTAGTGGCGTGGAGAGAATCAAATGCTTCAGGAGGCGAACTGGCCAGCGCCTGACGCAAGGTTTGATTGGCGGTTTTCAACTCAGGGTAACGATATACAGGGATTGGCTTTTTCATGGATGCGGTCCTCAACACAGTGGATATGAACACCCAGCAAATACTTCTGGGTCTTCGTACGTTCCCGATATGTTTCGGACTTGCACATCCGGCCATTGATTTCGCAATGACCTGTGCAGGCTAGTGCGTCAGGCCCCCCGTATTCAAGCGGCAAACCACTTCCCGGAAATGCCCTACAAAAGAAAGCGAATCGGCCCCCTGTAGCCGCTGCCGAGCCTGCGAGGCTGCGATCGACTGCGTAGCAGGCGCCAAACCTGCCCATGCGGTGTGTCAGGAAAAATACCGTCGCCTGGTTTGCGGCCGCTTCGCGCCCGATCGCAGCCTTCGGCAGCGGCTACAGGGGAGTGTCAGAATTCGGCGCCTGTGGATAAGCGACTGCCGACGGCGCGATCGGCTCGGTCCGCGTTCGGGCGCAGCAAGTGCCAAACCTGCCAATGCGGTGTGTCAGGCAAAACCCCATCGCCTGGTTTGCGGCCGCTTCGCGCCCGATCGCAGCCTCGCGGAGCTCGGCAGCGGCTACAGGGGCGTCAGCATTCGGCGTTTGTGCGTAAGGCTCAGGCGAACTCGTCTGGTGCTTCGCGGGCAAGGATGTTCTCCAGTTCGTCCGTGTCTCCCCGTTCGTTGAGGATGGCGCTGACCTGATCGACCCAGACCTTTTCCGAGGCAATCCCGGCCCACGACTGGCTGCCGAAGCCGTGATATGGACGGTCATCGAAGGTGCTGATCAGTAGTTGGTTGAAGCGCACCGTCTCCAGGTTCTTGCGCTGGATCTGCATCTGCAGGGCCCCCAGCACCTTCTGCTGCTCTTGCGGGTTCGGGCGATAGCTGAAGAGCCGCGGCGAGCTGAGCACCAGGAACTGCGGTGGAAGGTTTTCATCGATGGCCGCCTGCAAGCGGTAATGGCCATCGAGAATCAGGTGGCAGCTCAGGCCGCTGACGTACCACAGCAGGATGGGCGGCAAGCTGCCTTCACGGGCTTTCTTGCGCCACCATTTGAGGCGCCCGGAATGCGGGTCCACTGCATGCAGGCCGACCACTGCGCCGCCACTCTCGCCCAACTCGACCCAGCGCGCCGCGCCGGGTTGCCGGTTGTCGAGGATGTTGCGGCCGTAGATCGCCCACTGCGGCATATGGCTCAGGGCGTCTTCACCGCCCTTGAAGTACCAGGCTTCGGTGCCGCTCAGCAACGGCCGCATCGGTTTGAGGGATTCCGGGCGCAGGGCCCGTACCAGCCAGTAGCCGGGGTAGAAAAAGTCCGGCTGATGCTGCATCAACTGCTGGACGAAGAAGCGGCTCCAGGCCTTGAGGCGCAGGGCCGGGTCGAGGCGTATCTGTTGCTCCACCTGAGGCGAGTCGATGGGGCCCACCAGGGTTTGCGGCAATTGCTCCAGCAGGTGATTGCGTACCAGCCACACGCCGTAAAGGCAGCGGGACATGCTGCCCCACAGCAGCGTCTGGTCACCCAGCACCAGTTGCATGCGTCGGTTGTTGCCACTGAGCAGGCGCAGGTTCGGCTTGCCGCTGGCCGGGCGCTTGACGTCCACCCCGAGGCCGTTCCAGTTGCCGGCCAGGTCCTCGATATCGCGCCAGTAAATCTGTTCCGTCATGGCCCCTGTCCCTGAATGAAAACGCCCGACGCAGGTGCTTGGACCTGCGCCGGGCGCGACTATAGCAGAGGGGTCGGGTGGTAGCCTTGAGATCGAATCGCGGGCAAGCCTCGCTCCTACAGAAGCGCCGTCAACCGGAAGATTCGGCGGCATTACGCAGTCGCATCGCGGGCAATCGAGCATCGACCGGCCGCTCCTACAGAAGCCGCGATCCACCAGGGAAAATACGGCTTCTGTAGGAGCGAGGCTTGCCCGCGATGACGTCAGCCCAGACGCCGCCGAGGCATCAGCAGGAATACCGCTCCGCCAAAAACGCCAACAACGCCTCGGTGACAAATTCCGGGTTCTCCAGGTTGGAGATATGCCCCGCCTCAAGCACCAGCTGATAAGGGCAGCCAATCAGCTCGGCCATTTCCCGGGTTTCCGACGGTGGGCGCGGTTTGTCCTGGTCGCCGCACAGCAGCAAGGTGGTGTTGGGGTCCAGTTGGTTGAGGCGCGACAGCAGGTCTGCGCGGCTGAAGGTGATACGACCCATGGGCACCACGCTTTCGCGCAGGCGTTCGCTGGGCAGTGCCGCGAGGACTGCGCGGAAGTCCTGGTACAGCGCCGACTGCGGGTCGATGCCCGGACGGAAGAAAATCGGCACCACGATGTCCAGCAGTTGCGGGGCGATCGTCCCGCTCTCTTCGATCTGCTTGAACAACGAGAAGTAATACTGGCGGGTCGGCTCCGGCTCGGCCCCGAGATAGGTGTCCATCAGCACCAGGCCATTGATCCGTTGCGGCGCCGCCAGGGCCAGGCGCGCGCCCCACATGCCGCCCACGGACAGGCCGACCAGGGTGATGCGCTCGATCTGAAGATGATCCAGCAGCGCCAGCACCTGCCGGGCGATGTCATCCAGCGAAGCAGTGCCTTGCGGCAGCGCGCCGGATTGGCCGTGGCCCCACAGGTCCGGGGCGATCACCCGGTACTGCCGGGACAGCGCCTCGATCTGCGGCGCCCACATGTTCAGGTCCCACAGGTAACTGCCGGCCAGCAGCACCGCGGGGCCGCTGCCCTGGTCCAGGTAGTGAAGGGCTTGTCCATCAATAGTCGCGAAGGGCATCAACTGTCTCCTGTCAGGTGGGCTGCGAAAAAACTTCGGTAGACTGTGCCGGTGAAGGGTTGCCGTCAATCGGACAAGTCCTAAGGGCCGTGCAAGCCTGGAGGTTTTTCGCGAGCAAGCTCGCTCCTACATGGGACATATCGCCTTCTGTAGGAGCGAGCTTGCTCGCGATAGGGCCAGCACTGACAACACTGGATTACAGCCCCTCCAGCTCCGCCATCAGATCGCTCAGGCGATCGACTTTCTCCTCGCTGATTTCACTGCTCGCCAGGCTGTCGATGTACTGCGCCAGTTCCTCCACTGTGCTGCACTCGAACATCGCCCGCAGCGGCACGTTGCGTTGCAGGGTCTTCTGCACCCGCGAGGCGATCTGCGTGGCCAGCAGCGAATGCCCGCCCAGTTCGAAGAAGTTGTCCCGGACCCCGACCCGTTCGACCTTGAGTACCTCGGCCCAGATAGCGGCCAGGGTCTGCTCCAGCTCGCTGCGCGGCGCCAGGTAGTCCTGGCTGTGCAGCTGGCCGATCTCCAGGGCCGGCAGGACCTTGCGGTCGAGCTTGCCGTTGGCGTTGAGCGGCAGGCGTTCCAGCCACAACCAGTGCAGCGGCACCATGTATTCCGGCAGCTCGGCGCGCAGGCGTTGCTTGATGCGCTCCAGGCGTTCCGTCGGGTTCAGCGCCGAGTCGCTGGCCACCAGATAACCCACCAGATGCTTGCCGTTGACGCCTTCCTGCACGCCGACCGCCGCGTCGCGGACTTCCGGTTGTTCGTGCAGGCGGGCTTCGATTTCCCCCAGCTCGATGCGGTAGCCACGGATCTTCACCTGGTGGTCGATGCGCCCGACGTATTCCAGCACGCCATCGGCGCGACGGCGTGCCAGGTCGCCGGTGCGGTACAGGCGTTCGCCCGGGGCACCGAACGGATGGGGCACGAACACCTGCGCGGTGCGCAGCGGATCGCTGACGTAACCACGGCCGACCCCGGTACCGGCGACGCACAGCTCGCCCACCGCGCCCAGCGGCACCAGATCCAGCGCGCCATCCATCAGGTACAGGCGGTTGTTGTCGGTCGGCGTACCGATCGGCAAGTAGCTGCCACGGGTCGAGGCCATATCGACGCGGTAGAAGGCCACGTCATCCGAGCACTCGGCCGGACCATAGGCGTTGACCAGGCCGATCTGCGGGTAACGCAGCAACCATTGATGCGCCAGCTCCGGCGGCATCGCCTCGCCGGTGGGCAGCATCCAGCGCAGGCCATCAAGGTGGATGGACTCCTGGGCGAGCATGCCCTGGATCAGCGACGGCACGCTTTCCAGCACGCTGATGCGCTGCGCCTGTACATGGGCCAGCAAACCTTGCGGGTCATGGGCGATGGCGTTCGGCACGATGTCCACCCGCGCGCCGAACAGCGGCGCGGCGAGGAACTGCCAGACCGAAATGTCGAAGCTCTGCGACGCGGTCTGGGCGATCACGTCGGCTTCGCTCAATTGCAGGTACGGCACCTTGCTCAGCTGGTTGTTGAGCATGCCGCGCTGCTCGACCATCACGCCCTTCGGCAGGCCGGTGGAACCCGAGGTGTAGATCACATAGGCCAGGTTGTCCGGGCCGCTGTAAATGCCTGGGTTGTCCAGCGAATGATCGGCCGCTTGCACCTCTTCCCAGACCAACAAACGGGGTCGGTTGGCGCAGGCGAATTCGTCCAGCAAGGCTTGCGCCTGTGCCTGGCAGGCCGCGGTGCACACCAGCAACGGCGTGCGGCTCAGCTCGATGATCCGCCCCAGGCGCTGGCTCGGCAGGCCCGGGTCCAGCGGCAGGTAGCCGGCGCCGGCCTTGAAGCTGCCGATGATCATGCCCAGCAGGTCCAGGCTGCGCTCGGCCAGCAGGGCCACCGGCTGGTCCAGGCCCACGCCGTTGGCGATCAGGGCGTGGCCCAGGCGGTTACTGCGCTGGTTCAGTTCGGCGTAGCTGTATTGCAGCTCCTGGCAACTGGCGGCGATGCGTTGCGGATGGGCCGCCACCTGCGCTTCGAACAGTTCGACGTAGCTGCGCTCCAGCGGGTACTCATGTTCGCTCTGGTTGCAGCCGGCGAGCAGGAAGTCCTGTTCTTCTGCGCCCAGCAGCGGCAGCTCGGCCATGTCGCCATGGAAGCCCTGCACCAGCGCCAGCAGCAGGCGCTTGAACTCGCCGAGCATGCGCTCGATGGTCGCTTGCTCGAAGTAGCGCTGGTCGTAGGACAGGTGCAGCCCCAGGTCATCCCCCGGGTAGCACACCGCGGTCAGCGGGAAGTTGGTGTGGGTGCGGCCGGAATCCGAGGTGGCGTTCAGGCTTTGCGCGCGGTCCAGCACCGAGACTTCCACCGGCGCGTTCTCGAACACGAACAGGCTGTCGAACAGCGGCTGGCCCTTGGGCAGTTCGCTGTTCTCCTGGATCGCCACCAGCGGCAGGTATTCGTACTCGCGCAGCTCCATGTTGCGTTCCAGCAGGCCGCCCAGCCATTGACGCACGCTCAGGCGCTGACCGTCTTCCGGCAACTTCACCCGCAGCGCGATGCTGTTGATGAACAGGCCGACGGTGCGCTGCATCTCCGGCATTTCCACCGGGCGCCCAGCCACGGTGACGCCGAACAGCACGTCACGCTCACCGCTCAGGCGCCGCAGGACCAGGGCCCAGGCCGCCTGGGCGAAGGTGTTGACGGTCAGTTGATGCTGCTGCGCCAACTCGCGCAGTTGCGCACCGTCGCGGGCATCGAGACGGGTGTAGCAGTCACCGACGATCATGCCGCCGCTGTCGCCGGCGTGTTCGCGCAGGAACGGCCGGTCGCTCGGAATCGGCGTGGTGCGCTCGAAGCCTTGCAGGTTGTTTATCCACCACTGGCGCGCCTCGGCCAGGCTCTGGCGTTGCAGCCAGCCGATGTAATCGCGGTAGCGCGGCGGCACGCTGAGCTGGGCTTCGCGACCTTCGCCCAGGGCGGTGTAGATCTCGAAGAAGTCGTTCATCAACAGCGAACGGCACCAGGCATCGATCAGGATGTGGTGGTTGCTCATCATGAACCAGTAGCGCGCGGCCCCCACGCGGATCAGCCGCAGGTGGAACGGCGCCTGCTCGAGCAGATCGAAACCGGCCTCGCGTTCGCTTTTCAGCAGCGCCTGCAACTTCGGCTCCTGCTCGTCTTGCGCGACGGCACTCCAGTCCAGGAACTCGATCGGCGTGCCGCCCGGCTTGTGGATAACTTGCAGCATGTCTTCGCCGACGTTCCAGCAGAAGGACGCGCGCAGGGCTTCGTGACGAGCCACCACCGCCTGCCAGGCCTGGGCGAAACGCGCAGGGTCCAGCTCGCTGTTGATGCGGTAGCGGTCCTGCATGTAGTACAGGCCGGTGCCCGGCTCCAGCAGGGTGTGCAGCAGCATGCCCTCTTGCATCGGGGTCAGCGGGTAGACGTCTTCGATGACCCCGGCTGCTACTGGCAGCGCGTCCAGCTGCGCCTGGGTCAGGCGCGCCAGGGGGAAGTCCGACGGCGTCAGGCCGCCGGCATCGTCCTCCAGACAATGGGCGATCAGGCTGTGCAGTTCGCCGAGGTAGGCCTGGGCCAGCTCGTCGATGGTCTGCGGGTCGAAACGCTCGCTACTGAAGGTCCAGCGCAACACCAGCTCGCCGGCGTAGACCTGGCTGTCGACGCTCAGCTCGTTGGGCAGCGGCGCCTCCGGCGAATGGGCGGCGCCCACCGGCTCGTCCAGCGGACGGAACAGCGCGTCGCTGGCAAAGCTCTGGTCGAACTGGCCCAGGTAGTTGAAGGTGATCGGCGCCTTCGGCAAGGCCGCCATGCCTTGCTGGATCGCCGCGTCGGCCAGGTAGCGCAGCACGCCATAACCCAGGCCTTTGTGCGGTACGGCGCGCAGCTGCTCCTTGATCGCCTTGATCGAGGCGCCCTGCCCGGCCGCTTCCTCTATAGCCAGCGGGGTCAGGCGCAGCGGGTAAGCGCTGGTGAACCAGCCGACCGTGCGGGTCAGGTCGATCTCGTCGAACAGGGTTTCGCGGCCGTGGCCTTCGAGCTGGATCAGCGCCGAAGCCTCGCCGGTCCAACGGCACAGCACGCGGGCCAGGGCCGTCAGCAGCAGGTCGTTGACCTGGGTGCGGTAAGCGCTCGGCGCCTGTTGCAGCAACTGCCGGGTGCGCTCGGCATCCAGTTTCACGCTGACGGTCCGGGCATGCTTGTTCTGCCGCCCGCCCTCAGCGTGTTGCACCGGCAGCGTCGCTGCCGGGCCAGCCAGTTGGTCCTGCCACCAGCTCAACTCTTCGCGCAGCGACTCGCTGCCGGCATAGGCCTGCAGGCGTGACGCCCAATCGCGCAAGGCGCTGGTTTTCGCCGGCAGGCGCGGCGTCTGCTGAGCTTCAAGCTGGCGGTAGAGGTTTTGCAGATCCTCCAGCAGCACCCGCCAGGACACGCCGTCGACCACCAGGTGGTGGATGGCGATAAACAGGCGTTGCTGTTCCTGCGGACCGTCCACCAGCAGCGCGCGCAACAGCGGTCCGTTGCTCAGGTCGAGGCTGCGCTGGGCCTCGGCGAACAGCGCAACACATTGATCCATAGACGCCACATGCATCTGCACCAGCAGCGGCGCTTCGGACAACGGTTGATGTATCGCCTGCCATTGGCCGTCGACCTGGGTAAAGCGCAGGCGCAGGGCATCATGCTGCGCCAGCACCGCGTGCAGCGCTTGCTCCAACAACTGCCCATCGAGTGCCTGGGTCGGCGCCAGCAGCAGCGCCTGGTTCCAGTGTTGACGCTCGGGGATCTCGCTGTCGAAGAACCAGTGCTGGATCGGCGTCAGGCCCGACTCGCCGCTGAGCAAGCCTTGCTCGGCGATAATCTGCTCGCTGCGGCTGGCCACCGCGGCCAGGGTCTGCACGGTCTGATGCTGGAACAGGTCGCGCGGGCTGAAATGAATGCCCAGCTGGCGGGCGCGGCTGACCACCTGGATCGACAGGATCGAGTCGCCACCCAGTTCGAAGAAGTTGTCGTGCAGGCCGACCTGCGGCAGGTTCAGCACATCGCACCAGACCTGGGCCAGGGTTTGCTCCAGCTCGTTGCTCGGCGCCACGTACTGCTGGCGGTTGAGTTCCAGGTCCGGTGCCGGCAAGGCACGGCGGTCGAGCTTGCCGTTGGCGGTCAGCGGCATGCTCGCCAGCAGGACCAGATGGGTGGGCACCATGTAATCCGGCAGATGGATTTTCAGCTGGGCCTTGATCGCCTCGCGCAAGGCAGCTTGCTGCTCGTCACTCTGTTCGGCGACATCGGTCACCAGATAGCCGGCCAGCTGTTTGCCGCCCGGCATGTCCAGGGCCAGCACCACCGCTTCGCGCACGGCCTCATGTTCCAGCAGGCGGTTTTCGATTTCCCCCAGCTCAATACGGAAGCCGCGAATCTTCACCTGATGGTCGACCCGGCCGATGTATTCCACCTGACCGTCGGCGCACTGGCGCACCAGGTCGCCGGTGCGATACAGACGCCCGCCATGAGTGCTGAACGGGTCGGCGACGAAGCGCTCGGCGCTCATGCCCGGACGCTGGTGGTAACCCTGGGCCAGGCCGGCCCCGCCGACATACAGCTCACCGGTGGCGCCTTGCGGCACCAGGGCCAGATCGGCGTCGAGGATATAGGCCACGCGCTCACCGACCACCGTGCCGATTGGCACGCTGCCGGCGCCCTCCTCCAGTTGCTCCGGCGCCAGGCTGGCCAAAGGCATGACCACGGTTTCGGTGGGGCCATAGGCGTTGAAGAACAGGCTCGGCTTGAACGCCGCGCGAATGCGGTTCAGGTGCTCGCCGGTCAGCGCTTCGCCGCCGGTGATGCACATGCGCACCGGCAGGGTTTCGCCCTGGGTCGCCAGCCACTGCGCCAGCTGGCTGCCGTAGCTCGGGGTGAAGCCGAGGATGTTGATGCGGTGCTGGCGGATCAGCTGGCAGATCTCTTCGGTGTCCCACTGCCCTTGCGCCCGCAGCACCACCTGGGCGCCGCTGAGCAGCGGCACCAGCAGACGCTCGGTGGCGGCATCGAAGTTGATGGAATAGAAGTGCAGCTCGCAGTCGTCCGGGCGCATGCCGAAACGCTCGATCACCGCGCGGCAATGCATGGCGATCTCGCCATGGGACACCACCACGCCCTTGGGCTTGCCGGTGGAACCCGAGGTGTAGATCAGGTACGCCTGGTGCTGCGGCAGGCTGATAAAGGGCAGCTCGCTGGCCGGGTAGTTGGCCAGTTGCGCGCCGTCCTCTTCCAGGCACCAGCGCGCCACGCTCGGCGGCAGCTGGCCCAGGGCCTGGAACATCGCCGCGTCACTGAGCAGCAAGCCGATGCCACTGTCTTCGATCATGTAGTGCAGGCGGTCCAGCGGGTATTCCGGGTCCAGCGGCACGTAGGCGCCGCCGGCCTTGAGGATCGCCAGCAGGCCGATGACCATTTCCAGCGAACGCTCCAGGGCCAGGCCGACCCGCACCTGCGGACCGACGCCACGTTCACGGAGCATCCAGGCCAGGCGGTTGGCGCGGCTGTCGAGTTCGGCGTAGCTCAGGGTCTGCCCGGCGAACGTCAGGGCCGGCGCGTCCGGGCGCAGCAGCGCCTGTTCGCTGAACAGGTGGTGGATGCACTGGTCCAGGCGGTGCTCGCCGGGCTCGACGCCCAGGCTGTCCAGCAGCTGCTGTTGCTCGGCGCGGTCGAGCAGCGGCAATTCGCTCAGGCGTTGCTCGGGGCTCTCGATCAAGGCCTCCAGCAGGTTGCGCCAGTGCGTCGCCATGCGCGCGATGCGCGGTTCGTCGAACAGGTCGGTGCTGTAGGTCAGGCAGCAACCCAGGCGATGGTCGAGGTCGGTGACTTCCAGGTTGAGGTCGAACTTGGTGGCCCGCGCATCGTTGGCCAGGTATTCGACGGTCATGCCGGCCAGGCTGCGGCTCTGCTGGAACTCCCAGCGCTGGACGTTGCACATCACCTGGAACAGCGGGTTGTAGGCGGCGCTGCGCGGCGGTTGCAGGGCTTCCACCAGGTGGTCGAACGGCAGGTCCTGATGGGACTGGCCTTCGATCACGGTATGTCGCACCTGCTCGAACAGTTCACCGACGCTCATCTGCCCGTCGAGCTGGCAACGCAGCACCTGGGTGTTGAGGAAGGCGCCGATCAGCCCTTCGCTTTCCGGGCGGATGCGGTTGGCCACCGGCGCGCCGATGCGCAGGTCGGTCTGGCCGCTGTAGCGATAGAGCAGCACGGCCAAAGTGGCGGCCATGGTCATGAACAGGGTCAGGCCGTGTTCCGCATTGAAGCGACGCACCCGTGCCGCCAGTTCGTCGCTGAGGTCGAAGCGGTACAGCTCGCCCTGGTGGCTTTGCACCGGCGGCCGCGGACGGTCGCCCGGCAGTTCCAGCAGCGGGTGTTCGTTGCCCAGTTGCGTGGTCCAGTAATCCAGCTGGCGCTGACGCTCGCCGGACTCCAGCCACTGGCGCTGCCAGACGCTGTAGTCCAGGTACTGCACCGGCAGCGGTTCCAGCGGCGAGTCGCGGTCGTCGATAAAGGCTTCGTACAACGCGCTCAGCTCACGGGCGAAGATGTCCATCGCCCAGCCTTCGGTGACGATGTGGTGCAGGGTCAGCACGAAGTAGTGCTCATGCTCCGCCGCCTTGACCAGGCAGGCGCGCAGCAGCGGACCGGTTTCCAGGTCGAACGGCTGGTGCGCCTCGCTGTCGGCCAGCTGTTGCAGGCGTTGCTCGCGGGCCGCTGCATCCAGGCTGGAGAAGTCCTTCCAGGCCATGCGCACGCCGGTTTCGGCGTGCACCCGTTGCCGGGCCACGCCGTCGACGCTGGGGAAAGTGGTACGCAGGGTTTCGTGACGCAGGATCAGCGCCTGCAGCGCCGCCTCGAAACGCCCGACATCCAGCACGCCCTTGAAACGCGCCATGCCGCCGACGTTGTAGGCCGGGCTGTCCGGCTCCATCTGCCAGAGGAACCACATGCGCTGCTGGGAAAAGGACAGCGGTACAGGCGCGCTGCGGTCGACCTTGGCGATCGGCTGTTGCTGGTTGCGCTTGCCGGATGCCTGGATCAGCCGCACCTGCTCGGCGAAGTCGCCCAGCTCGCTGGCTTCGAACAAGGCCCGCAGCGGCAACTCGACGTCGCAGGCCTGGCGGGTCCGGGAGATGATCTGCGTGGCCAGCAGCGAGTGGCCACCCAGGGCAAAGAAATCATCGCGCAGACCAATGCACTGCTGCCCCAGCACCTCGCGCCAGATCGCCGCGATCTGTTGTTGCAGCTCGGTAACCGGCTCGATGTGTTCACGCACCTGCCATTGCGGTTCCGGCAAGGCGCGGCGGTCGAGCTTGCCGCTCGGGCTCAGGGGCATGGCCGAAAGAAGCATCAGTTGCGCCGGCACCATGTACTCCGGCAGCTCACTGGCCAGGGCGGTTTTCAGGCGCGCGATCTGCACCTCTTCATCTTCCACATCCGCAGTGGCGGTGTAATAACCGATCAGCTGTGCACCGGCCGCGGTCTCGCGTACCAGTACCGCGGCCTGGGCCACGCCCTCCTGGGCCAGCAAGCGCGCTTCGATTTCCTGGGGCTCGACCCGGAAGCCGCGCAGCTTGACCTGCTGATCGAGGCGCCCGAGGTATTCCAGCGCGCCATCGGCCGCCCAGCGCACACGGTCGCCGGTACGGTACAGGCGCGCGCCCTCGGAGCCCAGCGGGTCGACGACAAAACGTTCGGCGCTCAGCCCCGGCCGCCCGAGATAACCACGGGCCAGGCCGATCCCGGCAATGCACAGCTCGCCCGGCACGCCGGCCGGCACCGGGTTGAGGTCGGCATCCAGTACCCGGCAGATCACATTGCCCAGCGGCCGGCCGATGGGCGAGCGCTCGCCATCGCTGCGGCGGCAATGCCAGTGGGTGACGTTGATCGCGGTTTCAGTCGGGCCATAACGGTTGTGCAACTGGACGTTCGGCAGTTGCTCCAGCACCCGGTCGCGCAATTCGGCCGGCAAGGCTTCGCCACCGGAGAACACTCGGCGCAGGCTGCTGCATTCGGCGCTCAGCGGCTCATCGACGAACAGCTGCAACAGCGGCGGCACGAAGTGCAGCGTGGTCACGCCGTATTGCTGCACCAACTGGGCGATGCGATGCGGGTCGCGGTGTTCACCCGGCGCGGCCAGCAGCAGGCGGCAGCCGGTGATCAGCGGCCAGAAGCATTCCCACACCGACACGTCGAAGCTGATCGGCGCCTTTTGCATCAGCACATCGCTGGCATCCAGGCGGTAAGTGTTCTGCATCCACTGCAAGCGTTCGCTCAGGGCCGCGTGGGTGTTGCCCACGCCCTTGGGCTGGCCGGTGGAACCGGAGGTGTAGATCACATACGCCAGGTTGTCGCCGTGCAGGTGCAGGCCCGGCGCATGGCTCGGCCAGCTGTCGAGCTTGAGGCTGTCCATGGCGATGGCGCTGACACCCTCGGCCTGGGGCAGACGCTCGAGCAGTTGGGTCTGGGTCAGCAGCAGCTCGACGCCACTGTCGGCCAGCATGTAGGCCAGGCGTTCGGCCGGGTAGTCCGGGTCCAGCGGCACATAGGCGCCGCCGGCCTTGACGATCGCCAGCAGGCCGATCAACAGCTGCGGCGAACGCTCGGCGGCGATGGCCACGCAGACATCCGGGCCGACCCCTTTGTCGCGCAGGTAATGGGCCAGGCGGTTGGCCTGGGCATGCAGCTCGGCGAAGCTCAGCTCGCCGCCCTGCCACACCAGCGCGGTGCGCTCCGGGGTCTGTTGCAGTTGTGCGTCGAGCAGCTCGGGCAGCCATTGGCTGGCCGCCGCGCAAGGGGCTTCGCTCCACTGTTGCTGCTGCGCCTGCTCGCAGGGGTTGAGCAACGGCAAGTCGGCGATGGCGGTCTGCGGACGCTCGCAGGCCTCGCGCAGCAGGCTGACGAAATGCTCGGCCAGGCGCTCGACGGTCGCGGCCTCGAACAACTCGGCGGCGTAGTCGAACGACAGGCTCAGGCGGCCGTTGCGGTCTTCTTCACTGTGCAGTTGCAGGTCGAACTTGGCCTCGCGGCTGTGCCACGGCAGCTCTTCGGCCAGCAGCCCGGGCAACCGGCGCAGGGCGCCGAGGTCGCGTTGCTGGTGGTTGAACATGACCTGGAACAGACCCTGTTCGCGGGCCTGGGGGAAGGCTTCGAGCAGTTGCTCGAACGGCAGGTCCTGATGGGCCTGGGCTTCCAGCGCGGCCTGGCGGGTCTGCGCCAGCAACGCGCTAAATGGCAGGCGGCCATCCACCTCGGCGCGCAGCACCAGGGTGTTGATGAAGAAGCCGATCAGGCCCTGGGTTTCCAGGCGCGGACGGTTGGCGTTGGGCACGCCGATACGGATGTCGCGCTGGCCGCTGTAGCGATGCAGCAGGCTCTGGAAGGCCGTGAGCAACAGCATGAAGGGTGTCGATTCATGGGCCTGGGCGGTCTGGCGAATGGCTTCGCTCAGGCTCGCCCCCAGGCGCAGGCTGTGGCGCGCGGCGCTGTGTTGCCGCTGCGCCGAGCGCGGGTGATCGGTGGCCAGGCTCAGGCTTGGGTGCTCATTGCCCAACTGCTGTTTCCAGTAGGCCAGTTGCCGCTCGCCTTCGCCCTGGGCCAGCCACTGGCGCTGCCAGCTACCGTAGTCGGCGTATTGCAGCGGCAGCGGCGCCAGGCTCGCCGCCTGGCCTTGCACGGCGGCGGCATACAGGCGCGAGAACTCGTCGATCAGCACATTCAGCGACCAGCCGTCGGCGATGATGTGGTGCAGGGTCACCAGCAGTTGATGCTCTTCGTCGTCGAGGCGTACCAGGGTCACCCAGAGCAGCGGGCCTTGTTCCAGGTCGAACTGGGTACGGGCTTCCTCCTCGCGGATCTGTTGCGCCCGCGCTTCGCGCTCGGCCAGCGGCAGGTCGCTGAGGTCGATCACCTGCAGGTTGAATTCGCCGGCGGCTTCGACCTGTTGCAGCGCCTGGCCGTCGCGCTCGAAAAAGCGCGTGCGCAGGGATTCATGACGCTCGATCAGTTGCTGGAAGCTGGCGCGCAGGGCGTCTTCGTCCAGCTCGCCGCGCAGGCGCAGGCCGCCGGGAATGTTGTAGGCGCTGCTGTGCGGGTCGAGCTGCCAGGTGATCCACAGGCGGTTCTGCGCCAGGGACTGAGGCAACGCCTCGGTGCGCGACAAGGCATTGATCGCGCCCTGGGCCAGGCCGCCGTCCTGTTGCAGTTGCGCGACCTGCGCGGCAAAAGCGCCAAGGGTCGGCGCCTCGAACAGCAGGCGCAGGTTCAGCTCCAGGCCGAGTTCTTCACGCAGCCGCGCGACGACCTGGGTCGCGGCGATGGAGTTGCCGCCCAGCAGGAAAAAGTGATCGTCGCTCGCTACTTGCTCGACGTGCAGCTGCTCGCGCCAGATGCGGCCGATCAGCTCTTGCAGTTCGCTGCTCGCTTCACCGCTGGCCTCGCCGGCCACCGCCTGGCGACTCGGGAATTGGGCATAACTGTCGAGGCTGCCATCGGCCAGGCGGTTGCGGCAGGCCGAACGTTGCAGCTTGCCGCTGGAAGTCTTGGGCAAGGCGCCGGGGTTGAGCAGGACCACCACGCTCGGCGCTTGCTGATAGGCCTCGGCCACGGTCTGGCGAATCAGCTTGATCAGCGCGTCCGGCGTGAGGATCTTCTGCACGCTGCGGCTGATTTCCGTGGCGATGCCGATGCCTTCCTCGCCCTGTTCGGTGACGGCGAACGCCGCGACCCGGCCCTTGCGCACCACCTCGACCTCACGCTCGATGGTCTGCTCGATGTCCTGTGGATAAAGGTTGTGCCCACGCACGATCAGCATGTCTTTCAAGCGACCGGTAATGAACAGCTCGCCACCGCGCATGAAACCCAAGTCGCCGGTGCGCAGCCAGGTCTGGCCGGCGTGCTGAACGAAGGTCTTGGCCGACGCCTCGGGGTTGCGCCAGTAACCATGGGCGATGCTCGGACCGGCGGCCCAGACTTCGCCGACCAGGTTGTCTTCCAGCTCGGCCAGGGTGTGCGGCTCGACGATCAGCACCGCGTGCTCGGGTTGGCTGGTGCCGCAGCTCATCATGGCGTTGCCGCTGCCCGGCTCGGCGCGGTTCTGCGCCAGGGCCTGCTCGTCCAGGCGCAGGGCCGGGATGCCCTGGCCACGGGTGCCGCCAGCGACAAACAGGGTGGCCTCGGCCAGACCATAAGAAGCGAAGAAGTTATTCGGGGTGAAACCGCAGGCGGCGAACTTTTCGGCGAAGCGCTCCAGGGTGTCCAGGCGGATCGGCTCGGAGCCGGAATAGGCCACGCGCCAGCGGCTGAGGTCCAGGCGCTCCAGGGCCGACTCGCTGACCCGCTCGCTGCACAGGCGGTAGGCGAAGTCCGGGCCGCCGCTGATGGTGCCGCCGTATTGGCTGATCGCCTCCAGCCAGCGCAACGGCCGGCCGAGGAAGTAGGCCGGCGACATCAATACGCAGGGCACACCGCTGAAGATCGGTTGCAGCAGGCCGCCGATCAGGCCCATGTCGTGGTACAGCGGCAGCCAGCTGACGATCACGTCGTCGGGGTTGAGGTCGATGCCGAAGCCGCGGCGGATCAGCAGTTCGTTGGCCACCAGGTTGCCGTGGCTGACTTGCACGCCCTTGGGCAAGGCGGTGGAGCCCGAGGTGTATTGCAGGAAGGCGATGTCGTCGCCGCGCAGTTCGGTGGCCGTCCAGACTTCGGCCAGGCTCGCCTCCAGGGTGTCCACGCAGAGCAGCTGCGGCGCGTCGGCGCCTTGTAGCTCGTCCATCTGCGCCAGGGAATCGCGCAGCCCGCTGCTGGTCAGCAGCAGCCGCGGCTCGGCGTCGGCGATGATCGAGATCAGCCGCTCCTGGTGATGGCGTCGGCTCGACTCCGGCGGATAGGCCGGCACCGCGATGACCCCGGCATACAGGCAGGCAAAAAACGCCGCGACATAGTCCGGGCCGCTGGGGAACAGCAGCACCGCGCGATCGCCCAGGCCGGCATTGGCCTGCAGCGCCGCGGCGATGGTCCGGGCGCGCAGATCCAGGTCGCGATAACTGAGGACCACGCTCTGATCCTGCTCTTCGGCAAGAAAGCGCAAGGCCACTTGATCAGGGGTCTGAGCCGCCCGGCGTTGAAGGGCTTGAGCCAGAGTGCTGGGGAGTTCGAACGCGTCCATCATGGGGTTTCCTGCGCGGATTGTGCTTGCACGTAGAGCCGCGGACCAAGGCCGCGACCGTTACATAAACCTTTGAAAAATAAAGGCCCCTGCCCTCGGAACGGGGCATCTGGAGACTGCTGTGGCGGGATGTTCCACCCGTAGCCTTTCTCCAATGAGAACGGATGGCGTCTTGAAATAATTAGTCCCCACCCACCCCTCGAACACCTTCACAAAGTGCGACAACGAGCCGCAGTTCTCACTGCGCACCAAAGAGGATCATTAATTCTCTTTCTCAATTGACAATCATTATCATTCAACATAATTTGTCGCTCGATGTGTAAGACGAATCTGAAATTTCTGTCGTCCTACTAACCCTTTTGCAGCAAGGTGATTTCCATGACGGAACAAGTATCCACAAGCAGGTGCGATTCACCGCTACTCCAGGCCTTTGTCGACAACCGCCTGATCCTGGTCAAAATCGCGGCGCGCATTACCGGCTGCCGCTCCCGCGCCGAAGACGTGGTGCAGGACGCTTTCTTCCGGCTGCAATCGGCGCCGCAGATCACCTCGTCGTTCAAGGCGCAGTTGAGCTACCTGTTCCAGATCGTGCGCAACCTGGCGATCGACCACTATCGCAAGCAGGCGCTGGAGCAGAAGTATTCGGGCACTGAAGAAGAGGGCTTGAATGTGGTCGTGCAGGGAGCGTCGCCGGAAACCTCACACATCAATTTCTCGACCCTGGAACACATTGCCGATGCGCTGACCGAACTGCCGAGCCGCACCCGCTATGCGTTCGAGATGTATCGCCTGCATGGCGTGCCGCAAAAGGACATCGCCAAGGAGCTCGGGGTCTCGCCGACCCTGGTGAATTTCATGATTCGCGATGCACTGGTGCACTGCCGCAAAGTCTCGGGTAGCCGCGCCGACACCTACGCCCGCCACTGAGCCGCGCTGCCCGCTACTCCCGCACCTGATCGCGATAGCCACCGTCCGCCACGGCGCTACCGCGAACAGGAACGCTCCCGCCCGATCGTCTCGACCCCCTGATGCCGTTCGACACCACGCCCCTGTGCCAGAATCAGCAGGGCGGCGCGCTTGTGCGAAAAATCGAAGGCCCTGCCACAATGCAGGCAACGCTCCTGCTGCTCGAGCCTGTGGCCAGCGTCCTCGACCAGCCGCTCGCTCGGCCCGTGGTCTAGGCATAACGAATGCACCAGGGTCGACAACCAGCCGGCCATCCACTCCTCACGCCATCCGTCTTGCCCACGCAAGGCTTGCAGCACCTCGCTGCCCGCCGGTGGCAGCGGCGCGCCAGGCCCACGGCTGGCACCGCTGGTTTCAATGCCGGCGAGCCGCAGCGGTTGCAGGCCAGCGGCATCGGCGACGCAACGGCAGGTATCGGCAACGGCCACAGCGGACAGCGTATCGAGAGAGGACATGGCACGGACTCAGCGTCATCGGTGTTCAACCAAGTGACGTGAGCCGCAGAGAGAAATTTAGGCAGGCCGGCTTCACTTGGCCGGGGGCATGACCACGATGCGGTAGGGATCGAAGATCTTCAGCATTTCACCGCTGTCGCGCAAGCGCCCCAGCAACTTGGCGAAGTCTTCGCCGCTGATCGGCGCCATGGGGCGAATCAGGGCGTAGTGGTGGTAGACCTGATCGATCCGCTCGGACGCGAACAACTGCTGCGCCGTGTCGGCATTGTGCGAGAGGAAATCACTGAGGTAGGAACGGGTCACCAGCGCAATGTCGGCACGACCGCGCAGCACCATCAGCAGGTTGCTGTCATGGGAGTAGGTCAGGGTCGCGTTGTAGGTGTCGGCCAGGTACTTGGGGTCGGCATTGAAGTTGGCAAATGCATAGTGGTAACCGCTGAACAGGGCCAGGCGCTTGCCCTTGAGGTCGGCGAAATATTCCTGGCCGCGGCCGGGCTCGCGCTGGGCGGTGAAGATCTCGGCATCTTCCAGGCCCATGTCGACGCTGGTGTGGGGAATGTCCTGCCAGCCCCAGGCCGGGTTCTCGAAAATCGCCATGTCGACGCGGCCTTGCTCGAAATCGCGAAAACGCCGGGGAATCGAGGTTGGCACCAGTACGAATTGATAATCACTTTGCAGTACGTTCAAGGCCTCCACCAGTTGCGGCAGCAAACCGGTGTCGGCGCCCTGCTCGGGCCGCACGGTATAAGGAGGAAAGTGCGCCGCCCCCACCCGTACCAACTGTGCAGCACAGACCGGGAAAACCGTCAGGGTGGCCAGGCCCCACACAAGCATTCGCAAAGCCGTCCGCATTGGCGAAGACATCAGGTAACGTACCTCAAGAAAAGAAACAGGGGAGTGCCATTAAAGCTAGGCGGTTTCCCTCGCTTCGACAACTTTCCACTGAGTAATTAATTACTTGCGCTCAGGGCTCGTTGAGCACCAGGGTCAGCGCTTCCTCGGCCAGTTGTTCGAGGGTCAGGCTGCCCTCGGCGCGAAACCAGGTGGTGGTCCAGGACAGCGCCCCGGTGAGAAAACGCCGGGTAATGAACACATCGCCCTTGATAAAGCCGGCCTCCTTGGCCTCGCCCAGCACCTGCAGCCAGATCTGCTCATAAATGTCGCGCAGGGCCAGGACGTCGGCCTGGCCTTGCGCCGACAACGAGCGCCATTCGTAGACCAGCACCGCCATGGCCTCGCCGCTGCCGCCCATGATCGATTGCAGCTCGCAGCGGATCAGCGCCAGCACCCGCTCGCGCACGCTGCCGGCTTCGGCCAGTTCGGCGCGCATCAGGGCGGTGTTGTAGTGGATGGTTTCCTCCATCACCGCGCGCAGGATGTCGTCCTTGCTCTTGAAGTGATGAAAGATGCTGCCGGACTGGATGCCCACCGCGCTGGCCAGGTCGCGCACCGTGGTGCGTTCGTAGCCTTTGTTGCGAAACAGGTGAGCCGCGGTTTGCAGCAGCTTGCCGCGGGCGCTGTCCGGATCGGTCAGTTGCCCGTTGGCGACCAGCTGGCGCATCACCAGCAAGGCTTTTTGCTCGTCCACGGCCTCTCTCCTACATTCGCTCGATCGTTATGCGGCGCAGCCCGCTGAAACAGGGAGCTTGCGCGCGCAATTTAAGCCCGTGGGGACGACCAAGCAAGCGCTTGGGAAGAAGATATTTCCGACGTTTACAAACCAAGCGCTTGCTTGGTAGTCTCGATGCAGTTCTGTCATCGCGTCTTTTATCGAGTCTTTTATCGAGAGCCCCCTGCCATGACCAAGACCCTCCGCATCGGCTGCGCCAGTGCCTTCTGGGGCGACACCTCGAGCGCCGCCGCGCAACTGGTGCAGGGCGGCCGCCTGGATTACCTGGTGTTCGACTACCTGGCCGAGATCACTATGTCGATCATGGCCGGCGCCCGGATGAAGGATCCCACTGCCGGCTACGCCACGGACTTTGTCGAGGTCTTGAGCCCGCTGCTGGGCGAGATCGCCCGGCAAAACATCCGGGTCATCAGCAATGCCGGCGGGGTCAACCCACAGGCCTGCGCCGCGGCCCTGCAAGCGGCCTGCGACCAGGCCGGCGTGGCCCTGAAGATCGCCGTGCTACTGGGCGACGACCTGCAACCGCGCTTCAAGCAACTGAGCGGCAGCGGCATTCATGAAATGTTCAGCGGCGCGCCGCTGCCACCCATGTGCGTGTCCACCAACGCCTACCTCGGCGCCCCGGGAATAGTCGAAGCCCTGAAGCTCGGCGCCGACATTGTCATCACCGGCCGCGGGGTTGACAGCGCGGTGGTCAGCGCCGCGCTGGTGCATGAGTTCGGCTGGTCCTGGCACGACTACGACAAGCTGGCCCAGGCCGCCCTCGCCGGGCACATCATCGAATGCGGCGCACAGTGCACCGGCGGCAACTTCACCGACTGGCGCGACGTGCCGGACTACGAACACATCGGTTTTCCCATAGTCGAGGTCGGCGCCGACGGCCAGTTCGTGGTCAGCAAGCCCGAAGGCTCCGGCGGCCTGGTCACGCCGCTGACCGTCGGCGAACAACTGCTATATGAGATCGGCGACCCTCGGGCCTATCTGCTGCCCGACGTGGTCTGCGACTTCACCCAGGTCAAGCTGCGCCAACAGGGCAAGAATGCGGTCAGCGTGCACGGCGCCAAGGGCCTGCCGCCGACCGGCCAGTACAAGGTCAGCGCCACCTACCCGGACGGTTTCCGTTGCACCGCCAGTTGCCTGATCGCCGGTATCGACGCAGTGGCCAAGGCGCGCCGGGTCAGCCAGGCGATCATCGACAAGACCGCGGAAATGTTCGCCCAGCGCGGCTGGGCGCCTTACAGCGAAGTCAATATCGAACTGCTCGGCAGCGAAGCCACCTACGGCCCTCACGGCCAGCGCCAGGACAGCCGCGAAGTGGTGATCAAGCTCGCCGTGCGCCACCCGGACAAGCGCGCGCTGGTGCTGTTTTCCCGGGAGATCGCCCAGGCCGCCACGGGCATGGCCCCGGGCCTGACCGGCATCGTCGGCGGCCGGCCCACGGTCTATCCGCTGATCCGTCTGTTCTCGTTCCTGATCGACAAAAGCGCCTGCACCCTGGAAGTCGAGATGGCCGGCCAACGCCACCGGGTCGAGTTGCCCGAGCTCGACAGCCTCGACTCCAGCGCCCTGCCCGCGCCCCATGCCGTGGCCAGCCCCGTGGGCCGCGCCGATGCCAGCGTGGCGCTGGTCAAGCTGGCGGTGGCGCGCTCCGGAGACAAGGGTAACCACAGCAATATCGGAGTCATGGCCCGCGCGCCCGAATACCTGCCGTGGATCGCCGAAGCCTTGACCCCCGCAGTCGTGGTGGACTGGATGAGCCATGTGCTGGACCCGATCCATGGCCGGGTCCAGCGCTGGTACCTGCCGGGCAGCCATAGCCTGAATTTCCTGCTGGAAAACGCCCTCGGTGGCGGCGGTGTCGCCAGCCTGCGCATCGACCCGCAAGGCAAGGCCTTCGCCCAGCAGTTGCTGGAAATCCAGATCCCGGTGCCGCAGAGCATCGCTGACGCCGTTAATTAGAGGACACCTATCGTGGGTTATGACTCGATTTTCAAACCCGACCTGTTCGCCGGCCAGACCATCATCGTCACCGGCGGCGGCAGCGGCATCGGGCGCTGCACCGCCCACGAACTGGCGGCCCTTGGCGCCCGCGTGCTGCTGGTGGGGCGCAAGGCGGACAAGCTGCACAAGGTGGCCGCGGAGATTGCCGAAGACGGTGGCCAGGCCAGCGGGCATGCCTGCGACATTCGCGACGAGGAAGCGGTCAAGACCCTGGTCAGTGAACTGATCCGTGAGCACGGGCCGCTGCATGGCCTGGTCAACAACGCCGGCGGGCAATACCCCTCGCCCCTGGCCTCGATCAATCAGAAAGGTTTTGAAACCGTGCTGCGCACCAACCTGGTGGGCGGTTTTCTCATGGCCCGGGAAGTCTTCAACCAGTCCATGAGCAAGCACGGCGGCAGCATCGTCAACATGCTCGCCGACATGTGGGGTGGCATGCCCGGCATGGGCCATTCCGGCGCCGCCCGTTCGGGGATGGACAACTTCACCAAGACCGCCGCATTCGAATGGGGCCATGCCGGGGTGCGGGTCAATGCCGTGGCGCCGGGCTGGATCGCCTCCAGCGGCATGGACACCTACGAAGGCGCGTTCAAGGCGGTGATCCCGACCCTGCGCGAACACGTGCCGCTCAAGCGCATCGGCACCGAGTCGGAAGTCAGTGCCGCCATCGTCTTCCTGCTCAGCCCGGCGGCCGCCTTCATCAGCGGCAGCACCTTGCGCATCGACGGCGCCGCCAGCCTCGGCAGCCGCGCCTGGCCGCTGCACAAGGCCTCCCATAGCCAGTCCTACAACGGCTTCCACCGCGCTTATCTGCCCGACGTGCTCAAGGATCAGGAGTAAGCCATGCCGGTCATCCAGTCCCAACTCGACCCTCACAGCCCGCAGTTCCTGCAGAATCGTGAAGCGATGCTGGCCGGCCTGGCGCAGATCCGCCAACTGGAACAGAACCTGCTGGCCAAGGCTGCCGAGGCCAAGGCGAAATTCGAAAAGCGCGGGCAACTGCTGCCCCGCGAACGCCTCAACCTGCTGCTGGACCCCGGCGCGCCCTTTCTCGAACTGGCGAGCCTGGCCGGCTACAAGCTGCACGACGACAAGGACGGCAGCCAGGCCGGTGGCGGGCTGATCGCCGGCATCGGTTATGTCAGTGGCGTGCGGGTGCTGGTGGTGGCCAACAACAGTGCGATCAAGGGCGGCACCATCTCCCCCAGCGGCCTGAAAAAATCCCTGCGCCTGCAACAGATCGCCATGGAAAACAAACTGCCGGTGGTGACCCTGGCCGAGAGCGGCGGCGCCAACCTCAATTACGCGGCGGAGATCTTCGTCGAAGGCGCGCGCAGTTTCGCCAACCAGGCGCGCATGTCGGCCATGGGCTTGCCACAGATCACTGTGGTGCACGGCTCGGCCACCGCCGGCGGCGCCTACCAGCCGGGGCTGTCGGATTACGTAGTGGTGGTGCGCGGCAAGGCCAAGCTGTTTCTCGCCGGCCCGCCCCTGCTCAAGGCCGCCACTGGCGAGGTGGCCACCGACGAAGAACTGGGCGGAGCCGAGATGCATGCGCAGGTGGCCGGCACCGCCGAATACCTGGCGGAAAACGACGGCGATGGCGTGCGCATCGTGCGGGAGATTCTCGACGCCCTGCCGTGGAATGCCCGGCTGCCGCTGCAGCCGACACGCGCCTACGCGGAACCGCTGTACCCGATCGACGAACTGCTGGGGCTGATTCCCGACGACCCGAAAAAGCCTTATGACGCCCGGGAAATCGTCGCGCGCATCGCCGACGGTTCGAACTTCCTCGAATTCAAGGGCGAGTTCGACCAGCAGACCCTCTGCGGTCATTTGCAGATCCAGGGGCGCCCTTGCGGTTTTATCGGCAATAACGGGCCGATCACCCCGAAAGGCGCAAGCAAGGCCGCGCAGTTCATTCAATTGTGCGACCAGAGCGGCACCCCGCTGCTGTTTTTCCACAACACCACCGGTTTCATGGTCGGCACCGAGTCGGAGCAGCAAGGCGTGATCAAGCACGGTTCCAAGCTGATCCAGGCGGTGGCCAATGCCCGGGTGCCGAAGCTGACGATCGTGGTCGGCGGCTCCTATGGCGCCGGCAACTACGCCATGTGCGGCCGCGGCCTGGACCCGCGCTTCATCTTCGCCTGGCCCAACAGCCGCACCGCAGTGATGGGCGGCGCCCAGGCCGGCAAGGTGCTGCGCATCGTCACCGAGGCCAAGCACGCCAAGCAGGGCCAGGCGGCCGATCCGCAGATGCTGGATATGCTGGAACAGGTCACCGCGCAGAAGCTCGACAGCCAGTCCACCGCCTTGTATGGCAGCGCCAACCTGTGGGACGACGGGCTGATCGACCCACGGGATACCCGCACCCTGCTGGGTTATCTGCTGGATATCTGCCATGAGGCGCAGGTGCGTCAGCTACAACCCAATAGCTTCGGTGTCGCACGGTTCTGATGTAGCCGCTGCCGTAGGCTGCGATCGGCCCCGAAGAGGACGTGCTCTTGAAGCCCTCGAAGGCCCTTCGGGCCTTATCGCAGCCTTCGGCAGCGGCTACAGGGACAGCGAGCAGTTCCGCAACGGCGGTGTTTTCGGCCTGCGGCAGCGGTTACAGGAGTCACAAGGTTCAGGGATTGCGTCACTCAACTTGAGGAGAACAATAAAAATGATCTTCACCCAGGAACATGAAGAACTGCGGCGCACGGTGCGCAACTTTGTCGAGCGCGAGATCAACCCGTACGTCGACGAGTGGGAAAAGGCCGGGCGCTTTCCGATCCATGAGATTTTCCGCAAGGCCGGCGAACTGGGCCTGCTGGGCATCTCCAAGCCGGAGAAGTTCGGCGGCATGGGCCTGGACTACAGCTATTCGATAGTCGCCGCCGAAGAGTTCGGCACCATTCATTGCGGCGGCATCCCGATGGCCATCGGCGTGCAGACCGACATGTGCACCCCGGCCCTGGCGCGCTTCGGCTCCGACGAGCTGCGCGAGGAATTCCTGCGCCCGGCCATCAGCGGGGAAATGGTCGGCTGCATCGGCGTCTCCGAAGTCGGTGCTGGCTCCGACGTGGCCGGGCTCAAGACCACGGCGCGCAAGGACGGCGACGACTATGTGATCAACGGCAGCAAGATGTGGATCACCAACTCCCCCAGCGCCGACTTCATCTGCCTGCTGGCCAACACCTCGGACGACAAGCCCCACGTCAACAAGTCGCTGATCATGGTGCCGATGAACAGCCCCGGCATCAGTCTCAGCCCGCACCTGGACAAGCTCGGCATGCGCAGCTCGGAAACCGCCCAGGTGTTTTTCGACAACGTGCGCGTGCCCCAGCGTTATCGCATCGGCCACGAAGGCGCCGGCTTCATGATGCAGATGCTGCAATTCCAGGAAGAGCGGCTGTTCGGCGCGGCCAACATGATCAAGGGCCTGGAGTACTGCGTCGACAGCACCATCGAGTACTGCAAGGCACGCCAGACCTTCGGCAGCGCGCTGATCGACAACCAGGTGATCCACTTCCGCCTGGCCGAGCTGTCCACCGAAATCGAATGCCTGCGGGCCCTGGTGTACCAGGCCACCGAGCAATACGTGCGGGGCCAGGATGTCACCCGCCTGGCGTCCATGGCCAAGCTCAAGGCCGGGCGCCTGGGCCGCGAAGTCAGCGACAGCTGCCTGCAATACTGGGGCGGCATGGGCTTCATGTGGGACAACCCGGTGGCCCGCGCCTACCGCGACGTGCGCCTGGTGTCGATCGGCGGCGGCGCCGACGAAATCATGCTGGGCATCATCTGCAAACTCATGGGCATCCTGCCGGGGAAAAGAAAATGAGCCGCCTGCCCGCCTGCGAAACCCTGCTGCTGGCGCCCCGCGGCGGCGTCCTGCACATCACCCTCGATCGCCCGGACAGCCGCAACGCCATGAGCCTGCAAATGGTCGCCGAACTGCGCGCGGTGCTGGCGGCGGTACGCGATGACCGCGACATTCGCGCCCTGGTGCTGAGAGGCGCCGGCGGGCACTTCTGCGCCGGCGGCGACCTGAAAGACATGGCCGCTGCCCGCGCCCAGGGCGCCAGCGCCTCTCAGGAACTGAACCGGGCATTCGGCACGCTGCTCGAAGAAGCCCAGCACAGCCCGCAGGTGCTGATCGTGCTGCTGCAAGGCGCGGTGCTGGGCGGCGGCTTCGGCCTGGCCTGTGTCAGCGATATCGCCATCGCCGATCATCAGGCGCAGTTCGGTATGCCGGAAACCAGCCTCGGCCTGCTGCCGGCGCAAATCGCCCCGTTCGTGGTCAAGCGCATCGGCCTGACCCAGGCCCGCCGGCTGGCGCTGACCGCCGCGCGCTTTGATGGCCACGAAGCCAAGCGGCTGGGCCTGGTGCATTTTGTCGAAAACAGCCCAGAGGCCCTGGCCGAACGCCTCGATGAGGTACTGGCCCATGTGTTGTGCTGCGCGCCCGAAGCCAATGCCGCGACCAAGGCCCTGTTGCTGGCCAGCGCTGAAGAACCGCTGGCGCCCCTGCTCGATCGCGCGGCGGAGCAGTTCGCCGCCGCCGTCACTGGCGCCGAAGGCATCGAGGGGACCATGGCCTTCGTGCAGAAACGCAAACCGGCGTGGGCGTCATGAGCCCCATCGCGAGCAAGCTCGCTCCTACAGGTCCGTGACCTGCCTACTCCTTG